>JAKPXU010000193.1 GCA_029571905.1 Acidobacteriota bacterium | reverse complement strand
GAATTTTTCCTTTTGGTTTTATCCATATTCTAAGGGCCAAATCCCGGACCAGGCAGCTTGACTTACTTCTCGGAGCTATAAAAAAAGAATACAGGGGTATGGGACTGGATGCCCTGATGGGCATGGCCATGATTGCCTCAGCTCAGAAAGCCGGTTTTGAAATTATTGATACTCACCATGAAATGGAAGCCAATGTTAAGGTCAGGGCAGAGATGGAGAGAATGGGAGGCGTTGTTTACAAGATTTTTCGTGTCTACCAGAAACCACTGGTCTAAGCCCGTTAATTTGAACAAATAGCAGCCAGGCGCTATTTTTTTATTTGGCTTCTGCCCAGTTCTTTCCCCAGGCTAAATGGACTTTTAAGGGCACGCTCAGCGAGCAGACATTTTCCATTCTGTCTTTTACCAGATTTTCAATGATTTCTTTTTCTTCCAGAGGAACTTCAAAAACTAATTCATCATGCACCTGGAGAATCATCCTGGTCTTCAGCCCGGCCGATTTTAGCTGGCGGTAAATATTTACCATGGCCAGCTTGATAATGTCGGCGGCGGAGCCCTGAATAGGGGTGTTGAGAGCCATCCGCCGACCTGCCTGATAAGTGTTATTGTCTTTGCTTTTCAGTTCCGGAATTTGCCGTATGCGGCCAAAAATCGTTTCAGCATAGCCCCTTTCCCTGGCCAGATTGACCACGCTTTCCAGATATTCTTTGACCTGCTGGTGCTCGTGGAAATAGCGATCGATAAATCTCTGAGCTTCGGCAGTTGAAGTTTGAAGTTCTTTGGCCAGAGAAAAGGCCGATGTGCCGTAAATAATACTGAAATTAATTATTTTTGCCCGTCTTCTCATTTCTTCCGGGAAAAGTTCAACCGCTTCGCCAAAGACCCGCCGAGCAGTTTCCATATGAATATCGCGGTCTTCCAGGAAGATCTGTCTGAGCAGCGGATCGCCAGAAAGATGGGCCAGCAGCCGCAGCTCTATTTGCGAATAATCAGCCGACAGAAGCTCGTGCCCTTTCTCAGGAATAAAGGCCTGCCTGACCTTTTTGCCCATCTCCCCGCGGATCGGTATATTCTGGAGGTTGGGGTCAGAGGAAGACAGCCGGCCGGTGGCGGTAATGGTCTGATTATAAGAAGTGTGGACCCGGCCTGTCTCCGGATTAACCAGGTTGATTAGAGAATCAGTATAAGTTGATTTGAGTTTAGCTAACTGGCGGTATTCGAGAACAGCGCCCGCCAGTGGATTGAGCGGGGCCAGTTCTTCCAAAATATCAGTAGCAGTCGAAAGACCTTTATTTATCCTGGTTTTTTTGGAAGCTGGCAGATTAAGCTTATAAAAGAGTATCTGACTCAACTGAGTCGGTGAATTGATATTAAACTCCTGCCCGGCCATCTCGTAGATCTGCTTTTCTAGTTTTTTCAATCGCCGGTCCAGTTCAACCGATAAAGACTTTAATAAGTCAAGGTCAAGTTTGACCCCCCACAGCTCCATGGCGGCCAGAACTTCTATTAATGGTCTTTCTATTTCTTCATAAAGGCGATCCAGATGACGCGCTTGAACTTCTGACCAGAGGACCTGACTGAGGCGCAAAGCCAGATGGGCATCCTGACCGGCATATTCAGCTACCTTTTCTACAGGCACCCGGTCAATTGTCAGCTGTTTTTTACCCTTCCCCACCAGACTTTCAAATGATACTTTGGCTTCCTGTAAATAATGGACAGCCAGCCGGTCCAGACTATGTTTTCCCCAGTTTGGTTCGAGAAGATAAGACAGAACCATTGAATCGAGGTGAATTCCCTCGAGCTCGAGCCCTTCTCTTTTGAGGACGATATAATCATATTTGATATTCTGTCCAGCTTTCTTGATATTTTCGTTCTCGAGGATAGGTTTTAAGTTCGACAGGACGTAATCAATCTTCAGTTGATGGGGGGCGCCGGGATAACTATGCCTCAGTGG
>JAKPXU010000163.1 GCA_029571905.1 Acidobacteriota bacterium | reverse complement strand
TTTTTGAAGGAAGAAAAAAATGAAAGAAAGTAAACTTCTTTTAATCCCCGGACCGACGCCGGTTGTTAACCGGATTCTGGAAGTTTTGTCCAAACCGACTGTCTCGCATCTCAGCCCGGAAATGGAAAGAGAATTGAGCGGGGCGGTGGAGAATATGAAGAAAATCGTCAGGACTAAGGATGGTCAGCCCTTTATCCTGGCCGGAGCAGGAACACTGGCTATGGAGATAGCTTTATTAAACATCACCGCCGACTCTGACCACCTGCTGATTTTGTCACAGGGGTATTTTGGTCAGCGGATGGCAGAAATCGCTGAGGCCTTTGACCTGAGATACCGCCTGCTCCAGAGTCCCTGGGGGAAGGTGGTCGGTGCCGATGAGCTCAGGAGTGAACTTAAAAAACACAAATACGAGGTGGTGGTTTGTACCCATGTTGATACGGCCACCGGTAGCTGTGCCCCGGTTGAGCTTTATTCTGAGATTATTAAACAGGAAACGCCTGAAGTCCTGCTGGTCGTAGATGGCGTTTGTGCTACCGGAGGAATTGAAGAAAATCTTGACAGCTGGGGAATTGATGTTATTTTAACCGCTGCTCAGAAATGCCTGGGCGCACCTCCGGGGCTGGCCATAAATATTTTTTCCAGAAAAGCTCTGGATAAAAGGAAGAAACTGCCGAAGGTTAAGGCTTATTATACTGATATCCTGCGCTGGCTACCGGTGATGGAAAATCCCAAAAAATATTTTTCCACTCCAGCCATTAACGAAATCAGAGCTTTTTACGAAGCTACTCGCCTCGTCCTGGAAGAAGGACTGGAAAAACGCTTTGAAAGGCACGAACGTTATGCCTCGGCCATAAGAAGCGGCCTGAGATCTCTTGGGTTTTCAATCTACACGGATGAAACCTGTCTGGCCCCAACCCTGTCGGTAGTTCGTTATCCGGAGGGGATAGAAGATCAGAGCTTTAGACAAAAGCTGGATGAATTTGGAGTGGTGGTGGCCGGTGGACTCGGCCCAACTGCCGGGCAGGTTTTTCGGTTGGGCCATATGGGTAATCTGAGCAGGACAGACATAATATTTGCCTTCGATGCTCTGGAGAAAGCTTTGCTAGCCCTGGGTGGGGAAGTTTCTCTGGGGGACGGGGTAGAAACAGCCAGGTCTCTTTTGATAAAATAAACAAACGTGACTTAGGATCTTATATCTATCCAAACTTAATCTAAAGGCAAAGAGGTACCGGATGAAGAAAGAAGTGTATTTTATAAAAGCCAGACGGGAAGAGGGACCAGAGGTTATTGCCAGAAAAGCGCTGGCGATTTACCGTTCTCTCGGTTTTAATGAAAAAATAGAAGCGGAAGATTTTGTCGCCTTAAAAATTCATTTCGGTGAAAAAAATAACACCGGTCATATTAAACCTCAATGGCTGACCGGGATTATTGATGACGTTTTGAAGAAAAGCGAGCGGGCCTTTTTGTCCGACAGCAATACTCTTTATGTTGGTCGGCGGTCAAATTCAGTTGATCATCTTCGGCTGGCCTGGGAACATGGTTTCAGACAGGAAATAGTCAAAGTACCGGTTATCATCGCTGATGGACTGGTTGGCCGGGAAAAAGTGGAACTTAAAGTCGGGGGCAGCCGGGTTCAAAGTTCACGGATTGCCAGTGCTTTCCTCAGTTCACAGGCTATGATTTGTCTGTCTCATGTCACCGGACATGTTCAGACCGGGGTGGGGGCAGCCATAAAAAATCTCGGCATGGGCTGTGCTTCCAGAACCGGCAAGCTTGATCAACATTCGGTTGTCCATCCCAGGGTAAGCGCCAGACAGTGCCGGAATTGCGGAGTTTGTCTTAATTATTGCCCGGCGGCAGCTATCAGGCAAACAAAAGACCAGGCTATCATTGATGATGAAAAATGTATCGGCTGCGGCGAGTGCCTGGTTGTCTGCCGCTTCGGAGCCATCAAGATGAGATGGGATGAGGACTCCCGGCTTCTTCAAGAAAAAATGGCTGAATATGCCCTGGCGGTTAAAAGTCACTTCGGGGAAAAAATATCTTTTATTAATTTTATCCTGCAGGTTACCAAGGACTGTGATTGTATGGCCAGGAACCAGGCTGGGGTAGTTCATGATGTCGGGATAGCCGGCTCATTGGATCCAGTAGCTTTAGATCGAGCCTCAATTGACCTGGTCAATCAGGTTGCTGGTCAAGATGTTTTCCGCCAGGGTTATAACCTTGACTGGTCAATTCAGCTGGCTCATGGGGAAAAAATAGGACTTGGTTCGCAGGATTATCGATTAATCGAAATCAACCGGGGTTGATCAGGATGGCGGCCAGGTCCCGTGAGCGGGCCAGCAGAATTAAAAAAATAATTATGATGGCTTGACAGGGCAGCAACTTTTTACTCTGAAGGTCTCTTCAGCGAAGAACGCACACCAAAGAATTAGCTGGCAGTTAATCGTAATAAAATTGCCTCATAGACATCCAGGTCTGAATCTGTATATAGAACGAAGCGGATTCTTTTAACCCATTTAAGCCGGGGCACCATCTCCAGCACAGTTTTCAGAGCAATGTTAGTAGCTTTTTCCAGTGGAAAACGGAAGAAGCCTGTGGATATGGCGGGAAAGGCAATAGAATCAATCTGATGATCTTCGGCCAGTTCCAGAGCCCGGCGATAACAGCTGGTCAGAAGTTCATCCGCTGGTTCATCTACTCCATAAACAGGACCAAGACAGTGGATGACATATTTATTGGGTAGGTTATGTCCGCCCGTAATGACCGCCTGGCCTGGCTCAATCGGGGCTAACGGCCGGCACTCCTCTTCGAGACCAGGGCCGGCGGCTTCATGGATAGCTCCAGCCGCTCCCCCTCCCGGTTGCAAATGCGCATTGGCTGGGTTGACAATGGCCGTAACATCTGGCTGGTTGGCGATATTGCCCTTAACACACTCTATGACTATACCGGAAACTTCTTTTTGCATCTTTGCACTTCCTCCTTATGATTAAAAGGTTTTGCCCTTGTGGAAGTCACAGGCAGAATATAAATATATCTGTTCAAAAATTCAAGATAAAATTAACTAACTTCAAGCGCTACGGGTTAATAGCCAAAAGCTCAACCTGATCCTACTGCAGGGACATGAGATTTGATGTTCTCTGGCACTTTATAGATGATCTGGCGAAAATATAATATAATGCTGAACCTGAGCGTCGATTCAAGACTGGATGGATATAGGAGGGAAAAATCATGGGGAAAATAATGAACCGAACAAAAGGACAGAATATTTTATTTCTGGCTTTGATTGTTTGGTGGCTGCTTTCACCTCAAATCGGACAGGCTCAGCCGGCTGGAAGGGTGCAGGAAGGACTGAAATTTTCGAGTCAGATCCTTGGCCAGGAGGTCAGATATACCGTTTATCTTCCGCCTGATTACGACACTTCTAACCGACGCTATCCTGTCGTCTACCTTCTTCATGGTTATACAGACAACGACACGGCCTGGGTCCAGTTTGGCCAGGTAAATCTAATTGTGGATAGAGCTATTGCTTCCGGCGATCTTTCACCGCTAATAATTATCATGCCAGATGGGGGAGTTAGCTGGTATATCAATGATTATCAGGGAAAAGCACGCTATGAAGACATGTTCTGCCAGGAACTGATACCTTATGTTGATTCTAATTATCGCACGAGAGCCTCCAGAGAGTTTCGGGGAGTAGCTGGTTTGTCAATGGGTGGGTGGGGAACCTTAATTTATGCCTTACGCCATCCTGACTTGCTGGCTGCAGCCGCTGCTTTCAGTGCCGCGGTTTGGACAGATGAAGAAATAATCGCTACTGATGACAAAACTTATGAGCAGATCTTTGCCCGGCTTTATGGCCCTGGACTTAAAGGCCGTGAGCGGCTGACACCTCACTTCCAGAGTTATAATCCACTTCAGCTGGTTAAAACGCTACCAGTTGATAAAATAAAACAGGTCAGGTTTTATTTAGACTGCGGTGACGATGATTTTCTTTATAAAGGCAACGCTGCTCTTCACGTGGCTATGCGCGACCGGAAGATTCCTCACGAGGCCAGGATGAGGAATGGTGGCCATACCTGGAGCTACTGGCGAACAGGCATTCTTGATGGCTTGAAGTTTATCTGTGCGAGTTTTAGCCGATAAACTGACCCCAGAAGTTTTCGTCCTGTTAAATCAGGCCCAGCTCTTAAAATTATCTTAAAATCAATAGTTTTTTCTTAATCCCCCAGAATGAGATATAGACGAGAAAAAGCCAGGAATTTTAACAAAAGTTTTGCTTCTTTAGCTTTCAATCAGGTAAAATGAGGTAACTTTTTGATCAGTTTGGAAACAGATGGAAAAAAGAAGTTTTAAGCTGCCTCACACTCTGGTTTTAATTTACTGGTTGGTCATCCTGGTTTATGTCTTAGCTTTGATCCTACCATCAGGCGAGTTCCAACGGACTGAAAAGACCGTTCAGGGTCAGACCAGGCTGATGACTGTCCCCGGCACTTACCACCAGGTCGAAAAAAAATGGCTGGGGCCGGAATGGCTGCTAATTGCTCCTATTCGCGGTTTCGAAGATGCCTCTTTAATTATTATTTTGATTTTTATTTTTGGTGGCACCTTTGGCATTCTGACCAGATCCGGGGCGATTGATGCTGGCATTCGTCGCCTGGCCGATTATTTTGGCCGAAAACCCAGGCTTAGAATCATGGTCATACCTGTCCTGATGTTAATCTTTTCCCTGGCTGGCAGTGTTTATGGCATGGCTGAAGAGTCAATTCCTTTTGTCTTGATATTTATTCCTTTTGCTCTATCTCTTGGTTATGATTCCATTGTCGGAGTGGCTATCCCTTTTTTAGGTTCAGCTGTTGGCTTTGCTGCCGCTTTTTTCAATCCTTTTACAGTTGGTATCGCTCAGGGACTGGCTGAGCTGCCGCTTTATTCCGGTCTGGGTTATCGACTTATTCTGTGGTTAATTATGACCACGGTGGGAATTGCCTTTGTCATGGTTTATGCTGAGAAAATCAGGAAAAATCCGGAGCTTAGTCCGGTCTATGATCTTGACCGTGAGCGTCTTATTCCTCAGTTGAATTCGGCCCAGAAGTCAGACTGGGGAGCTGCTGAGAAATTGATTATAGCCACTCTTTTCGGGGGAATTGGCTTTCTAATTTATGGCATTCTGGCTAAGGGCTGGTATATGGAAGAAATTGCTGCCCTTTTTCTGGGCATTGGTCTGGTCTCAGGTTTTCTGGCCAGAATGAAGGCCTCAACTATTGCTATAAATTTTCTGGACGGGGCCAAAGACATGATGAATGTTGCCCTCATTATTGCCTGCGGCCGAGCAGTGCTGATTATTTTAAAAGAGGCGGCTGTCCTGGATACCATGCTACAGGGAGCAGCTAATATCATTGCCGGAGTACCTTCGATTTTAACTGCTCAGGTGATATTCCTCGTTCAGGCTGTCATAAATTTTTTCGTTCATTCTGGTACAGCTCAGGCTGCCCTGACCATGCCCATTATTGCGCCACTCAGTGATCTGGTGGGCATCACCCGGCAAACCTCAGTTCTGGCTTTTCAGCTGTGTGAAGTTATCAATCCAGTTCTGCCAACTTCGGCTGTCACCATGGGGGTTCTGGGTGTGGCCAGAATCCCCTGGGAAAAATGGGCAAAATGGTTTCTCCCCCTGATGTTAATTCTATCGGTACTAAGTTTGCTGGCCTTAATCCCGCCGGTTCTGCTCAAGTGGGGCCCGTTTTAAATCAAATTCGAAGTGGAGAGTCAGTGGGAACGGCTACTATTGTCTGGCCTTAATCCAGAGGAAGCCGGCAACAATTCTATTGGTTCTTTATGATCTGGCCGGCAGCTAATTTTAGATCAGACTATCAATTTGATCAGGGAAATGCCGTAGGCCCCACATCAATTTGATGCAAAGCGACTCCAGGCTTTCTTCGTGTCCTTCAATTGCTCCCAGTTCTAAAGCTTTTCTACCAACTTCGTACAGGTCCATCAACGTCCTGCCATGAAGACACTGAGAGGTAACAATAACCGGGAGATTTCTCTCTCTGGCTTTCCGGAAAAAATTCTCAAAGCCATAAGGAATATTGCCAGTCCCATAAGCTCTGATAATCAAACCCTTTATCTTCCGGTCATTAAGTAGAAATTCCAGGCCCTGGGGGTCACATCCCGGACTCAGTGTATATACAAAAATGTTGGATTCAAAACCCGGCCTGATTTCAATCTGATGGGGTTCCCTGTTTCTCTTCTTAACCCAGTCTTTTATTTTAATGTCAATGGAAATCTCACCGGCGTCTTCGCTGTTAATGCTCAGAAAAGCATCAAGTTTTGACTCTGAAGCCTTGCTGGCTCTTGAGCCCAGAATTATTCTCTCATCGAAGACAATATATACTCCTGAAATATCCATAATGGCTACCCGGAAGGCATTGACCAGATTACGGCGAGCGTCGCTTTCAATTTTTTCCCCGGGAATCTGACTGCCGGTGAGGACAACCGGTTTTCCCAGACCAATGATCGCCAGGCTGAGGGCGGCAGCAGTGTAGGCCATAGTATCCGTCCCGTGAGTGATAACAAAACCATCATAATCCTGGTATTTAGCTTTTATCTGGTAAAGCATTTTATCCCAGTCAGATGGGGTAATATTAGTGCTGTCGATATTGGCAATGAATTCGATATCATATTCAGCGATGGTGCTCAGCCTTGGCTCAAGGTTCTGGAGAATGTTAATGGCCGAATCCTGGCTATCGGGGACAGCCAGCGAGCCATCTTCTTTTTCTTCCATGACGATTGTCCCCCCGCAGAATAGAATTAATACCTTCTTTTTGTCTTCCATGCTATTCTCCCCATGAACGGTCCATAATTGGTGATTTTAGCATTTTTCGGCCAGAGAAGTGAAAAACTGTGTTCTTGAGATCATCTGGAAAATAGACTGGAGTTGAATAATTTGGAAATTTTGCCTATTATCATTTTGATCAAGGCCGGATCAAATTTGTACGTTTTTAAGTTAAATTGAAAGATAAAAAGGAGAGCGCTGTCACCAGGGTGGGGTCTCAAAAAGAGGCAATATACCTGGTTAAAAAGGGTAAATGAATATTGGTGTAATTATAATAAGATTAAGATCAGGAGGTCATTATGAAATTTAGAACCAGGCTTCTCATTTCTGTCTTGTTTATAGGACTGGTAATCTGGCCGCTGGGGGCTCTGGCCGATGAAGGGATGTGGATGCCGCATCAGATGAAGATGCTCAATCTTGAACAGCTCGGGCTGAAAATGAATCCTGATGACCTTTACCGCCTGGATGGCACCGGTTTAATGAGTGCGGTGGTCAACCTGGGAGGAGGAACAGGTGAATTTGTCAGTCGCGAGGGGCTGATTCTTACCAATCATCATGTTGCTTTTGGGGCTGTGCAGAGGGCAGCCAGCAAAGAGAACGACTATATTACTTATGGCTTTCTGGCTCGTAATCGGAGCGAGGAAATCCCAGCCCAGGGTTATACCGCTGACATTCTCCTCGGCTATGAAGAAGTGACTGCCAGGGTTTTAGCCAGAGTCAAACCAAAAATGACTCCTGCTCAAAAATACGAAGCAATCGAAAAAGCAGTCAACCAGATTATAGCCGAAGCTGAGAAACAGGGTCCTGATATCCGGGCCAGTGTTGCCTCCATGTACAGTGGCAACCAGTATTTTTTATTTCGCTTCAAAAGGATAAAAGATATCCGGATAGTTTATGTACCGCCTCTCGATCTGGGCAATTTTGGAGGGGAAGTTGACAACTGGATCTGGCCACGCCATACCTGCGATTTTTCTTTTTTGAGGGCCTATGTTTCCAGGGAAGGAGTGGGTGTTGACTACAGTCCGGATAATGTTCCTTATCAACCGAAAGTCTTCTTAAAGCTATCGCCGGAGGGGGTTAAAGAAGGGGACTTTACTTTTGTGATGGGTTATCCTGGTCGGACTTACCGAAACTATACGGCGGCTGAAATTGAATCTGATTTAAATTCCATGGTTAAGCGGATTGAAGAATATAAAGATATCATTAAGTTCATTGAGACAGCCAGCCAGGGTGATAAAGAAACTGAAATTCGCTATGCCAGTATGCTCAAAGGTCTTTATAATTCGCTTAAAAATATGGAAGGTAAAGTCGAGGGTATGAAAAAGATTGATTTAATCGCCAGAAAAAAAGAACAGGAAAAAGAATTTATGAATTGGGTCAACTCTTCACCTGAAAGGCAGAAAAAATACGGTCAGGTTTTGGATCAGCTGGCCGATTTTATGAAAGGCTATGAAATCTATGTGGCCAAAAATGAACTCCTGAGCAGTATCATGAGTCCTTATTTTGGCTCAACCCTTTTATCTCAAGCCTACACAATTTACCGAACAGTTCTGGAGAGACAGAAACCTGATAAGGACAGAGAACCTGCTTATCAGGACAGAAATCTTCCCTATATCAAGCAGCGGATTCAACTGGCTGAACGTGGTTATGTTCTTGACACTGATCGAGAATTCTTCAAACATCAGCTGAAAAAAATGTTGGGTCTCCCGCCTGAAAAGATTCCTGCCGTTTTCCGACCGTTAATTGCTCAAGGTTCAGAAAAAGCAATAGAAGACTATGTAGATAATCTCTATATAAAGACCCAGCTTGGATCACCCGAAAAGAGACTGGCTTTACTTGAGCTTAAGCCGGCTGAACTGCTTAAGACCAATGATCCTTTTATTCTGCTGGCCGCTGAACTGGAAAAGGAGCTAAAGGTTGTCCGTGAAGAAAGCAAGGCCTGGAGCCAGCAGAGGCAGGACCTGAAGAAGGCTTATGAGGCAGCTCTGCTCGAAATGAAAGGCGGTAAACTCGCGCCTGATGCTAACGGGACCATTCGCTTTACTTATGGCCTGGTCGAGGGCTATATCCCGAGAGATGCGGTTGTATATAAGCCGATCACCACATTAAAGGGAGTTATGGAAAAAGAAACCGGAGTCGAACCCTTCCGTGTTCCTGATAAGTTAAAACAACTATACCAGCAACGCGATTTCGGCCGTTATGAAGATCCGATCTTGAAGGAGGTTCCAGCCTGCTTCCTCAATACCACCAATGTTACCGGTGGGAACTCCGGTTCACCCACGCTCAATGCCAGGGGAGAGCAGGTAGGAATTATCTTTGACATGACTTATGAGAGTGTGATCGGTGATTATTTCATTATTCCTGAATGGCAACGATCGATCAGTGTAGATATCAGATATGTCCTTTTTGTTACCGACAAATTTTCTGGCGCCACCAATGTTATGAAGGAGTTGGGTTTTTAGCAGCTGAAGAAAACATTCATCTGGCTATAAAAGATGCTATTATTTAAGCCTGGGGCCAGAGCCAAACCTGGTCCCGGGCTTATTTTTTGACTTAACTAAAACAGGCGGAGATTAAAACATTTATGCTGGCAGTTGAAGGTTTGTCTAAAAGTTATGGCCGTCAAATTTTGCTGGATAAAGTCAGCTTCCGACTGAATCGTGGCGAGCGGCTGGGTGTGGTAGGCAGAAACGGACATGGTAAAACGACGCTTTTTCGCCTGCTGGCTGGCCTGGAAGAGCCAGATGAGGGCCGGATTATAATTCCTAAAAGTTATCGAATTGGTTATTTACAGCAGGAACCTGACTTTAAAAAGCCCACAGTCTTGGAGGAAGCCAGCCGCGGCCTGTCCAGCCCCGGTCCCGACCAGATGTGGCGCGTTGAAAAAGTGCTGAGCGGACTGGGCTTTTCTACCTCTGAATTTCACCTCAGCCCTTTCCAGCTGTCGGGCGGTTATCAGGTCAGGCTAAATCTGGCCAGGCTTCTTTTGACTGACTATGACCTGCTGCTTCTGGATGAGCCAAACAATTATCTTGATATTACTTCCATTCGCTGGCTGAAAAAGTTTCTGCTCAGCTGGCCAGGGGAACTGATGCTCATCACTCATGACCGGAGTTTTATGGACGGGATAGCTACTCACATTCTTGGCCTTCATCGCCATAAGGTCAGGAAAATCGAGGGAAACACCGAAAAGTACTATAACCAGATTGCCCAGGAAGAAGAGGTTTATGAGAAAACACGGGTTAACGATGAGCGGAAACGCAAAGAAATGGAGATTTTCATTAACCGTTTCCGGGCCAAAGCCCGCCTGGCCGGTCTGGTGCAGTCCCGCCTGAAATATATCGAACAAATGGGGAAAAGAGAAAAACTCGAAAAGATAAAAAACATGGAATTTGCTTTTCAGGAAAAGCCCTTTCACCATAAATATGCTCTCAGTCTGGAAGGATTGAGCTTTGCTTATAGCCCTGAAAAGCCTATTATCGAGAGACTGAGTTTTCAGATTGGAGCTCGCGACCGGGTCCTGGTGGTCGGGCGTAATGGACGTGGCAAGACGACCCTGCTCAAGATTATGGCCGGTCTGCTTAAACCCCAGGCCGGAGAGATAACTTACGCCAGGTCGGTGGAGATCGGCTATTATGAACAGGGATATGCAGAGGAGATGAATAACGAAAACACTGTTCTCGAAGAGATCTCTGGGGCCAATCCACAGCTTGAACCGGCTCGTGTTCGCCAGATTGCTGCTACCTTGATGTTTGAAGGCGATGAGGCTTTGAAACCAATCAAAGTACTGTCAGGAGGCGAGAAGAGTCGTGTGCTGCTGGGCAAAATTCTGGCCAGGCCAATCAATCTCCTTTTGCTAGATGAGCCCACCAACCATCTGGATCTCGAGTCGAGTGATGCTTTGCTGGCCGCTCTGGATAATTTTGACGGGGCGGTGGTTATGGTCACCCATAATGAGATGTACCTGCGGGCTCTGGCTGAGCGACTGGTGATTTTTCAGGACAATAAGATAGAGATTTTTGAAGGTGACTATGAGAGTTTCTTACAAAAAATTGGGTGGAGCGAAGAAAAAGCCGACCCGGACGCTAACAATCAGGCCGAGCGTCAGGCTGCCCAGAATGCTCCAGCCGATGCCGGCCAGCTTGCGGGGGAAGGAATGAATGCCGGGTTGGAGACGGAGACGGCTCCTTTTCGCTTTAAGCTGTCCCCGCGTGAGCTGAGAAAGCTTCGGTCGGAAGTCATTATCGAAAAATCGCGCAGTCTAAAACCACTGGAAGAACGAGTCAGAGAACTTGAAAGCAACATTGAAGAGACCGAAGGAAAAATCGGTCAATTAACTCAGAAGATAATCGAGGCTTCGGTTGAAGGTAGCGGTCAGGAGGTAGTCCGCCTGTCCCGCGACCTCGATCTCCATCGCCATGATCTTGATTCGCTTTACGAGGAATATATTCAGGTTTATCAGGAATATGAAGAAAAAAGGCAGATATTTGAAAGAAGGCTGGATGAACTGGAAAAAATATCATCCTGAGAATAGCTGGATTCTCTTCTGACCGGATTTAACTTCTCACTTTCCTTTTTTCTTAACTCGGGTATAATAAAATTTTAAAGAATATTCCCTGTCGCAGAAAGCTTAGTTTCTGCCAAGAATTATCTGAATTTGGCCGCCAGAGATAAAGGCTTAAGGACCGGAATGGCTGAGTATGAATCCTGAGTCAAAAAAGTATCGTGAGAAATGTCGTCAAGCTGGTCTTCAATCTTTTTTTCGAGATGGATCAATTATTTTTTTAAAATCTGGAACTAGAGCTGGACTTTTATCATTAGCTATCTATCTAACCCTGGCCTTTTTTTGTTTGTTGAGCTTTTCAGCTTGTGAATCCACTTCTCGTCAGAACGAGATTATTATCGCTGGTTCAACCAGTATCCAGCCCTTCGCTGATGAGTGGGCTGAACTTTATATGGAAAAAAATTCCAAGGTGACAATTAATGTTCAGGGTGGCGGTTCGAGCGGTGGTATTATGGCGGTCAAAGAGGGAACAGCCCATATTGGAATGTCATCACGGGAGCTGAAAGAGGATGAAAAGGATCTCATTGAGATCACGGTAGCTTATGATGGCCTGGCGATTATTGTCCATCCTGCCAATCCCGTTGATAATCTGAGTCTGGAGCAGGTGCGAAGCATTTTCGCTGGCGAAATTACCAACTGGAAAGTAATAAATGGCAGTGATAAGGCCATAACTGTAGTGGTTAGAGAAGAAGGGTCAGGCACACGCGGAGCTTTTCAAGAAATGGTCATGGGCCCAAGGCGAATCAGCAAAAAGGCCATCGTAGAAGATTCCAACGGAGTGGTCAGGGAAATCGTTAGTCGTGACCGCAATTCAATTGGCTTTATATCCCTTGGTCTGGTAGATGATAGGGTTAAGGCTATTGCCCTGGACGGCCTTAAGCCATCAGAAGAAGCTATTACTCAGGGCCATTACCGGCTCCGACGCCCATTTTTGTTTTTAGTCAGGGAGGAGCCACAGGGTCTTATTAAAGAATTTATAGATTTTGTGTTGTCAGACGACATACAGTCGATGTTACCGCAAGAGGGACTTATTCCTGTTAAAAAGATTACAGCTGCTAAAGGAAGTCTTACGGACTAGGGAAATACGACAATGATCAGGCCCAAACCTAATGACCGGTTGATCAGGCTCAGTTTGCTGACGGTAGCTCTCACTGCCATCACTGTTCTGGCCGTCATTACGATTTTTATCTTTGAACAGGGTTTGCCTGTCATGGTGAAATATGGCCTGAAGAATTTTCTTTTTGGCCAGGACTGGTATCCATCGGAAAAAAGCTTCGGCCTGCTACCAATGATTGTTGGCTCACTCCTGGTTACATTAGGGGCACTGCTGATCGGTGTGCCTCTAGGTCTGGCCAGTGCTATTTTTTTGACTGAGTTTTCAAGCCGCCGGCTCTCGCGTCTGTTAAAACCGGTCTTTGAATTGCTGGCCGGCATACCTTCTGTTGTCTATGGCTTTCTGGGTTTGATGTTTCTGGTGCCTTTTATCAGGGAAAATCTGGGCGGGCCAGGCCTGTCGGTTCTGGCTGCTTCAATTATTCTTGGTATAATGATTTTACCCACAATTATCAGCATTTCAATTGACTCAATCAGGGCTGTTCCTGATTCTTACCGCGAAGGTTCGATTGCCTTAGGAGCAACGAAGTGGCAAACGGTCAGGATGGTGGTTTTACCGGCAGCCCGCTCAGGTCTGGTGGCCGGGATTATTCTGGGCATGGGAAGAGCCATCGGCGAAACCATGGCAGTTATTATGGTCGCTGGCAATGCTGCTGATCTGCCTGCCTCCTGGCTGGCTCCGGTCAGAACTCTGACTTCTAATATCGCCCTGGAAATGGCCTATGCCAGCGGGGAACACCGTCAAGCTTTATTTGCGACCGGGGTTGTTCTTTTTGTCATTATTATGATTTTAAATTTTCTGGCTAATCTGGCTGCCAGAAAACAGTCTGGCAGGTAGTCGGAGAAGAAGTGAAGACAAAATTCAGACTGAAACCGAGAGCTGAACAAAAAGTTGTCCGCTTTTTCCTTTATTTTCTGACTTCTGTCGCTATCCTGGTCTTGGTTTTTATTCTGGTTGTCATTTTGAAAAATGGATTGCCCCAGCTCAGCCTGGAATTTCTGACCAAAAATCCTGCTCACATGGGGAAAGAGGGCGGCATCTTCTCAACTATTGTCGCCACTATTTATCTTACTTTTATTGCTTTACTGGTAGCCACACCCCTGGGAGTAGGTACGGCTATCTACCTGACCGAATATACGTTTGAAGGAAAAGTCACCAGAATTATCCGATTTGGAGCCGAATGCCTGGCCGGCATTCCTTCTATTATCTTTGGTCTATTTGGCTTCATTCTTTTTGTCACCAAACTAAAATTTGGCTGGTCAATCTTGAGCGGTGGATTGACTCTGGCTTTTATGGTTCTTCCGACCATTATCAGGACCAGCGAGGAGGCCATTAAGAGCGTACCAGCTGCTTACCGCCTGGTCAGCTATTCTCTGGGCAGCACCCGCTGGCAAACGGTGACGAGAGTTGTGCTGCCCTCGGCTGCTCCTGGTATTGTCACCGGTGTAATTTTGAGTATAGGACGAAGCATCGGAGAAACGGCGGCAGTTATCTTCACGGCTGGCAGCGCTCTTCGTCTTCCATCATCTATTTTTTCTTCAGCCAGAACTATGTCTGTTCATTTTTACATTCTGGCCAGAGAAGGTATTTCGATGTCCAAAGCCTATGGGACAGCGGCTGTCCTGGTAATTGCTATTCTTCTGATTAATATCGTTACCTATTATTTAATGAGCAAATATATTAGCCGGACATCGCCGGAATGAACAGGGAAAAAATGGTAGAAGGTTGATTGAAAAGGTAAGCAGAAGATGAAAGACATCGCCATCCAGGTCATAAATTTCAGCCATTTCTATGGTCAGCAGCCGAGTTTAAAGAATATCAATCTGGACATTTACCGGGGAGAAATACTGGGTATCATCGGGCCAGCCAGAAGTGGCAAATCAACTTTTTTAACCTGTCTTAACCGGCTGAATGATCTTATTCCGGGTTCCAGGGTTTCGGGTAAGATCTTAATTGATGGACTTGACATTTATCAGCCGGAGGTGGATGTGGCTGCTCTTCGGCGGCGGTTAGGAATGGTTTTTGCCACGCCGGTTCCATTGCCAATGAGCATTTATGATAATGTCGCCTTTGGCCCCAGACTTCAAGGCCAGACTGATCGGCAGAAACTTGACCGGCTGGTTGAGGATTGCCTGGACAAAGCTGGTTTATGGGCAGAGGTAAAAGACCGGTTGAAAACCAGTGCTTTAAAACTCTCAGGCGGTCAGCAGCAACGGCTTTGTCTGGCCCGTGTTCTGGCCCTTAAGCCAGAGTATATCCTGCTGGACGAACCGACTTCAGGCCTTGATCCTATTTCCACTATGAAAATCGAGGCTACCCTGCGCCTGCTTAAGAAGGACTATACAATTATTCTGGTGACTAACAACACCAAACAGGCTGCTCGGGTAGCCGATCGGACCGCTTTTTTCCTGATGGGCGAACTGATTGAAGTAGATGAAACCGAAATTATTTTTACCAGGCCCTCCGATAAACGGACAGAAAATTATATTGAGGGGAAATTCGGCTGAGGCCGTAATAAATATGAAAAGGCCAGAATAATCGCTGACTGCCGCGGCCGGCAACAATTTAAATGAAAATTAACCAAAAATATAAAAAAGATTAATGGAAGGGAGATAAAACAACAGAGTTCAGAAGGTGAGAAGAATAGTAGGGAAGATGAATGACCGAGGAAAATAAAGAAATGTCAGAAATAATTGCACACCAAAATATCATCGAGGTCAGGTCCCTGTCAGTTTTTTATGGTCAGTTTCAGGCTCTAAAGGACGTGAATATTGATATACAGGCGAGAAAAATTACTGCTCTGATCGGTCCCTCCGGCTGCGGCAAATCAACTTTTCTAAGGACCTTGAACCGTATGAATGACCTGATCGAAGGGGTCAGAACGGAAGGCTGGGTTATTTTTGACGGAAAAAATATTTTTGATGAAGATACAGATTTGCTGGAACTGAGGAGAAGAATCGGGATGGTTTTTCAGCGTCCTAATCCTTTTCCTCTTAGCATCTTTGATAATGTCACTTATGGACTCAGGGTTCACGGTCAGACCGATCGAGCTTTAATGGAAGAGAGACTTGTCCATAGCTTACAGGCTGTCAATCTCTGGGATGAACTTAAAGATCGGCTGGAAGCCAATGCCTTATGCTTGACCGGAGAACAGCAGCAACGACTATGTATTGCCCGGGTCTTAGCCTTAGGACCAGAGGTGGTCTTGATGGACGAACCCTGTTCTGCCCTTGATCCAACGGCCACAGCCAGGATCGAAGATTTGATGTATCAGCTGAAACAAAAGTATACTATAATTATTGTCACTCATAACATGCAGCAGGCAGCCCGGGTCTCTGATTTTACCGGCTATTTTTTACTGGGCGAGCTGGTTGAGTTTGGCCAGACCGGCCAAATTTTTACCAGTCCCAGGGATCGTCGGACTGAAGATTATATTACCGGTAGGTTTGGCTGAAGAAGCGAAAGGGGCTGCTCAAAGAAAATTGAGGAGAAATCAATGACCAGATATTTTGATGAGGAATTGTTAGAACTTAATAAAAAGATCCTGGAGATGAGTGGGGAAGTCGAGAACGCTATCGGGCTGTCGGTTCGAGCGCTGAGAGAGCTGAGCAGGAAACTGGCGGAGGCTGTTATCAAGGGAGATAAACACATAGATAACATGGAACTGGAGATAGAGGAAAAATGCTTGAATATAATTGCTCTCTATCAGCCAGCGGCAGCTGACTTGCGGTTTGTGGTTATGTCGCTGAAAATAACAACTGATCTGGAAAGAATAGCTGACCTGGCGGTTGATATTGCTCAGCGAGTGCTGGAACTGGCCGACCAGCCGCTGCTCAAACCGTTAATTGATATTCCGAAGCTGGCTACTCTAGCTCAGGGTATGGTCCGGGATGCCATCAATTCCTTTGTCAACAAGGATACCGAACTGGCTCGTTCAGTTATTTTAAGAGATAACGAGGCTGATGAACTGAGGAATCTTGTTCAATCAGAGCTAATTAACGATTATATGGTAAAGGACGGCAGCACCGCTCCGCGGGCCATTCCTCTCCTGCTGGTGGCCAGGCACTTAGAGCGGATCTGCGATCATGCTACCAATATTGCCGAAGATGTCATCTACATGGTCAAAGCAGAGGTGGTCAGACATCGCCCGGAAAGCTTAAAATAATTTAGGCTGCAAAATGTTTTTTAAATTCGGATGGAAGAAAAACTTAAAGATGGTCATATCAAGAAATTCTACGATCTGGCCAGCCAGGTTAGCCCTGATTTTTGTCTTGTTTTTCCCTTTGATTACTTCCGGTCAGGAAAAAACCGGCCAGGTGCGGGTAGAAAAACCTGCCTATAAAGTGACTGTTAATGCTGTAACTCTGGCGGTAACGGTTCAGGATAGCCGTGGACGTTATATTAATAACCTGGAAGAAGCAGATTTTATCATCTATGAGAATGGTGAAAAAAAGACCATTACTTACTTTCAGCATGATGAGACAGCTCCTTTAAGCCTGACTGTCCTCCTGGATGTGAGCGGCAGCATGGCTCTGGATAATAAATTTGAAGAATGCCGGCAAGCTCTAAGGATCCTGGCTGAGAAAGTGCTGTCCCCATCAGATGAAGTGGCTCTCCTGGTGTTTGCTGATGGTGAGGTGGAGGTGGCGGCCGGTCACTCGACAGATAAGAAAGCTTTTCTGGCTGCACTGGACGAAGAAGAGGCTTATGGCAAAACGGCTTTAAATGATGCAGTAGCTGCCTCTCCTCAATATGCAATCAGAGCTAAAAATGAAAAAAGGGCACTCCTTTTAATTACTGATGGGCTGGAGAATGACAGTCAAACTTCACCTGAGCAGGCTATGGACATTGCCCGTCGGGTTGAGGTGCCAATTTATGTTATAGGCTATAAAATACCAAGAGCCGAAGAAATACTGGCCAGGCATAAAAAATCGGTCAGCCAGACACCAACCGGAATAATTCAAACTCTGGATCTATTTGCTGCGGCCACCGGGGGGCGGGCTTTTTTTCTGAATAATATGGAAGAACTTCTGGCTTCTATGTATGAAATAAAGAGAGAACAGAGCCATCAGTATATTATTGGCTATACTTCTTATCGCGAGGATGACCGTTACCGTCGCCTCCTGGTTATAACCCGCAAAGGAAATTACCGGATCAGGACCCGCCAGGGCTATTAAGGTAGCAGGAACAAAATTTTTTTTAATTTGGATGAAAAATTTAACTTTGGTGAGTATAATAGGGGCAGGCGAGAGGAATTTAGTCGTTTTTTTGATTTTTAAATCCAGAGGAAAGGAGTAAATTGAATGAAAAAATGTCTGAGCTGGTCAATCTTCCTGGTCATAGCCGCTCTCTTACTCGTTCAAGGCTGTGCTTCCAAAAAATTTGTCAATACCGAAGTCTCATCTGTGGACAAAAAGGTAGCCAGCCTCTCCACTGAAGTCGAAGAGACTCAGAAGAGAATCAAGGAGCATGATGAAAAACTGGCCACCATCGGCGAGTTAATTAATCAGCAGAATAGCCAGATTAAACAGGTTGATGGTAAGATT
>JAKPXU010000057.1 GCA_029571905.1 Acidobacteriota bacterium | reverse complement strand
TAGCCCGTTCGACTTGCATGTGTTAGGCACGCCGCCAGCGTTCACTCTGAGCCAGGATCAAACTCTCCAGTTATTTTGAACTCTTGCGAGTTCTTTACTTTTGAGTTTAGACAAATAGGTCGATCGCTGGTTGCTCCGCTTTTTCTTTCAAAGAACTGATTTCTTTCTATCCCGAGAAAGAAAATCCTTTTAGGCTATTTTATTTTTTAATCAATGACGTAATGTCTATCGACCGCCAAAAGGCAAAACTAATATAAAACCAAAACGTCTATTTGTCAAGTGGCCACTTAAAATATTTCTGACCACCTTCAGGGTCAATGTTTATTGTCCTTATCTTATTAATTTTCATTCAGCCAGTCAACATTTGTTTACCCCAAAAATCAGTCTGAGGCAAAAAACTGGCTGGGAACCCAGGCTTCAACTGGCACGCCGATTGCAAATCTTAAATCGGTTTGATTGGTATCGGGTAAATTGAGGCCTTTCAGATGATCGGAAAGATAATCGATAAAAAGAAGATAAGGTTGAGATCGCCACTGGTAACCTTTAAAGGTTCGAGCTTACTGGAAGTGACCATAGCCATGGGTCTTGTTTTTTTCTTGTTGACCGGCCTGGCTCAAATGCTGGCCTCATCTCTTCTTATCAAGCAAAAAGCCGATTACCATCGCCTGGCTGCAGATATCATTTCCAATCAATTCGAACGGCTAAAAAGCGCCGGGGTTGAGGCACCGGAATTGTCGCCCGGCCTTCACCAGGAGCCGATTGAGGATCCGGTTTCAGGTAAAAAGTTACTGTTAAACTGGGAGGTTACAGAGGTCAACACTAATCTCAAGAAGGTCTGTTTGAGCCTCTACCCCGCCCAGGCCAGCAGCCGGCTTACCGAAGTCAGGGCTACCCTGTACTTTTCACGCCACTTAAATTTTTAAGAGTTAACTTTTTATAGACCGCGCAGGCTAGGTGAAAGAGCAGAGGATGATAATGGCTTCCATTCTCCATTTCAGAAACCATTTTCTCCAGCCCAGCTCAACCTGCCAGAGACGAACAGTCCAGCCTGGATTTCGTTTCAAAGGTTTTTCGTTGCTCGAAAGTCTTATCAGCCTCACTCTCAGCTTGTTTATTTTAGTCTCTGCCCTGGAAGTTATCACTCAGGTCAAAAAAGTTTATTACCGGCTGCAGGCCGAGCAGGAAGTTTCTCTTGGAGCGAGTATTGCCCTGGAAAAAATCAGAGAAGATCTGGAGATGGCCGGGACTGGTCTTAACGGATGCTGGCCAGCGGGTGATCGGTGGCCAATAGAGGTGGGAACTTCGCGAATTACCGTGCTTTCCAGCGAGCTCATGATAAAGATAGCTGCTGATGTCCAGGCCGGCCAGAATTGGGCCTTGATCGTACCCTGGACGGGCTTTAGTTCAAAGCTCCGGGCAGGGAGGGCCATCCTGATTACCAGTCAGAACCAGACTGACCTGGTAGAGATAGTCAGCATTTCAAATAACCAGGTAACTCTTACGCCAGCTTTTTCCAGCTCATTTCAAGCCGCTGAATCAATCGCCTATCTTCTGGAAGAAGTCGAGATTTATCTGGATTCAGAACAATCCATTCTAAGAAGGAAGGTTAACAAGACCTCTGGCCAGCCCCTACTTGAAGATGTCCTGAGCTTCGAACCTGCTTATGATCCGGACACCAATCTGCTCTGCCTGAAACTTCAAACCGGCCTGAAAAAGGAGAAAACTTATGAACTTTTTTTCTATCCTAAAAATACCGCAAAAAAACCATGACTCTGGTTCGGCCCTGGTGGTCTGCTTGCTGGTCATGACCATTTTTGCCTCTCTTGGACTTGGCTGGCTGGTTAGCTCACAACTCTTTCTTCAGGTCGAGGGCAGCCGGAAATTAAGCAGACTTACTCTCTATGCGGCTGAAAATGGCCTTAAGACCTCTCTGGAATCGATAAGCGAGTACCTTCAGAAGTCCTGTTCCGGGCGGGAAATAGATGATGAAACATTCCAGCACCTGAGAGATCGCCTGCTGGCCGGCCAAACTCCCCTGGCCTATTCGGTCATATCCGAAATAATAGACAGCCAGGAAAGTGTTGATGATTTTTCACACCTCACCTGGACTGTTTCTGCTGGCCTGGAAAATGCCGGTGTGGAAGATTTTGAGCAGTATCTTAGATCAACCTGCAGGTTAATCATAGATTCAACTGGTCTGGTGCAGGGTTTCACCGGACAAAGGTCAGAAGAAGTTGTCGCTCTTTTAACCTTCTATGCCGGTCACCTGCCCCTCGACCAGTTGCCGGCAGCTATAGAAGAGAGTGGAATTTCAGAAGAGAGCAAAGAACAGATAAAATTGGTCTCATCAGCAGAAGGGAGCATGGGCGGTGATCTTCCTTTGACTTTAAGCAAGGACACGATTCCCGATGATGCTCTGCCGCTTATCTCCCGGGGTCTTAGACTTTTAAAGCCAGATGGGCTACCCAATTGGTTACTACGCCAGGCTCTGGACCTGCCGCCTGGTCATGAACCTGTGCCGGACGGAGTCTATCTGATTAGAAATGACCTGGGTCCGGGCGGAATCTTTGTACAAGGCGACCTGGACGAGTTATTACTTGGAATTCAGGCTGAGTGGCAAATTGTCCAGTTCAAGCAGGAAGAAAAAACCTGGCAAGTAAAATTTAGTCCTGCCACCCAGAAAACAACCTTCATCTCTCCTGATGGACCAGAAAATTTCGACTGGCTGTTGATTCCATTGGTGATGATCAATGGCCGGGTAAACAATCTGGCCTGTGGCCAGCCCAGCCCTGATGGCCTGATGAGCCCGTCAGCTGAAGAAGACACTTTAAGTGTTCTGGCGGGTTGTCAACTCGCTATTGTCTCCTCTTCCGAAATAAATATCACGACCAATCTTAAAGCCCAGGGCCTGGAGTGGAAAGAAGGTATTCCCTATCTTCGCCAGAAAAACTCTCCCTTGATTATCTGGTCTACCGGCAAAGATTTTCAAACAGAGAAACTGGTCGATGGAGGAATTAATGTTTTCTCCAGAGAGAACAGTCCACTGACCATAGCTGGAAATTTGATAGCCGGCGGAGAAGGTCTAAAGGTTAATAACCCTGGAAAAGGGGAAGTGCAAATCGCAGGCAGCCTGGTGGCCACCAAACTGGAGGCTGGCGAAAACGAACTAACCGTTTTTACTGGCCTGTCAAACCAAAGCGGCCCCGAAAGTCCGGATGCGTTTCATGTTTTATCCAATAAGACACTATTTCACCTGAGCCAGTTCAAAATTGTTGAATGGAGGTCTAAAAAATGAGCAGGACAATAAAGAACCAGCCTAAATTAAGAGCTTCGGGCTATTCTCTGCTTGAAGCCGTTATTTCTATGTCAATCGTTATGGCCATAGTTTTTATTGGTTCATCATTAAGACCTGATGCCAGAAAACACCAGCTACAAACGGCAGTCAATCAAATTTATTCCAGTTTGTCTTTAGCCAGGTTCAGAGCGATTCATCGGCAGGTGCCAGTTAAAGTCAGTTTTCACGAAAATTTCTGTGAACTATCAGAATTCGACAGTCAGAAATCATTCTGGGTCATTAGATCAAGGCGATTTTTAGAAGGCGTGGAAATAACGTCCAACAATGAACCAATTTTTTATCCTCAGGGAACAGTATCCAACTTAGCC
>JAKPXU010000171.1 GCA_029571905.1 Acidobacteriota bacterium | reverse complement strand
TGCCTGGCTCCAGAAATAAACTCATTGACAGCCAGACTGGCCGAACCAGCTCGCCGGCCCGCAAACAAATCTTGCATGGACTGCATATTTATGCTCGAAGAAACAATGGCCATGGACAGAGCAATACTGATCACCTGACCGGCATTATTCATCATGGTTCTCGTTCCCGCCGCAATCCCTCTTCTTTCCGGAGGCACTGAGCCCATTATTTCGCTGGTGTTCGGCGAGTTAAACATGCCAGAACCAATCCCCATAATAACCATCCAGACGACCAGTTCGCTGAGAGAAGTCTGAGGCGAAATCCCGATAAAACCCAGTAGACCAAAAGCTGAGATTAAGAGTCCCAGTGAAGTTAAGCCCCTGGCCCCGTATTTATCAGAGAGCGTGCCACTTATCGGGGAGACGATCATCATCGACACGGCAAATGGGGTCAGGAAAATTCCGGCCTGTAAGGGATCCATACCCTTAACACCCTGAAAGTAAAAAATAAGAAGGAAAGTAACTGCACCTCTGGCTATACCGTTGAGCAAGATGCTGTTGTAAGCAAAAGCCAGGATTCTGGTTTTAAATAGTCTTAAGTCCAGCATGGGCTGTTCGGTATTGTTTTCTACATAAACGAAAGCCACCATAATAAGGACAGAAATGGCAAATAGCAGAATAACCCGCAGGCTGGTCCAGCCAGAAAAGCCGCCGAATGATAAAGCTACCAGAAAAAGCAGCAAGCCAGTCGTAAACAAACCGGTTCCGGCCCAGTCAAATTTTTGACCACGCGGTATTTTAGCCAGCTCTTTTAGCTGAATGGCCGCCCAGATAGTACCCACAATTCCAACCGGTACATTGACATAAAAGATATAACGCCAGCCGAGATGAGAAAGGAAGCCACCCAGGATTGGGCCAATAACAGAGGCAATGCTTATGACCATGCTGTTAATGCCCAGAGCCTTGCCCAGCTCGTTCTTGGGAAAAGCATCAGTCACAATCGCTGTGCTATTGGCAATCATCAAGGAGCCGCCCACTGCCTGTATTAACCTGAAGATTAACAGCTGCTCACCAGTTTTTGACATCCCGCATAATAGCGAGGTCAGCGTAAAAAGCGCAAAGCCAGAAACATATAGCTTTTTCCGGCCAAACATATCGGCTACTCGGCCGATGGATGGCACAAGTATGGTCAGACAAAGCATATAACCCATAACTATCCACATAATGACAGAAAAGCTGGTGTTCAGACTTTTCATAATATCGGGCAGAGAAATCATCAGCATACTGCCGCTTAAAACAGAAAAAAGTGCACCAAGAGTCGTACAGGACAAAGCAATCCATTTATATTCAATCTTTTTCATTTCGCCTCTTCCTCTCTGATTTTCTCTTCCAGGCTGCGCAACCGGATCAGCAAGTCTTCAAACTTTTTTCGGGTGGCCAGCAGCTGGCCGACCTTTTCCTCAATTAAATTAATCTGTCTCCTGATCATCTCGATATGACTATTGATGGTAGCCAGACTGGCTGTCCCATCAAAAAGAATATTTTCAACCTCTTGTTCTAATTCCAGAGTCTGCTTAATCTCTGCCAGGTTGAAAGCCAGAGATTCTTTCAAAGAGACTATCCTCTTAATCCTCTCAATATCTTCCTCGGTATAAAGCCGGTAGGCAGACTCAGTCCTCCGTGGACGAATGAGGTCTAAATCCTCATAATAACGAATGGCCCTTTTGGTCAGTCCGGTGATATTAGAAACCTGTTCAATTTTATAGAGTTTATCGATCATCTTAATGCCTTAGTTTTACGGATTTTACACTCGATTAACATTAACGTCAAGGTTAAGCATAAAAAAAGTTAGCCTGATCTGAATTAAACTGAGCGCAGTCGTTTTACTAACAGGAGGATATTATAACCATAAGCAAAACAATAAGCTATACTGAGAACTAACTTTTCTATAAGTTAGTATCAATCTAACTAAGGGCTTAAGATAAGAATAGAAGAACTTGAGTGAGAAAGAAGCTTTAAGTATAATACTCTGTCTTAAGGCAATATCATTATTGGGCAATTCAACGATGATAAAGATAAATAGCCTGGATTATATTCGCCAGAATGTCAGAGCTATTTTGCAGGAGCTCCCACCTTCGGTCGAGCTGGTGGCTGCAGCCAAACAACAGACACCGGAAAAAATTATGGCAGCCATCGAGGCTGGGGTAAAGATTATCGGTGAAAATTATGTCCAGGAGGCTCTAGCTGCTTACCAGGTCATAGGTCAGCGGGTCAGCTGGTCTTTTATTGGTCATCTTCAGAAAAACAAGATAAAAAAGGCAGTGGAGATTTTTGACATAATAGAGACGGTGGATTCAGTTGAACTGGCAGAAGAAATCAACAAACGAGCTGCAGCCAGAGGAAAAGTCATACCCATCTTGCTCGAAGTAAACTCGGGACATGAACCTCAAAAGTTTGGGGTCTTCCCGGAAAAAGTGGAAGAGCTGGCCCGATCGATTGCCGGGCTGTCTAACCTCAAGCTCTCAGGGCTGATGACTATGGGTCCGGCCGAAGGTGATCCAGAGGAAGCCAGACCATATTTTCGTCTGACGAGGCAGCTATTCGACTATCTTCAGAAACTCAACCTGCCTGGAGCCGACTTCCATATTCTGTCCATGGGAATGACTAATTCCTACCGGGTAGCCATAGAAGAGGGAGCGACCAGAGTCCGCCTGGGAACCAGAATTTTTGGGCCGCGTAAGTAGATCGCAAGATACATTCGTCTAATTTTAATAGATTAAGATTTAAATGAGTTGAGGTGCCGGATGAAGAGCAGATGGTTGGTTGTAATTGGAGCTATCATTATTCAGATCAGCCTGGGAGCTGTTTATATCTGGAGCGTTTTTCAAACTCCATTGCTGACTTATTTTCCGGCCTGGACGGAAAAACAGGTAACTTTACCTGCCCAGATTATCCTGGCCTGCTTTGCTCTGGCCGTGATTATTGCCGGAC
>JAKPXU010000008.1 GCA_029571905.1 Acidobacteriota bacterium | reverse complement strand
ATTATACCTTTTTTCCCTACCTGATTTCGACTGGCCTCAAACTGAGGCTTGATGAGGACTATTAAATCTCCTTTTTTGATGATCTTTTGTATGGCTGGCAGTATTTTGAGAATGGAGATAAAAGAAACATCCATAACCACCAGCTCGGGAATCTCCGGTAAGTCTGATGGCTCAAGATAACGGGCATTCTTTTCAATCGCCTGGACTCTGGGATCGCGGGCCACTTTCCAATCAAGTTGTTTGATATTCACATCAACTGCATAGACTTTTCTGGCACCAGCCTGCAGCAGACAATCGGTAAAACCGCCAGTGGATGAGCCAATGTCCAGAGCAGTCAGGCCTTTGACCTTGACCGGAAAAGCCTGAAGGGCTCTGGCCAATTTTACCCCGGCCCGGCTGACATAAGGGAAAGGTTGGTCAATAGTCAGAGTTGAACCGGGGTTAACCGGCGTCCCGGCTTTAGTGATTATCTGGCCGTTGACTTTGACCTGACCAGCGATAATAAGAGCCTGAGCCTTCTCCCGGCTCGGAACTAAGCCCCTTTCAATCAGAAGAAGGTCCAGTCTTTTTTTGTTCATTTTTTCGGGGGCCGGTAGTTTTATTAGCCAGAATAGAAATTGGTGATGTCCTCAACCAGGCTATCCACATCAAGTCTCATTAGTTTTCTGATCTCATCAGGCTTGCCCAGAGGGTAAAGGGCGGTGGTCAGTCCAAAGCTCTTGAATCTTGCCTGATAAAGTCCATGGCGATCAAGCAGCTCCCTGACGGCGCTGCCGAAGCCTCCCTCGAGGATACCTTCCTCCAGGGTAAAAATTGTTCCTGCTTTCTGGGCCTGCTCAATAATTAGATTTTCATCAAGCGGTCGGGCAAAACGGGCATTGATAACAGCCAGCGACAGGCCTCTTTCTTCCAGCCGTCTGGCTACCTCCAGCGCAGTGTAAACCATATTTCCATAGGCAATGATCAAATCGCGCCCCGGCTTCAGCAGTTCCGCCTGACCAGCTGGTATAAAACTGAAGTCTCTCTCAATATTAACGCCAAAACCTTTACCCTTAGGAAACCTTATGGCTACCGGATGACCATACTGAAAGGCAGAATAAACCATCTGCCGTAGTTCATTTTCATCTTTGGGAGCCATCAGGATCATATGAGGCATATGCCGGAGATAGGCAATATCGTTAATCCCCTGGTGAGTTGGTCCGTCTTCTGCCACAATACCTGCTCGGTCAAGAGCGAAGACCACTGGCAGGTCCATTAAACACACATCATGAAAAATCTGGTCATATGCTCTCTGCAAGAAAGTGGAATATATGGCGACCACCGGCTTAAGACCGGCTATGGCCAGACCGGCGGCAAAGTTAACAGCGTGCTGCTCCGCTATGCCCACATCAAAAAATCGATCAGGATGTTCCGCCGCAAACTTATTAAGGCCGGTACCATCAGTCATGGCGGCGGTAATAGCTATGATGGATTCTTCGTTCTCGCCCAGGTCAGCTATAGTTTCTCCAAATATTCTGGAAAAAGTCGGACCGTTTTCCGGGCAAAGGGGCACGCCGGTTTCGATATTAAAGGGTGAGGCGCTGTGAAATTTCTCAGGATTCAGCTGAGCCGGACGGTACCCTTTTCCTTTCTGGGTAACGCAATGTACCAGGACTGGCCCCGGATAATTTCTGGCATTTTCAAAAGCCTCCAGAAGGGAATGAAGACTGTGGCCGTGAATGGGTCCAACATACCGAATACCGAGTTCCTCAAAAAAGATGCCAGGGAAAAAGGTCTTCTTAAGCAGCTCTTCAAAGGCCCGGGCAGCTTTAATTAGAGGCCAGCCAATTTTTGGAATTGATCTAAGAACTGATTTGGCCTGTTCTTTCATCTTGAGAAAGGGCTGACCGGAAACCAAATAAGACAGGTAGCTGGAAAGAGCCCCAACACTGGGCGAGATACTCATTTCGTTATAATTCAGGACAATAATTAATTTCTCCCGGAGATGTCCAATTTGATTTAAAGCCTCGTAGGCGATTCCGCCCGTCAGACTTCCATCTCCGACTACGGCGATAACATTGTAGTCTTCATTTTTCTTATCTCTGGCCACTGCCAGCCCAAGGGCAGCAGACAGAGCAGTTGAGGCATGACCGGTATTGTAAATATCGTGCTCGCTTTCTTCCCGGCAGGGGTATCCCAGCAAACCTCCCGACTGGCGGAGGCGGCTGAAGGCTTCCCGCCGGCCGGTCACCAGTTTATGGGTATAGCACTGATGTCCAACATCCCAGATAATTTTGTCTCGCGGTGATTCAAAGACATAGTGAAGGGCAAGGGTAAGTTCAACTGCCCCCAGGTTTGAGGCCAGATGCCCACCATTCCTGGCTACTGTTTCTATAATTGTTGCTCTGATTTCTGAGGATAGCTGCTTTAGTTCCTCGAGTGATAGCTGCTTTAAATCCTGAGGAGAATTAATTCTAGGCAAAATTTTTTCTGAACTCATGATTTTTCTTTCTCTGCTTTGAACTCAAGTTGATGAACAAAATATTCCAGAGGGCTGCAATTGATATCGGCTTTTTTAAGAGCTTCCACAGCCTGCTCCAGCTGGCGGTTGATCTGCTTTCTGGCCTTCTGAGGGCCAAGGACTCTGGCCAGGTTAGGGCGAAAGCAGGTGGTTGAGCACTCATCCTGAAAGATATCTTCCAGGTCATCTCTGAGTTGCCAGGCCAGTCCCAGGTTTGTCCCATAAGTTTCCAGGGCGGTAATCTTGTCCGGACTGGCTCCAGCCAGCCTGGCCCCGCTGACCACTGAGACTCGAATCAAGCCAGCTGTCTTTTTTTGGGCCAGGTGATGATAGGCGGCCAGGTCTGTTTCCTCTGGATGGAAGCTCAGGTCGAGCCACTGGCCAGCAATCAGACCAGCAGGTCCGACGGCCAGGGCTATTTGCTGGCAGATTTCTTCTTTAAGTCTTGGCCCACCTGGCGGCCAGGGAGCGGTGAACAAAATCTCAAAAGCTAAGGAAAGCAATCCGTCGCCGGTCAGAATAGCTACTGCTTCCCCAAATTTTTTATGGCAGGTCGGCAGCCCGCGCCGGGTATCATCGTTGTCCATGGACGGTAGATCATCATGAACCAGCGAATAATTATGAATAAGCTCAATGGCACAGGCGTAAGGCAATAAAATTTCCTCATCCAGACCAAAATGCTCTCCTGAGGTCAGCAACAGCAGGGGGCGAATTCTTTTGCCGCCAGAGAAAACCGCATAGCGCATGGCAGTAAAAATCGTTGAATTATCACTTGCCAGAAATGAGCCGAGGGCTTCTTCAAGGTGAGCTCTTTTTTGCTGCAGATAAAGGTTGGTATCCATGATCGACAATTAATGAAATGGCGCCTGTTTATTTCCGATTTTCCTCTTCTGATTCTTCTTCTTTCGACTCTTCAGGGTTTAAATCAGCTTCTAGATCTTCAGGTTCAAATTCCTCGGGTTTTAATTCCCCTTTTTCATTTTTTATTAATATTTCAATTTTTCTTTCGGCTTTATCCAGCTCTGCTCTCAAAAACCTGGCCAACTTTATGCCTTTTTCAAACAGAGCCAGTGATTCATTTAGTGGCAGGCCACCTTTTTCCAGTTTGTTGACGATCTGTTCCAGTTCGGTCAGCGCCTTTTCAAAATTCATTTCTCGCCCTTTGCTATTCATTTTGACTCCTTGATAAATCTCGATTCTATTTTGATCCTGGGATCGATGTCTTTTACCTGGCAGTTAATCTGTC
>JAKPXU010000219.1 GCA_029571905.1 Acidobacteriota bacterium | reverse complement strand
GGCTGAGACTCTTTTTTTCGGGCTCCATTTCCTCTCCAGCTTTAGAATTAGCTAATTTATTAATTTTTGCCATTAACTTTTAAAGGTCTCGGGTCAAAATCTCAACTTTTTAACCTGGTTAATACTTTTACCCAGCCAGATTTGCCTGTCAAGAGAAATCATATGAGCTGAAGCGATAAGACCTGATTAAAAAATTTGAATTCTCGGCAGGTAGGGTTGACAGTCAGACCGATTCAATTTAACATAACCGCTTATGTTTCAGTTAGTTAAAAAGCAAATTCAGCCAGGTCAGAATCTGAGGCTAATTATACTTTTCCTTCTGCTGCTTTCGCCATTTTCCATAATTCTACGGGCACAAGAAACAACCGAACAAGTGACGAGTCAGGAAGACGAACAGTCTAAAGCCGAAAAGAATAAGGTCAGCATAACTGCCCTGCCCATCTTATACTACACCCCTGAAACCAAGCTGGCTTTTGGGGCTGGTGGCTTGCTTTCCTATCGACTCGGGCTGGTTTTCAAAGAAGCCAGGCCGAGTACGCTTTTTTTTGCCGGAATTTATACTCAGATGAAGCAGTATTCCTTTCAGCTCAAGCCAGAAATCTATCTGAAGAATAATTCTGTCTTCCTGACAGGAAACTTTATGGCCGAACGATTTCCCACTAAATTCTGGGGAGTCGGTCCTGACACCAGCGAAGATCAGCTTGAAACTTACACACCCCAGAGCTATTTCATGGAACTTGGCTATCAGGGGAAATATTTTCATCAAATTCCTCTTTACCTGGGTGTCCGATATCATCTGGAAAAAACTTTGATTGTTGATAAAGAACCGGGGAAGAGTCTTGATCAGGGGCTGGTCACCGGTAGCCAGGGAGGCTGGATTTCTGGTCCCGGTCTGATTATTAATTATGATAGCCGGGACAATATCTTTTTTCCATCTTCAGGATATTATCTGCAGCTGTTTGGTTTTTGGAATAATAAAATCTTCGGCAGCAATTTCAATTATATCAATCTAAAGATTGATGCTCGCCATTATTTTGGAGTGAGCCCAGGCCAGGTTCTGGTCGTACAGGGAATTTTGGATACTGTTAGCGGCGATGTTCCCTTCTATAAGTTGCCCAAGATCGGCGGTGACTTGCTCCGTGGTTATTACGGAGGCCGCTTTCGTGATCGGGTAATTGTAGCTTTTCAAACTGAATACAGATTTCCTATCTGGAAAAGACTGAGCGGGGTGGCTTTTGCCGGACTGGGCAGTCTGGCCGATAGCCTGAAGCATATCTCCTGGGATCACCTGAAATATTCGGCTGGCTTCGGTTTCAGATTTAAAATTATCCCCAGGGAACAGGTTAATGTCAGAGTAGATTTTGCCTTTGGTCCAAATGGCACGTCTGGCATCTACATGAGCGCCGGGGAAGCCTTCTAGGTTTTTCGATTTCCGGGCGGTAAAATCTGGCCAGAAAATTTAGTCCATCTTTTTTAGTTTATTCATCTACAGGCAGTCGGCTTTTCTGTTTTTCTCTCGTCTGCTTTATGATCGAGCCAGAAGCCAGAGGTGATGCAACCAGTTGGGCAAACTTCCTGGCATTGGAGGCACCTGATGCATTGAGAACT
>JAKPXU010000181.1 GCA_029571905.1 Acidobacteriota bacterium | reverse complement strand
GAGGTGCCGGCCAAACCCTGCAGGCGATTTATCCTCTCGCTCACACTTTGATAGGTTGGATTCCAGGATTGAATATCCCGATAGATTGACAACGCTTTGTCATATTCCTTACTCTGCTCATAAATCATGCCAAGATCAAACATCAGAGCAAAATACTGGTCGGTGCCAGGAGCAACCAGCTTGATGGCCCGGTTGAGCCAACTTTCCGCTTCTTCGAGATTGCCCTTCAGTCGGTGGCTGTGGCTGATGAGCGTCAGGCATTCGAGGATCAGGTTCTTGTCTTTGGCTGCAATATTAAACTCTTCAATGGCTTCATCCACCAGTCCCTGCTCCATAAAAGCCAGGCCAAGTTGAAGGTGGATCTGGTAGTCTTCTGCTGGTATCTTTTCCTTGATACCCTTTTTGAAATCATTGACGATGGTCATCAGCTCTTTTTCAAACTGAGTCGTCACCCCAGTTTTCTGATGCATATAGACAGCACTCAGCATAGCCAGTTCCGCCCTGATATTTTCCTGCAGATCATAAAATTTTTTCTCGCGACCATCGCTGCTGATGATAGGAATAATGCCAGTATCGGTAAACAGATCGATCGGGCTTATTTTCTCCTCGCTTAAAATCTGCTCCTCCAGGTCAAATTCTGGCTTTCTCCTGGTATCCTTTTCCTCCTTAGCTTTGGCCGACCGAACTGCCTGAGTTTCGATAGCAGTTGTTTTTTCAATTTTCCTGATTAAATCTTCCTTAGCCATACTGGGCTTAAGACTATCAATGTAAGTCAGTTTCTGCTTGAGTAGCGGATCGTTCGGGTAGCGTATAAGCAGGCCATCTATGACTCGCCGGGCCAATCTGATCAACCCTTCCTGAATATACATATCAGCCTGGGCCAGGCCAGCCTGAATTTCTTCCTCTTCCTCTGCCGATAACGCCCAGCTCTCAGGCGGTAGCTCTTCTTCCTTGATCATTAGCTCTTTTTTTAGCTCCCGATATTCTCTGGCCAGCTGATCATCAGCCGGCCGCAGTTTAATCAGCTCGGCATATAAGGGGAGCATCTTGCCTTTTTCACCGATCTTTTTGAATTCTTCAATGAGTCTTTCTTCAGCCTTTTCCAGCCGGCTAAAATCATTCGTTTCTCTTAAAATTTCCACCAACTTTTCCAGGGCAGGAATATAATCATTTCTAACGGTCAGGATAAGCCCCAGCAAGCCAATAGCTTTATCTTCTTTTTTCTTTTTAAGGTAACTGTCGATGAGTGGTTCAAAATACTCAAAGGCCCGATCAACATTCCCTTCCGCCAGGTTAATCCGTCCGATTTTATAGCGGGCATTAACATTCAGTGGGTAAAAATTCAGGACCTCGGTGAAAATTTCCTTGGCAGCAGCAAACTTCCCTTCTTCAAAATAGAGATTGCCCAGAAAGGTTAAGGCATCAAGATCATGAGGAATTTTATCCAGGACCAGGCGGGCCAGCTCCTGAGCCTGCTCTGCCTGTCCTTTTAACCTCAGGACCTGAGCCAGCCTGAGTTTGGTCCTGGCATTGTCTGGACTCAGTTTATTCGACTCTTTCAATAATCTTTCGGCTTCGTCAATCTGACCCAGGCTGATCTTAAGATCAGCTGCTTTTAGGATCTCATTGACCGCTTTATCCTGCTGGCCATTTAACTTGTAAAGAGCAGCCAGCTGTATCCTGATATTGAGGTCATCTTTGTCCAGTTTGACCACTTTTTCATAAAGCTCAATAGCCTCTTCTACCATTTTCTGGCGAAGAAATTTTTCCGCGATTCGCAGGTACTCCTGTTTGGCCTCAGCCTGAAACCCCTGTCTGGTATAGAGGTCAGCCATTTTAATAAAATAGTCAGGCTTGTCGGGATTCAGGCGGCAAATTTTTTTCAGAATAGCCAGCGACTGGGAGCTGAGGCTTCTTTTCTCATATTCATCCGCTACTTTTTCAAAAGCTTTGATAGCTTTATCATTCTGGCCGAGACGAACATATAAATCGCCAACTAGATTATTGATACTGACGTCAGACGGGTCATCTTCCAGTAGTTTTTCGTATTCTGCAATAGCTTCCTTCAACCGGCCAGCCCGGACATACTTCTCCGCCTGCTCTATAATCTTCAGACGGTCAATTTTCCCGTTCATGTTATCAGCATTCTATCTTTGAAAAGCCTAAAACTCTTCCTGTGTAACGGACTGGGGCCAAGCTTTTCTAATGACTGATAATGATCTTCTGTTGCATAGCCCTTATTCTCACTGAGACCATAACCCGGATATAATTTGTCTAAAACCTGCAGCAATTGGTCTCTGAACACCTTGGCCACAATCGAAGCCGCCGCTATCGAAAATACCTTCCTGTCACCCTGGGGCACAGCCACCTGCGGATAATTTATACCTTTTAGGGGATAGCCGTCAACCAAAACCATATCCGGTTGCTGGCCGAGGTCAGACAGAGCCCTTTTCATAGCCAGCTGAGTCGCCCAGTAGATATTAATCTGATCAATCTCCAGATGGGTAGCAGAGCCGATGCCAACGCAACAAGCTTCGCCCATAATTCTCCTGGCTAACTCTATTCTTTTAGTCGAAGTAAGGAGTTTAGAATCGGCAACTTCCCGGGTCCAGCTGGCTTTTTTACCAAGAAAAAAAGCTGAAGGGAAAATTACACTGGCCGCCACCACCGGACCAAAAAGGCAACCCCGGCCGACTTCATCCAGGCCAGCCAGATAAACCAATCCCTGATTAAGAAGGTTTTCCTCAGTCTTAAAGCCCATCATTTGGCTTAATTTTACATAAAAAAGCCTCTCTGGTCGAGAGGCAAGGAAAACCGCTAGTTTGAGATTAAATTTATCTTAAAATATTTTCCAGGACAGCCATAAATTACTGCTGTTCTTCCTTAAGTTTGGCCGCTTTGCCCTTAAGGTTCCGCAGATAATAAAGCTTGGCCCTTCTTACTTTGCCATGGCGAACGACTTCAATCTTCTTAATCATTCTGGAATGAAGGGGAAATATTCTTTCTACACCTATGCCATAAGATATTTTCCTAACAGTAAAAGTTTCGCCCAGGCCTGAACCACGTTTGGCAATGACATCGCCTTTAAAAATCTGAACCCGTTCCTTATCGCCTTCTCTAATCAGAACATGAACTTTAACCGTGTCTCCCACTTTAAATGGTTCTATGTCCTGACGCATCTGTTTCTCTTCTACAGCTTTAATAAGATTATTCATGACTTTTTCCTTTCATCCAGGATTTCGGATAGAAGCTTTTCTTCTTCCGCAGAAAGCTTCCTTGATTTTAGCATATCTGGCCTTTTAGCCAGTGTTTTTTCTAAGGACTTTTTCAACCGCCAGCGAGCTATTTTCTGATGGTCACCAGAAAAAAGTACAGACGGAACTTTATAGCCGCGGAAATCTCTCGGCCTGGTATATTGAGGAAAATCCAGCAAACCAGTAGCAAATGAATCATGACGGACCGACTCTTCCCGTCCAACCACTCCCGGCACAAACCTGGAGACAGCCTCAACCACCACCGCCGCTGCCAGTTCACCGCCGCTCAGAACATAATCACCAATAGAAATCTCTTCATCAACCAGGTAATCACTGACTCTTTCATCCACGCCTTCATAACGTCCACAGATTAAAATAACCTGAGCATAGCCGGCCAGCTTTTCAGCCAGGGCAGAGTTAAAAAGCTTTCCCTGTGGGGTTAACAGGCAGACCCGGCTTTTTCTGCCTGCTTGTTTTATGGTTTCTACTGCCTTAAAAATGGGCTCAGGCTTAAAAACCATTCCCTCCAGCCCCCCATAAGGGCGGTCATCTACCTGTCGATGCTTATCAGCTGTATAATCTCTCAAATCATGAACTTTGATGTCAATCATGCCTTTATTCTGAGCCTTCTTTATGATTCCCGTCGAGAAAACACTCTCAAATATACCGGGGAAGATGGTAATAATATCAAATCTCATTTAAATCCAGCAATCCCTCAGGAGGATCTATAACTATTAATTTTTCATCAATTTCGATCCGCCGGCATATAGCCTCCACCAAAGGGATATCGATCGTCTGTCCGGCTCTTTCAACAATCAGAAAATTCAGAGTGCCAGCTTCATTCAAGCCGGTGACAGTTCCCACCGTCTGGCCATCGAGCGTTTCCACCCGGCAACCAAGCAACTCAAAGTCATAAAACATTCCCTCGTCAGGACGGGGTAAATCGCCGGGAGCGACCATTATCTCCTGCCCGCGCAGTGCTTCTGCCGCTTCTAAGCCATTTACCCCTTCTAATTTCAGGAAAGAAGAGTTAGCCGAATGGCTATAGCGCTCGACCTTAAAAGCCTGGCAGTCCCCTTCTTTTTCGAGAAAGACTTCCTTGAAGGAGGACTCTTTAATCCAGTGGAAAAACCTGACTTTTAGAGTGCCATCCTTCCCTTCACCCCGGATAATCCTGCCGACAGTTATTAAGTCAGCCTTTTTCAATGATCTCGAGGTTGAATCTCCGTTTCATTTTCATGCCGGCTGCACCAAGAATAACCCGGATGGCCCTTGCTGTCCGCCCCTGTTTCCCGATTACCTTTCCCAGATCCTCAGGAGCAACCTTGAGTTCCAGGATAGTAGTCTGTTCCCCTTCCAGCTGGGAAACCTGAACCTTGTCCGGATTGTCAACCAGCGCTTTAGCAATCATTTCAACCAGTTCTTTCACAGTAACCTCCTTTAAGACTTAGAATCTTGGGTTGATTTTTGTTCTTTAGCAGCTTTATCAATTAATGAGTTAACTGTTTCTGAAGGCTTGGCTCCCTGGCTGAGCCAGTAATTTACTCGGTTAAGATCGAGTTTAAACTCGAGAGGTTCAGTCCTGGGATTATAATAGCCAAGGGTATCCAGCGATTTACTCTGTCTTGCCCTGGTCGAATCAATAGCGACGATTCGATATGATGGTTTTTTCTTAGCACCAAATCTCATAAGGCGAAGTTTAATCATTGGTTATCAGCTCTCTTCTTTTCTAAATTTAGATAAAATATTAGCTAAAAAGCAAAAATAAGTCAACTCTTATTTCC
>JAKPXU010000169.1 GCA_029571905.1 Acidobacteriota bacterium | reverse complement strand
TGGGCCGAAAAGGGAAAGCTTTAACCAGGGATGAAAAATGGACTTCCAGCCTGGCTGTTGGAAATTATCAATTTGTTGAAACTTTCAAAATAAAATCAGGCATAAAGACCTTCAAGCGTCATATTCTTGATGAGGAGGATGCCTTTGTTTTAAGGGATAATCCGGCTAAGTATGGATAAAGCAATTGATCAGAGGCAACCAATCAAAACGGTTATTGTCTTATTGTCGCTTTACCGGCCCAATTTTTAAAGCCGTCTTAGATCTTGGAATAATTTTCGGAAGCCTGATTTTGAGCTGACCTTAATAGTTGGACATTGGCAGTGGCGGCTCGCCTTTCAGGTACTATTGGTCATTTTTAGTTAAAATGCTAAGTATTTGATTATAAAGGAAATGCGCTGGCCCGACCCCATTTGGGTAGCCTGACGGCTACTCTTTGTTATAGAATAGCAAAGCTTAAAATCAAGTTTTAAAATCAAGTTTGAGGACTGAAAATGGACAGGCAGCATGAGTACCAGACAGATTATGAAATTATGAGTTTTAATGTCGATTATCAAAATCGGGCGCACCTATCGGCTTTGATGAATTACCTTCAAGACGCTGCCCGGCTTCATTCCATTGCAGAAAAATTTTCTGTTTTTGATCTTCAGGCAAAGGGTGTCACCTGGGTAATTTCCCGTTATCATCTTCAGATCCAGCGCTATCCAGAAATGGGCGAAATAATCGTGGTTAAAACCTGGGCCTCTGGCAAGCACAGCTTTTATGCCTTGCGGGAATTTGAAATCTCCGACGCCCGACAAAAAAGAATTCTGGCGGCCACCAGCTCCTGGATGATCATTGATTTAAAAGATCGTCGCCCGGTGAAAATTAACAACCTCTTTCCAGATGAGTTGATCTTAAACAAAAGGCTTATAGAAGATGATTTTCCGGTCTTACCAGTTGTCGAGCGGCTCAACTTCAAAAGTAACTTTAAGGCTTGGTTTGAAGATCTCGATTTTAACCGTCATGTCAACAACGTGGCTTATTCGCGCTGGGCGGTCGAGAGCCTGCCACCCGAGGTTCTTTTTTCTCGTCGACCGGTGGAAATAGAAATCAACTATCGGTCAGAAGTTTTTTATGGAGACACGATTGAAGTCATCACCCAGAGGCCTCTTAATGAAAATGAAGAGTGGATTCAGCAGATATTTAATCTATCGACAGGTAAAGAGGTAGCCAGACTGCGCTCTGCCTGGAGATAGTTGAAGAAGGTTAAAAAAGGTTATAATCAGATGATGCCGGCAGGGATCAGGGATAATGGGCACTTCTGTTCATCATCTCCTCTCGACGTAAGCTAATCATAATGATAAAGTTGAACCAGGACATAAGAATAGATAAAACATCATGAGGACAAAAAGCAGCCAGCAGCCAGATCAGGGACAGAGGCGAGGCAGGCCTTCAGTTGAGAAGAGTCGGCTCGGCCGTTTGAGGCGCCCTTCGTCAGCCGGTCAGTGGGGGCTCGTTTTGATGGGAGGCGGGGCGCGCGGACTGGCTCATATTGGCGTGCTGAAAGCTCTGCTTGAAAATGACCTGACCCCACCCATCATTACGGGCACCTCCATGGGAGCTATCGTCGGGGGGCTGTTTTCAGCTGGCTATTTACCTGCCGAAATTGAAGCTATTGCTCAGGAGCTCGGTTCGAGTGAGCTAGCCAGATTGAGGCAGAGCAAACTTCCTATCCCTGATAAACTTGTAGATTATTTTATCTTCGAATCATATCAGAAAAAATTGTTCAAACGCTTTGGCCAGGAAAAAGGTGATGTACTGGAAAAATCGCTTCGCCATCTACTGGGTGATGTCTGCCTGGAGGACCTGACGATTCGATTTGGCTGCAACGCTGTTGATCTGGTCAGCGGCCGCCAGGTCTGGTTCACCTCCGGGCCTCTTTATCGGGCATTAAGAGCCAGCGCCGCTTACCCTTTGCTCATCGAGCCAGCTCGTTGGGAGAGGTCATTTTTAGTGGATGGTGGATTGCTTAACAATGTTCCGATTGATCTGGCCCGCGAGCTGGGGGCGACTAAGGTCATAGTTCCAGATGTTCACCGCCCACTCAGAAGGCTGCCGAGAGCGAAACTTAAATCAAATCTACCCCTGGTTTTCCGCCTGATTCAAATCGTCCTGGCTGATTCGACTGAAAGTCAGCTGCCAGCCGCTGACCTGCTGATCCAGATCAATCCATCTGTTGATACCTTTGATTTTACCCGAACTAAATACCTGGTGAATTTTGGTCAGAAGGTTACCCAGTCCAGCATCAAAGCTATAAGAAAGATCATCTCTTGATCTGTTTCGATTAGGTTAAGAGATTAGCTCCCGGGAAGTTAAAATATCTAAGTAGCCATCGAAGCAGGCAACAATTTTTTCAGATGGGAAGTTTGAATAGACTGGAGAGCAGAACTGTTTCCCCTGTAAGGCCGGAGGAAATAAGAAGAAAAGCCGCCGTAAAAATGCTAAAATAACATATAAATAAAATAAAAAAGGAAATTCGGGTCAGGAGTGTAGAAAGTGAAGCAGGTTAGAGAGTCAGGACTTATTGACCATCGCCTTTTTAACACAGAAAGGTGTCTGAGGCTTTTAATAGTTTTGCTTCTGGTCATTAATTTAACAGGGAGTGGACTATCTTTGGCCGGTCAGCCGGGTGGGTTATCTGGCACAAATTTAACAGTCGCTCAGAAATCAGCCAAGAAAAAGGAGCCTGCTCCCAAGCTGCCTGAGAAGTATAAAAAGTGGTTAGAACAGGAAGTGGTTTATATTATTACACCGACCGAAAGAGAAATATTCCTGAAGTTAAAAACTGACCGTGAACGGGATCTTTTTATTGAGGCTTTCTGGAAACACCGCGATCCAGTGCCGGAAACTGAAGAAAATGAATTTAAAATTGAGCATTACAAGAGAATTGAATATACCAATAAATATTTTGGACGAGAG
>JAKPXU010000138.1 GCA_029571905.1 Acidobacteriota bacterium | reverse complement strand
CCAGCCTGTATTTTCCCGCTGAGACTGGTTATGCCCCACATATTCTGAGCTACATAGAGAATTTTTTTCTTATCAGCTGAAATCAGGTAATTGTTTATGCCCTCCATTATGACTTCGTCTTTTCTCGTTTTGAGATCGAACTTATGCAGCCTGGCGCTTTGAGCTCTGTCTCTTGAGCCAGCCACCATTTCACCTATAGCCATCGTCGGGAACTCCAGAAAATAAATCTGCCCTGCTTCTCCCGTTTGTAAGCTGGAATAATTGCCCGGTGGAATCGGCAGAGACACAATCCGGAATTTCAGGCCTTCAAAATCAATCACAGTCTGGCTGGTTAGGCCAGCTGGCTTTTCCTGACTGGTAGAAGCGCTTGACCTCTTTTCGGTCTTACCTGTAGCTCTGGCTTCTGGTTGACCGGGAGCTTCTTTCATTCCTCCGGCTTTTTCTTCATCGCTTTCTTTGGCTAAAGGGTTAGGCATATCTTTCTTGAGGACAGCCAGATAAAGGGAAAAGCTGGCTCTAAGGTCAGCGTTGGACATATCAAACCACTGCTTGACGGGCCCGGCATCGGTAGAAGCCAGGAAATAAAGATAATTTCCGCTAGCATCAAATCTCGGCTCATCTACCTCGCTCAAGCCATCGGTTATGGGCAATGATTTGTCCTTTTCAATCGAGTAAACAAAAACCTTTTGAATGTAGGTCTGGGTGCTAAGAGTATAGGCAATCCATTTTGAATCAGGTGACCAGGAAGCGAAAACCTGGCTGAGGCGACCCGGGCTATAAAGATATTCAGAGGCTATTTTTTTCACTGTACCGCTTTTAAGGTCAAGGTAGAAAAGCGACAGGGAATTATCAGCCAGAGCCAGCTTCTGGCTATCCGGTGACCAGACTAAAGAATCATAGAAACCGGCGCCAGGAATTTTAAATTTTTTAACTGGCCCCCGGCCTTCCTGCGAACGCAGATGAAGCTCATACTCGCCCGACTCATCAGAAAAATAGGCTATGGTCTGCCCATCAGGCGACCAGACTGGATTACGCTCATTGATGCCTGTTGTCTGAGTTAAATTCCGGTAGTCACCTTTTTCTGCGGGAAAAGTAACTATTTCACCCCGGAACTCGAAGACCGCTCTGGCTGCGGATGGTGAAAGATCGGCATTTCTTATCCATCTGGCTCCCCGGGCAAAACGTTCTCGAAGTTCAATAAGATCGGTCGAGATGCCAATGCTCAAGCGGCGACTCTGGCTGGTTTGGAGGTCAAATATGTGGAGATAACCAGCCTGTTCGTAGATAATTTGATCGCGGCTGCCAGCCGCATCTATTATTGGAAAATCAACATAAGAAGTGAGCTGTTTTATTTCTTTTGATTTAAGATCGTAGCTGAACAAATTGAATTCGCCATTTCGGTCAGAGAGGAAATACAGCCCGTCTTCAGACCAGACTGGATCAATATCATTGGAACGTCCTTCGGGCTGCGGGATTTTTTCTATTGAACCTGTTTTCTGATCATAGATGGTGATTATCGAGTTGCGGCCACCGCGATAATTTTTCCACTGGCGAAAAGCGTCCGGAAAATGATTGTAGGCAATATAACGGCCATCAGGTGAGATTTTGGCCCGATAAATATAAGGAATAGGAATTTCTTCAGGGAAGCCACCGTTTATCGACATAGTGAATAGATTGTTGGCGCCACGGTTGGTAGCTTTTCTGGGCGAGGTAAAAAGTATGGATAAGCCATCAGGTGAAAAATCCTGAACCAGGTCAGCCCCTGGATGCCAGGTCAAACGACGTGAAAGTCCTCCTTCAGCCGGAATCAGATAAACATCGACGTTTCCGTTCCGCTGGGCACTGAAAGCCAGCCATTTACCATCGGGTGAAAAAACAGGCAGACTGACCACTTCCGCTTCAACAGTTAGCTGCCTCGGGTTTTTACCATTAAGGTCAGCTACCCACAGATTTCCAGCATAGACGAAGGCGATCTGATTTTTACCGATGGCTGGTCTGGTCAGCATGGCTGTGTCAGCTGTATTGATGGCCAG
>JAKPXU010000129.1 GCA_029571905.1 Acidobacteriota bacterium | reverse complement strand
AAATTTTGTCAAAAGGAATCTTTTCTGCCCTCAGCTTTCCTTCTCAATTTCTGCTTTCTCCCTGATGGCGTCAATACTCAACTACGGCTAACCCGGGGGTGAAATTAACATTTTTTGTCTCACCCACAGAGGTTAGCTTTACACCTCTAGACGACACAAATTGGTCATGATAGAGAGTCTCCAGTTTTGGTTAGTGATGCCGACTGTTCATTCTGCCTCAATTTGCCCGATGCTATTTAATAAATCAAAACGAGAGACATTTCAAGTACCTTTAGCTATTTATTTTTTTCAACCTTTAACCAGCCGGGACGACTAACCAATTGGAAGCGGACAAGTGGAGGTGTCTGCCCATGACCGTTAAAGATCTTAGAGAGAACAACCAGGAAATAGTCAAAGCCATTATAAGCAATACGCGAGAAGGCATATATGTTACTTCGCCGGCCGGTTTTGAATTTGTTAATCCTGCCTTTGAAAAGCTTACCGGGTTTAAGGAAGAAGAGATTTACTCGAAAAGTTTTAATTTCCTGCGTCTCGTCCACCCCGATGACCGTCATCTTTTTTCCACCACGACCGGGTCCTTTTCCAAACCCAATCTCCCGGGAGGGACAGGTCTGGTGGAGTTCAGGCTGGTTAATCTTAAGGGTGAAGTCAGGTACGTTGAAGCCAGTACCTCTCCCCTCGAAACGAAGCCCGGTTATACCCTGGTTATTTTAAGAGATATAACCTCGAGGAAAAAAGCTGAAACCCAGCTGGTGGAAACTCTGGCCAAGTTAAGAAAAACTATGCGCGCCACCATTGAGGCTATTTCCCTCACCATTGAATCGCGCGATCCTTACACGGCGGGACATCAGCGGCGGGTATCAGATCTGGCCCGTTCGATTGCTACCAGGTTAGCCTATCCAGCTGAGGAAATTGATGAAATCAGGTTGGCTGCTCAGATTCATGACCTGGGTAAGATTTCCATTCCGGCTGAGATTCTTAACAAGCCCGGTCGGCTCAATGCTAACGAATATGAACTGATCAAAGATCATCCACGGGTTGGCTATGAAATTCTAAAGACAATCGAGTTTCCCTGGCCGGTAGCTGATATCGTTTATCAGCATCATGAAAGACTCAATGGTAGTGGCTATCCATTAGGACTCAAGGATGACCAGATTCACCCCATGGCCAAAATTCTGGCTGTGGCCGACGTGGTCGAGGCGATGCTGTCGCACCGTCCTTACCGCTC
>JAKPXU010000111.1 GCA_029571905.1 Acidobacteriota bacterium | reverse complement strand
AGAAGAAGAGTATGCCCGGGTGGCCGAATATTTAAGCCGGCACCGGGGGCTGGCCGCTTTAGAACTCAATATTTCCTGTCCCAATGTAAGGGAAGGAGGGATGTGTCCGGCTCAAGATCCCGAGGCTACTTACCGGACGGTGAAAAGAGTCAAACAGGTTTCGTCGTTACCCCTGATCACGAAGCTTTCTCCCAACGTCACTGATATAACGGCAGTAGCCCTGGCCGCTGAGGAAGCTGGCAGCCAGGCAGTTTCCTTAGTAAATACCTTTCTGGCCCTGGCCCTGGATCTCGAATCAAGGAAACCAAAACTGGGAAATGTCCTGGGTGGACTGAGCGGCCCTGCCATTAAACCTCTGGCTCTGAGAATGGTTTTTGAAGTTGCCAGGAAGGTGAAAATTCCGGTTATTGGTCTGGGGGGAATTTTCAGCTCTCAGGATGCTCTGGAGTTTATGGTGGCAGGAGCTTCGGCGGTCGAAGTGGGGACAGCCAATTTCGTTAATCCCTTAGCCTGCCCTGAAATTATAAAGGGAATGGAAGACTGGGCTGAAAGCCAGGGCCTCAATCGCTTGAGTGAAATTGTTGGCAGCTTGAAAGTCTAAAAAGTCTGGAGATTTAAATCTAAATATATGGCTTTTTAAGCCAGTTTCAATGAAAAGGAATTTAAATGACCACCAAGATTGCCTCCAAAGACATTAAGGAAAAAATAATAATTGCCCTGGATGTCAAAAACCAGGCTGAAGTCCTAAAAATTCTGGCATGCCTGCCAGAGGCCAGAATATTTAAAGTCGGGCTGGAGTTATTCACAGCCGAAGGGCCAGCCGTGATAGAACTGGTCAGGAACCATGGCCGTCTGGTTTTCTTAGACCTAAAATTTCATGATATTCCCAATACTGTCGCCGGGGCAGTCAGAGCCGCTGTCCGGCACGGGGTGTCTATGCTTACTCTTCATACCTCTGGAGGGAAAGAAATGATGAGCCGGGCAATGGAAGCGGCCAGGGAAGAGTCAGAAAAGTCTAACCTCAAAATGCCCCTACTTCTGGGTGTGACTATTCTGACCAGCCTCAAAGATAAAGATCTGAACGAGATTGGTTATAGCTCTGGCTCTCAGGCGCAAGTCTTACGCCTGGCTCAGTTGGCCTGGCAAGCGGGTCTCAAAGCTGTTGTTTGCTCTCCACAGGAAATCGAACTACTGCGAACAGAACTGGGACCTGAGCTCAAAATCATTACGCCTGGTATCAGGCCGGTCTGGGCTGAAGCTCAGGATCAAAAAAGAATTATGACTCCGGCTGAAGCTCTTATAAAAGGCGCTGACTATATGGTTATCGGGCGGCCAATAACTCAAGCGGTCAGCCCGGCTGAAGCTTTTGCCCGGGTAGTTGAAGAATTAGAGACCACCATAAAAGATACTCAGTGAAAATATAGCAGCAAGAATCAGGCTGACTGCCAGCCAGAGAACAAGGCCAACAATAATTATTATAATAAGATATCCCACCACCTTATTTGGAGGAGTGGACATTATCCCTTGTTTCAAACCGATATAAAGGATATTAATACCCCAGAGTCCAGCTAAAAAAATGACCAGATTCAAAACGGGGATAATATTTAAAATCCCGGCCACAAAATATGGAGTCATGGAGTAAGCAACCAGCTTTAGAGCATTAATTTGATTGGGCTGAGAAGAAAAGGTTGGAGCCAGAGCATCTATAATCAAGGCCAGAACATAGACCATAACCAGAGAAAAGACATAAGAAACCAGTGCCCGGCCTAAGGCCCCAGCCAGACTGAATCGGACAAAACCCCGAAAGGGCAGAAAAATGCCAATAAGCCAGAAACCGAGAAATTGGGCTATGGCCGGAATGGCGGCTACAATCATAATATAAGACTTGTACAGCTCGGCTATGGATGAGACTGGTTCTCCTTTTATCTTTGGCCACTCTTCCGCTGGTTTAAGAATAATCCCCTGAATCCGAACCATTAGATTCATGCTTCCTCCCTACCGCCTGAGTATATAAGAACCAAAAAGCCAGAGTCAATCTATTTTCTGGCTTCAAGAAAAAAGAGACAGGAGAGTAACGACAGGTTGGGCTGGCTGACCTCGAGTCGGCCTATAAAGTTAATTTGTGGAAAAAGGACTGGAGGCGCGGGTCGGACTCGAACCGACGAATCGAGGTTTTGCAGACCTCTCCCTTAGCCGCTTGGGTACCGCGCCGCTTTTCATTACTAATCATTTCCCTCTAAAATAATGGAGCGGGCGATGGGACTTGAACCCACGGCCTTCTGCTTGGCAAGCAGACGTTCTACCACTGAACTACGCCCGCTCAGGGCCATCGTTGAGTATAGAAAAACTAACAAAAATCGGCATTTCTGTCAACAGAAAGGAAGAAGTGATTAAATAAATCTACTTGACCTGAACAATATCACCTTTTTCGACGGTTTCCCGGCAGGATAAAATTTTGACCGTGGCCGTTTTCTTCTGAACGTCAACCACAACCACATTACCTATGGCTTCACGCGGGAAGCCAGCCTTTTTCTGACGAAAAACGGTCAGCTGCTGACCGGGCCTTATGCCCTGTTCTTCCCCGGCATTGATGAGAGCCCAGTTGCCTGAGCCGACAATGTTAAAGTCGGTATCCAGATAAATTACCTGGGCTTCCAGGCTCTCACCAGGTTTGAGATTGTTGTCGTAACCAACATCTTTGCCGATGACATTGGTCTTTTCTTCAAAAGGAATGAGATAATTGCC
>JAKPXU010000110.1 GCA_029571905.1 Acidobacteriota bacterium | reverse complement strand
CAGCCAATTACTGCTAAAACCAACTTTCGCCTGGCTTCAGTGACGAAACAGTTTACAGCCTGTGCGGTTATGCTTTTAGCCAGAGATGGGCGCCTCCATTATGATCAAGGCTTAAAGGATTATTTTCCTGATTTCCCGGCTTATGGTCAGGCCATTACCATCAGGCATCTTTTGACCCATACCTCAGGTCTACCTGATTATGAGGATTTGCTTCCGCCAGCTGATCCGGCCAGAACAATCGAGGAACAACAAATAACTGATAATCAGGTATTGGAGTTGCTGAACAAGCAGAAAAAAGGGAAGTTTCGGCCCGGTGGGGAGTGGAGTTATAGTAACTCCGGTTATGTTCTGCTCGGGCTTATTGTCGAAAAAGCCTCCGGGCAACCCTTTGCTGAGTTTTTACATGACAGGATTTTCGCCCCGCTGGGGATGGAAACCACTGTCCTCTATGAACGAAATAAAAATACTGTTCAGAATCGGGCTTATGGCCATGCCTGGGTGGCTGGCCGCTGGGAAATTCAGGATCAGAGCCTGACCTCGGCTACCAGAGGCGATGGCCGGATATATTCTTCAGTTGAGGATCTTATCAAATGGGATGAAGCCTGGCGAGGTGAAACACTACTGTCAGCTGAGGAAAAGAAGCTGGCTCTGACCCCCGTCAAGGTCAGAGGAAAAGGCCCGGTTGATCCTGATGGACGCCCGGCCGCCTATGGCTTCGGCTGGTTCCTTAATCCCCGGGAAGGGTACCCAAGGGCCTGGCACTATGGTGAAACGACCGGTTTTAGAACAACTATTCAGCGATTCTATGAAGATGGACTGACCATCATCATTCTGGCCAATAGAAATGACCTTGACCCTTCCTTGATAGCTCTTCGGCTGGCCAGAAGTTTTTTATCATCAAAAAATAGATAGAATTTTTTCACTTCTTGATAATGATAGGTGGTCCCTCAGGGACAAAGGGCTTATAGACCACGCCCTTTCTTTTCTGCTCGAACTCTTCTTTCATGGCCTGGATATATTTTGGGTTTTCATATAGATCAACCATGGTGGTGGCCAGAACCCGGGCAGCATAAATCAGTCCCTTATGCCCGATGGACATCCCGCCACAGGCTACTACCGGCCAGGCATGCCATGGTGTGTCCAGCGGGGCAGTGGTCACATTAAAACTTAAAGTCGGTACCTGCCAGCTGACATCGCCCACATCGGTAGAGCCCCCATCCGGGTCAGGTTTGGGTTCGGCCCAGGGTTCAACCTTGCCATCGAGTCCTTTGGGGTCAACCCCCAGCGATTTCTGGATCTCCTTGGCAAATTCCTGTTCTTCAGGAGTGAAATTTATCGGTCCCAGCCAGTTCATATTAGTGAAAATCAGTTTTTCACCGGTCAGATTAACCAGAGTTTCCCAGTTACCGCCATGAACGGTCAGTTTCTGTTCGACTTCAGCCATGATAGCTGCTCCCTCAGCCAGGTGCTGGGCTCTCGATAGAAGCTGCTGGACTCCGGTTCCTTTGGAATCACGAAGCCAGCACCACAGTCGGGCATAGGCGGGGACAACATTCGGAACATCTCCGCCATTAAGAATTGAATAATGCATCCGGACAGTCGGTCGGACAAATTCGCGCATCCGGTTGAGGCCGGCAGTGTATAATTCCAGGGCGGCTACCGCTCTCCTCCCATCCCATGGATCGCCGGCCGCATGGGCTGTTCGTCCAAAAAACTCGATAATAAATTCAACGATAGCCTGGGAACTATCAACAGCCACCTTAGTTTTTGCCCCTGGATGCCAGGTCAGGCAGGCATCAAGGTCATTAAATAAGCCAGCCCGGACCATATAGACCTTACCGCCAGTAGCTTCCTCAGCCGGCGTGCCATAAAAGCGGACGGTGCCTTTAAGCTTTCCTGACTCGATTAACTCCTTAATAGACAGAGCCGAGGATAAAGCGGCTGTTCCCAGCAAATTATGCCCGCAGCCGTGGCCGGCTGCTCCCGGCTGGAGAGCTTCTTTGACCGGCTGAGCTTTTTGAGACAGGCCGGGAAGAGCATCATACTCACCAAGAACGCCAATTACCGGCCGGCCCTGTCCGTAAGTAGCGATGAAAGCGGTCGGCAGGCCAGCCACTCCCCGTTCAACTTTAAAACCCTGAGCCTCAGCATAATCCGCCAGGAGTTTGGAGGACTGAGTTTCCTCGAGGGCAGTTTCGGCCAGCTGCCAGATCCGGTCACTCAAAGCGATAATTTCAGCTTGATGCTTGTCGATAGAAGCCAGCGCTTCTTTTTTCTTTTTATCAGCGGGAGTGGCTCCCGGGGAAAAAGTGGAGATTAAAAAAGTAGCGAGAATAATCAGGATAAAAACCAAAAAGACTGAATTTTTTCTCTCAATCATTATCGCCTCTCCTTTCTGGCCGTTGAAACTAACCACAGTAAATTTCTTATAGATAATATAATTTAAGCTGCCTTTTATTCAAATTTTTTTATACATAGCCACTTAAGGTCTTATAACTTCAAAACAATATGGCGGATATTCAGGATGCCGCCGCCGGACCCCATGACTTTCAACCAGAAAATAGAAGTCTATGAAATTGAATATCTAAAAGGATTAGACCAGGACTCTGAATTTGAATCACTGCTCCTATTGGGATAAAATTAAGTCTAAATTTTTAGCTCCTGGCAAGCAGGCTGGAGCCCGAGAGATACAAATGGCAACTGACCAGGCGAGGCTCGAAACAGCGTGGCCTCTCACTGGGAAAAGGAGTTTGAGATGAAATTCCGGGGACCAGCTTTTCAAGACAAAAGTCTGGCCTTTTTATATCTGATAATTACCGCGAAGGATGGCCCGAGACAGGGTTGATGGCGAGAGGATAAGGTATGAAAAATAATGAAGCTTATACCCGGGGAGAAAATAAGAAAGCCGAGCAAAATGGCCAGAAGCACCGCCGGCGGGTTTATTATTTTCTTATTTTGATTCTCCTTTTATCTTTCTTCACCTACAAAGTGATCCAGAAGTCAGATACTTCTAATAAACCAGAAGCCGCCGCTTCAGAAGAAAAGAAGCCTGGCTCGGTGGCCGTTTCCTCCCGCGATCTTATTGTTGCCACGACAACCAGCCTGCAGGACAGCGGTTTACTGGATGTTCTTATTCCTGTTTTTGAACAATCTACAGGTTATAAAGTCAAGGTCATAGCGGTGGGGAGCGGAGAAACCCTCGAAATGGGCAAACGTCAGTCGGCTGATGTTCTTCTGGTTCATGCTCCGGAACTTGAAGAAAAATTTATGGCTGAAGGGTATGGGGAAGAGCGCCGCGAAATAATGTCCAGTGATTTCATTCTGGCCGGGCCGCCGGCTGAC
>JAKPXU010000101.1 GCA_029571905.1 Acidobacteriota bacterium | reverse complement strand
ATCAGCTACATCGGTCAGCTCGACCAGCTCCAGAGCCTGCCTGGCTCTCTGGTTGCATTCGGCATGGCTGAACCCATAGAGAGAGAGCAGCCCTGCTAAAAATTCGAAACCAGATAGATCTTCATAAAAGGCATCATCTTCGGGGCAGAAACCCAGGCGCCGAAAGATATGACGGTTGTTCCAGACTTTTTCGCCGAAAATTCTGGCTTCCCCGATATTAGTCTTCAACTGTCCGGTTAGTATCTTCATAAAGGTTGACTTGCCAGCTCCGTTAGGACCAAGCAAGGCGGTTATTCCCTGGTTTATTTCCAGGTTGAGGTCACTGATGCCAAGGACATTGCCATACCAGCGCGATAGATTCCTGGCTTCAATCACTGCCGTCATTTGATCACCTCTACCCCTCTGACTTTATGCTTGACCACGAGATAGGAAAGAAAGCAGAAAACACTGATGAGCAGGAAGGACAGGTACCAGGGATAATCATAAGGCGGTTTAACCTGAAAGAAGCCGGCTGCCACCTGTTTCAGATTAGCAGCTATAGAAAAAAGGGCTGAGAAGGGAGAACGGAAAATGACAAAGAAAATACCTCTCAAGATTTCAGAAAAAAAGTAAAACCCAAAGATAATCGAAATAACATAATTACGGTTGTTGCTTAAAGATGAAGCCAGAAGAATAAAGGCGGTAAAAAACAGGATCATAAACAGCGAAAAAGCCAGAATAGACAGAATCAGCCAGGGATATTCCAGGAAAAAGGCAAAGCTGCCCGCGAACAGCAATTTGAGGATATAAAGCAAGATAGCTGGAACCAGAGTCAGAGTACCAACAAAAAAGATGACCACTCCTGCTTTCCCCAGCAAATAGTCGGCCTTGGTCAGTGGACGGGCGAAATAGAGTTGGACCGCCTTATGCCGGAAATCATCGGCCAGCAAGCCCGCTCCTCCTATGGACATCAGGATCAAAATGGCAAAATAAAGTAGATCAAGCGTCAGGTAAGATTTAAAAAAATTAGGATTAACCTGTAATAGCTTATCGCCTCCCTGAGCGATGAATTTAAAATCCTCCAATCTTTCTGAAATATAGACAATAACCGCATAAGTCATGGCAGGCAAGAAAGAAAAAGTATAACCCAGCTTAAAGTGCTTGCGCCCGAAGGCCAGCTTGATACCGGTTCTGGTAATCGGCCAGAAGATCCGGGGCTTGTCGAGAAACTGGCCTTCCCAGTGATGATAACCTTTTTCTCTAATCGAACTCATCAATCAACTCCCACCACCCGAGCAAATAAATCTTCTAGTCTACTTTGACTGCGAGCAAATTGCCTGACCTGAACATTGTTTCGAGCCGCTGCTCTGAATATTTCCATTTGATCAAAATCGGGCGGCGTATAGATCTTGATTAGCCTGTCCTCTGTCTCTTCCAGCCGGCAACCCGCCGCCTCCAGCTCCCGTCTAAAAGCAGACAGCTCCCCTTTAATCTTCAGTTCATACAAACGGTAATTGATCATCTTTAAATCTTCTATCCGTCCGCTGGCGGCAATCTGACCTTTATTGATAATAACCATGTCAGTACAGATGGATTCTATGTCATCGAGCAGATGAGAACAGAGAAGAACACTGATATCTTTACTGCTGGCTATTTCTCCGATCAATTCGAGAATATCCTGTCGACCGGCCGGATCCAGATTGGCAGTTGGCTCGTCCAGAAACAACAGATTTGGATCATGAACTAGAGCCTGGGCCAGTTTTAAACGCTGTCTCATGCCGGAAGAATAGGTCTCAACCAGCCGGTAACGGGATTCTCCCAGACCAACATAGAACAGAACTTCATGAGCTCTTTTCATCGCTTCCTGGCGAGGCATGCCGGACAATTCTCCCATATAAGCG
>JAKPXU010000071.1 GCA_029571905.1 Acidobacteriota bacterium | reverse complement strand
CAGCTGGTTGGAGGTCAGGATTCCTTTTATCAACCTCAGCCCGGGCTTTTTCTTCCAGTCTGTCTATTAAATCATCAGCCTTAACACCCAGGCCCTTTCTTCCTGAGACCTCAAGAAAAGAGCGTTCTTTATCTTCTTCAGAAAGATCTACTTTTATCTCTGACAGGCTGCGTGGAGAAAGAGCTACCATTTCATAAGAAAAATGGATGCTCTTGGAAGCTTCTTGCTCATAGCCGAGAGCTTTCAGTCCCTGAACTACGACTTTCTGAAGGTATGACTGGCGAACATCAATAACATTGTAAACCTTACTGCCTCCGCCAAAATGGACATCATAACCGGTTGGCTGGCCGGAAGAAATCCAGATGGTACGGTCGGAAGTGGTGGCAAAAGGCTCATAATAGAAATCCTGCCCCAGCAAACCAAATTTCCAGAGCTGATAGGCAATATCTTTGCCGACATAGGTCACTGTGCCATCTGACCGCACAATAATTTTTTCTCGTTCTTCTTCTCCCTCCAGTCTCATCACCCAGCAGCCAGAGGTTTCGCCTTCGGTCGAATAATAAATTGCCTCAGCTTCCTTTAATCTGGTAAAAGCCTTTTCCCAGAATTTAAGCTGCAGAATGCTACTTTCACAAGGCAAGACATCATAGCCGATGTCCAGCCGGCCCATAGTGGCCAGGTGAGCCCGCAAAATCCGTCTGGAGACAAGATAAGCATAGTCCGCTTCAGGCGACTGACCCTGCTCGATTTTTTTAAGAATTTCTGCTCTCCGGTTTTGGGCCTGCTCATTTTCACTCAGATATTTGGAAACACGGGCATAGAGATCCCAGCAATAATAATCAAATTTATCAACCATCTTTTCAATTTCGGCCAAGGACTTTTTCTCCAGTTCAATCAGGCCAAAGACCACATCAACGACCTGAACACCGGTATCATCAATGTAGTTCTGGACCTCAACCTGTTCACCTTTATAACGAAGACATCTGGCCAGCGTATCGCCCAGACAAGCATTACGCAAATGGCCAACATGGGCTGCTTTGTTAGGATTAATATTGGTATGCTCAACAATGATTTTTTTCTCCTCTGGCTCCAGCCCACTTTTATTTAAATTTTTAAATTTTTGTTCAAAAAAAGACTGACGGTCGAGGTAAAGATTAATATAGCCGGCCCCGGCTATCTCGATTCGCTCAACCCCTTCCAAACCGGTTAACAGCTCAACTGCTCTGGAGGCTATGGTTCTTGGATTGGTTTTTAACTTTTTAGCCAGAGGAAAAGCCAGGGATAAAGCCAGATCTCCCAATTTTTCATCAGGAGTCGGAGCCAGCTCAATATCGTTAGGGTTGATAGGCCATTCGCTCTTCAGCCGGTCGGCAATTTTTTCCCGCAATTTCTTTTTCGTCTGATACATAATGATTTTAATTATAACAAAAATCATCCAGCTAACAAGTTGCGTTTGCTTGAAAAAGAGTATTGGTTTATGATACTAAATAAGCTCAGAAAAGCATAAAATTTAGAAAGGAATCAGCATGAAAAAAACCAGGTTAAATCAGGTTCATCGAGAGGCCGGCGCCCGGCTGATTGAGTTTGCCGGTTGGGAAATGCCGGTAGAATACCGCGGACTGATTGAGGAGCATCTGGCAGTCAGAACAAAGGCCGGCTTATTTGATGTCAGCCATATGGGTGAAATAATCGTCGAAGGGCCGGAGGCTCTGGTTCTGGTTCAATATCTCACTCCAAATGATGCTGGCAAGCTTCTGCCCGGGCAGATTCAGTATTCTGCTCTGACCACACCGCAAGGAACCTTTGTCGATGATTTGCTGGTCTATTGCCTATCAGTGCCTGACAAATACCTGCTGGTAGTTAATGCGGCTAATACCGATAAAGATTTTGCCTGGATAAAGGAAAAAGGGGCTGGCTTTAAGGCTCGGGTAACCAATGAAAGTGATCGCTATTCTCAACTGGCTTTGCAGGGACCACTGGCTCAGGAAATTTTGCAGCCACTAACCGAAATTGACCTCAGCCAGATGAAAGCTTTTAATTATGCCTATGGGCAGGTGGCGGGAATTGATAGTCTGGTGTCCCGGACCGGTTATACCGGTGAAGACGGCTTTGAAATTTATACCGTCTCAGAAACTCCAGAAGTGATCTGGAAAGCTATTGTAGACCGAGGTGAGCCTTTAGGACTCCAGCCAGTTGGACTGGGAGCCAGAGACACCCTGAGACTGGAAGCCAAGCTAATGCTCTACGGCAATGATATCAGTGATAAAACGACTGTTCTCGAGGCAGATCTCAAATGGATTGTTAAATTTCAAAAAGGAGATTTTCTGGGCAAGGCGGCCTTAGAACAACAACTGGCTGAAGGCTTGAAAAGAAAGCTGGTTGGCTTTGAAGTCATTGATAAAGGTATTGCTCGTCCGCATTATCCAGTATATATTAGCGGACAAAAGGTAACCGAAGTCTGTTCGGGTAGCTATGGGCCTTATGTGAAGAAAGCTATCGGGCTGGTTTACCTGCCCAGCGAGGCTACAGCCATCGGGACAGAATTTGAGATCGGCATTCGTGACAAGATGGCTAAAGCTAGAGTTGTTCCCACACCCTTTTACAAAAGGGAAAAGAAATAGATTCGATAGAATCAGGAAAACAAAAAAGGAGGAAAGGATGTATCCTGAAAATTTTTATTACAGTCAAGACCATGAATGGTTAAAAGTCGAAGGCGAGGAAGCAGTTCTCGGTATCACTGATTTTGCTCAGAAACAATTGGGTGACATAATTTATGTTGATCTGCCGGCGGTTGGTAAAACCGTTGAGGCTCATCAGACGCTGGCTACGGTTGAGTCAGTCAAATCTGTCTCCGATGTCTATTCACCTGTAGCTGGAGAAGTTATCGAAGTCAATCAGCAACTGATTCAAACGCCGGAACTCATCAATCGTGATCCACATGGCCAGGGCTGGATTTTAAAATTGAGATTAAAGGATAAATCTGAACTTAACAGCCTGATGAAAGCCGCCGATTATGAAAAGTTCCTGGAAGGCCTGGAGCATTAAAATTATCAGCCTGTGGGCTGGAGACTGAATTTATTATATACGGGGGCAAAAATGAGTTATATTCCTATTAGCCAGAAAGACCGGCAGGAAATGCTGGCCCTCCTTGGTTTGGACTTGACCGAAAAGCTATTTAGCTCGATACCGGAGGAAAACCGGCTTAAAAATCTTCTGAATCTGCCAGCTGCCAAATCAGAGCCTGAACTTCTTAACTATTTCGAAGAAAGAAGTCAAAAAAACACTTATAACCAATATGTCTCTTTCCTGGGGGGAGGAGCTTATGATCATTTTATACCCGCAGTTGTAGATTATTTAAGTTCGAGAGGTGAATTTGTCACCCCTTATACGCCTTATCAGCCAGAAGTTAGTCAGGGAACTCTGCAGGTTATATTTGAATATCAGACGCTCATTTGCCAGTTGACCGGACTGGAGATCGCCAATGCTTCTCTTTATGATGGAGCAACCGGGGCAGCCGAGGCAGTTTTAATGGCCAACCGGGTTAAGGGTAAAAAAAGAATACTGGTAGCCTCAACAGTTAATCCCCAGTACCGGCAGGTAATTTATACTTATGGTAAGAATCTTGGCCTGGAAATCGTCGAACTGCCTTATAACCAGTCGGGCCAGGTTGAGATAAGAGGACTGCAGGCTGCTCTAAATGAGGAGACAGCGGTCTTGCTGTGTCAGTCCCCTAATTATTTCGGGGTGATAGAGGATATTAAAGCGCTGGCTGATGCTGTTCATGAGCGGGGAGCCATGTTGACTGTGGTCATTTCAGAGCCTCTATCTCTTGGCTGGCTGGAAGCACCAGGGAAACTGGGAGCAGATATAGTTACTGGCGAAGGGCAATCTTTTGGTCTTCCTTTAAGTTATGGTGGCCCTTATTTAGGTTTTATGGCCTGTAAAAAAGAATTTGTCCGGCAGCTGCCGGGAAGAATTGTTGGTCAGACGGTTGATGCCGATGGCCGCCGCGGCTTTGTCCTGACTCTTTCAACTCGAGAACAGCATATCAGAAGGGAGAAGGCAACTTCTAATATATGCACCAATGAAGGACATTGTGCTCTTAGGGCTACCATCTATCTTGAGACCCTTGGCCGGAAGGGTCTGAGAGAGATGGCCTTCCTTAATGCCCAAAAAGCAGCCTATGCCCGCGAGCAGCTGACTTCTATTCCCGGGGTCAAAGCCAGATTCAACGGACCGGTTTTTAACGAATTTGTACTTGAGTTTCCCCAAAGCTGGGAGGAAATAAACCAGAAGCTTAAAGATCGAGGGATTCTGGGTGGACTGGGCCTTAGAGAATTTTCCGGACTCGACTGCTGTGCCCTGATCACTGTTACTGAAAAACACAGCCGGGAAAAGATTGATCTTTATGCCCGGGTCTTGCAGGAGGTCTTAAGATGATCAATGTCATTCGTGAACCGCTCATTTTTGAAATTAGCTCGCCAGGTAAGACAGCCTTTAAGGTGCCTGAACTGGATGTGCCTGAGAAAAAAGAGCTTCTGGCCGACATACCGCTTCGGGCGGACATTGAAGGTTTTCCTGAAGTTTCGGAAACTGAAATTACCCGCCATTTCACCCGTCTGTCTCAGACCAATTACTGTGTTGACCTGGGAATTTATCCTCTTGGCTCCTGCACTATGAAATACAATCCGAAGATCAACGAGAAAGTAGCCTCTCTTCCCGGCTTTATTCAAACTCATCCCCTGGCTCCGGAAGAACTGGTCCAGGGAAATCTCGAACTGATGAAAACTCTGGAAAAGCTGTTACTGGAAATTACCGGGATGGACGCCATTACCCTTCAGCCGGCAGCCGGAGCTCATGGTGAGCTGACTGGCATGATGTTGATCAGGGCCTATCATCAAGCTCAGGGCAACCCGAGAAAATATGTTCTCATTCCGGACTCTGCTCATGGCACCAATCCCTCTTCTGCCCACCTCTGCGGTTATACTGTCAAAGAGATTAAATCCAATGAGCGAGGTACGGTTTCGGTTGACGATCTGTCCAGGTTAATGGATGAAGAAGTGGCGGCCTTGATGCTGACCAATCCCAATACTCTGGGAGTCTTTGAATCGGATATCTGCCAGATTGCCGATATTGTTCATTCTAAAGGCGGATTTCTCTACATGGATGGTGCCAACTTAAATGCTTTAGCCGGCATCACCAGGCCCGGTGACTTAAAAGCTGACGTCATGCATCTAAATCTTCACAAAACTTTTTCCACTCCTCATGGTGGGGGAGGACCTGGCTCTGGGCCGGTGGCTGTTAAAAAGATTCTCGAGCCATTTTTACCCGTGCCGGTAATCGAAGAGATAGGGGGCGTTTACCATTTAAACTACGACCGGCCGCAGACCATCGGTCGGGTTAGAAGTTTCTATGGCCAATTTCTGGTCGCTTTAAAAGCGCTGGCTTACATCCTGAGTCTGGGCCCGGAAGGCATAAAAGAAATGGCAGAGACGGCCGTCCTCAACTCCAATTACATCAGAAAAAATCTCGAAGGCCTGTATGAACTAAAATATGATACGCCTACCCTCCATGAGTGTGTTTTTTCAGATAAATATCAAAGAGAATATGGGGTTACCAATCTTGATATTTCCAAGCGACTGCTCGATTACGGCCTTCATCCGCCGACCATGTCTTTTCCACTGATTGTTCACGGTGCTTTGATGATTGAACCAACCGAAACAGAAAGCCGCTGTGACCTTGACCTTTTTATTGAGGCCATGAAAGCTATAGCCGGGGAGGCTAAAGAAAATCCAGAATTGCTGAAGACAGCCCCTCATATCACCTATGTCCGCCGCCTGGATGAAGTTCAGGCTGCCCGTAATCCGATATTAAGATGGGAGAAATAAACACAAACAGAGTAAAATGCCCTTTTTAGTTGCTGATTAAAGAAAATGAAGTAGACCCATTATTGATAGTCGAAGGAAGTAAAATGATGAACATGCAGAATTTAATCCTGGCTTTGTCTGACTACTGGGCAGGGCAAGGCTGTTATCTCGCCCCTACTTATGATCTGGAAGTAGGAGCCGGGACGATGACCCCCGATACTTTTTTCCGGGTGGTGGGTCGGAAACCATGGCGAGTAGCTTATGTTCAGCCTTCGCGACGCCCGACTGACGGTCGTTATGGTGAAAATCCTCACCGGGTTCAGAAACATTTTCAGTTTCAGGTGATTATGAAGCCCTCACCGCTCAATATCCAGAGAATTTATCTGGACAGTCTGGTCTCTCTGGGCATTAATTTATCTGAACATGACCTGAGATTTGATGAGGATGACTGGGAGTCACCGACCATTGGTGCCTGGGGAGTTGGCTGGCAAGTCATGCTAGACGGTTTGGAAATTACCCAGTTTACCTATTTCCAGCAGGCGGGTGGGCTGGAGCTTTTTCCGGTTTCAGTTGAAATTACCTATGGACTGGAAAGGCTGGAAATGTTTCTGGAGCAAAAAGATAACATTTATGATCTAAAGTGGTCTGATGATGTCAGTTATCGTGCCCTCCGCTTCAGGGAAGAAAAAGAATTTTCTATCTATAATTTTGAGCAGGCTGATATAGCCATGCTTCAATCTGCATTTAATGCTGACGAGAAAGAAGCCCAGCGGCTGATCGGCCAGAAGCTTCTGCTACCAGCCTATGACTATTGCCTGAAATGCTCACATCTGTTCAATTTGCTCGATGCCAGAAAAGCTATCAGTGTGACTGAAAGAGTCAAGATGATTGGCCAGATCAGAACTCTGGTCAACCAGATAGCCCGCCTCTATGCTGAAGAGGAAGGAGAAAGTTGATGGAGTTCCTGCTGGAGATTATGACTGAAGAATTACCTTCGTCCCACGCCAAAAGTGCCCTGGCCCAGCTGGAGGAAAAATTTCCTCAAGAGATGAAGACTTCCGGGCTGGAAATTTTCGAACTGAGGGCAATTGGCACCTGTCGGCGTCTCGTACTGATAGCCGATCTAGGGGAAAGACAGCCTGACCAGGAGGAAATAGTGACCGGTCCTCCCCGGACAGCTGGTCTGGCTCCTGACGGAAGCTTTACCCAGGCTGCTCTGGGCTTTGCCCGATCTCAAGGGGTGGAGGTGGACAACCTTCAGGTCATTAAAACTGCCAGAGGGGAATATCTTGGGTTTAAAAGATTGAAAAAAGGGAAGTCCACGCCCGAGATTCTGGAAGAGAAATTACCCGCTCTGATAGCTGCGCTCAATTTTCCTAAAACCATGCGCTGGTCAGATAAATCATTTCGTTTTTCCAGGCCGATTAAAGGTCTTCTTTGCCTTTTCGGCGGACAGATAGTCAGGGTATCCCTGGAAGGGCTGGTGGCTTCCAACCAGACTTACGGTCATTTCATTCATTCACCACAGGAGCTCTCAGTTCACAGTTATCAGGAATACTGTCAGGCCTTAAAAGAAAAATTTGTCCTGGTTGACCCAGCCGAAAGAAAAGAGAAAATTTTAGAAGGATTTCAGAAAAAGTTAATCAGCCTGAAAGCTCAGGTTTATCCTGATGAGCGGCTCCTCGAAAGATTGCTCTGGAATGTTGAATGCCCTCTGGTCATCATGGGTAGTTTTCCTGAGACCTATCTATCTTTACCGCTGGAAGTATTATCGACTGCCATGAGGGAAGGACAGGAACTTTTTTCTGTCGTCAAAGGTAAAAAGCAGCTGCCTTATTTCCTGGGTATTGCTGATGCCCCGGCTGATCCTAAAGGCTATATTTTAGCCGGGAACGAGCGAGTGCTGAAGGCCAGATTGGAAGATGCCCGATTTTTCTGGGAAAATGATCTTAAAATTAGCCTGGCAGAGCGAGCCGAACAGCTGGCCGAGGTCATTTTTCAGGAAAAACTTGGTAGCTATGCGGACAAAGTAGCTAGAGTGGAAAAGCTGGCCAGCTATATTGCTGACCGTCTCAATCTGAGAAATCTTAAAAAAGATCTTTTAGAAGCAGTCAGCTTATCCAAAGCTGATCTTCTGACCGAAATGGTCCGTGAATTCCCTGAACTTCAAGGCAAGATTGGCGGAATATATGCTCATCGGCAGGGCTGGTCAGAGACAGTCAGCCGGGCGATTTATGAACATTATCTGCCAGCCTCCTGGGAAGATCCAGTGCCGGATTCAACCGGCGGGGCGATTTTATCTCTGGCTGATAAGCTCGATACGGTAGTCGGCATAAGTGGAACCGGCTATGCCATTAGTGGCTCATCTGACCCCTATGGCCTAAGAAGGAACGCTCTGGGAGTAGTCCGGATAATTCTGGATAAAAAGTTCCATCTGTCACTCTACCGCCTTATTGATAGGTCTATTTCCCTTCTGCAGAAAAAATTGAGTCTGCCTGCTGAACAAGTGAAGGAGGCCTGCCTCGAGTTAATCGGCGGGAGGGTGAGGTTTATATTCGAAAAGAGAGGCTATAGCTATGATCTAATCAGTGCCGCTCTGGCCCCTGGCCTTGACTACCTTGATTTTACTGAGGCCAGAATAAAAGCACTGAACAATCTCAAGTCGAGCAAGAATTTTGAACAATTTATTTTAATGGTCAAAAGAGTCAAGAATATCTTAAAAGAGGCACCTAAAAGCAGGCTGGATCCCACCTGGCTAAGCGAAAAGGAAGAAAAAGAGTTATATTCAGCTTTAAATATCATCAAGAAAAATGCCGAAGAGATGATGGCCAGAGGTGATTTTGTTGGAGCTCAGAAAATAATATTTCGTCTGCAGGCTCCATTAAACAATTTTTTTGATCGGGTGCTGGTGATGGCTGAAGATAAAAAAATTCGCCATAATCGCCTGGCCCTGCTGGCTCAAGTTCAGTCGCTAATTGAACAGCTGGCTGACTATTCGCAGATTGTTGTGACCTCGGAGAGTTCCTGAGCTGACTGCCTGCTATAGCTCAGGCCTCAACTGCTTCAGGAGCTTTCGATATCATACTCATCTGGTGGGGTGGTCAGGTCAACCTCCTGACCGGCAAATTTTTGTTCGAGAGAAATTATTTTTACCAGATTGCCAGGGTAATTCTGAGATTTTTTCTCACCATAGACATTGAACTGGACGCCAGCCTCGTAAGGATAATTGCCTGTTTTGCTTCTGGCTGACCATCGTACCTTTCCTAACAAGCCAAGAGGAGACCGCTCGCCAGGTATTGATAATTGAATGAACAGCTTATCGCCCGCCTTAAGACGTTTCTGGCTGACAAATCTCAGCCCTCCCCGGCTCAAATCCTCCAGAGGCAGGAATTCTTCGTCAAAAGACTTCCTTTTAAACAACCAGCTTTCTTTTCGGTAAGAAACAGTCGCTCCTGGAATTTTAAATCTTTGGCTAATTCTTTTTTCTGATGGATAAATCTCAGCGGACACCGTGGTCTCTTTTCCTGTGTTCCCTTATTTGGTTTATTTATAATTTAAAATGCAGAGAAAGTCAAAAAATTAAAATAAAATTTATCGTCATGATTACAGGAATCAAAAAGGGCTAGAGCTTCATCAATAAGGAAGAACTTCGGGCTTTTCTGCTTTTAATCTGACTTCAACCTCAGTCCTGACTGCCTGTTGCTCTGGATTTACAAAGGTAAAATTAAGCTCTGCCTGGCGATTATAGATGGCCGGAGTAGTCTCAGGCGGTTTCTTTCTCCAGTCTTTAACTGTTTTGACTATGGCTGAAACTGCATCTAAGATTGACACAGCTCGCATCGGATACTGGTCTTTCTGTGGAACCAGATAAGGTTTGGTACCTGGTGGATTTGGTGGGGGGATAGTTATTTTGACCGGAATCTTCTTTTGAAGATATTTACTGGACTTATAAATTAGACTGTCACCGATATAGAGAGCTACTTCTCCTTCTATGTCTTTGAGGGGAGGGGTGTTTTGCCGCTGAACAACCAGCTCTGGCTGACCCAGATTCCTGTGCCTGACGTTAAAATCAATAAGAATCCGTTTTTTAACGGTCACCAACTTGGTTTTAAGAAAGACATCGAGCTTAATCATAAAAGGTTCTTCATAAGAAAAGGGAAGGGGGAGCTGAATTAAATGGGAGCCTTTCGACCACCAGCCACCGATTAGTGGCTGTCCCTCCACTTGAATTTTATAATAGGCGTCTGCCGACAGGTCAAAGCCCAGGCGAAGCATTTCAGGGATAGTTCGTGGTTCAGCTGAAGCAGGCACAAGAAAATTAACATTGGTAAGGAGAGGATAGTCTTTTTCCCATCTTCCCCAGAACTCCAGCAAAGGATTAAATACGCTGAAGTCTAAAAATTCAAATAGTGGTTCGGCCAGGTTATATTGCTCAAAATAGTTGACAATAGCCTGTTTTTCCTTTTCGGTTTGACCCAACCGATGATAAATATAGGGAAGAATGGCCAGGGCTTCCTGCCGGTCAGGTTCAGCTAAAGAGGATAGACTGTTTTCCAGAAGTATTTGAGCTTCCACCCATCTTTCTTCTTTGAGATACTGATTGATATCTGTCTTCCAATCAGCTAGAGCCAGCGACGGAACTAGCAGGTAGAAAACAATCAGATGGATAACAGCTTTCTTCTGGTCAATCATGATAGGTAAAAATCAAGTAGAATTCTAAACTTTTCCCAGGAAAATCAGCCGGCAGAGGTGGAAATGGAGCACAGAGTTTAACAGCAGCTACTGCTGCCTCATCCAGCACCTCGCTGGTGGTAGAGTTGGTAATCTCTAAAGATTGTAACTGTCCCTCGCGATCAACCCTGATCATTAAGGCCACTATCTTTTCCTTAGGTAGGTCAGCTACCTGTGGCAAACTCCATTTAGTCTGAATTAAATTAATAACTTTTTCTGCCCAGGGCCTGATATCGTAACTATAACCACTGCCGCCCCCAGAACCTGTTAAGCCGCCCGTCCCCCCACTTCCAGACCCGCTGCCTCCAGGCGGAATAGGTTTTCCAGCCGGAGTAAATCGTAGTGTTTTTCCCGGTTGTTCATAAGCCTTAGGGTTGATATATCCGAACAGATCAGTTCGAAGCTCAGGTGCAGTTTCTGAACTGCCAGTTTCTTTTTCACCTTCCGGGTAAACTGGCAATTTCAGGCTAAAATTATAGCGGCCATAACTTTTAAATCTGGTGGAAAGATTCAGCCTGAAACCTGAGGGGGGATTTATTTCGTTTCTGCCGGCGGCGAGGTAGCTGTCAAGATTAAATGGGATTGATGGTTGACTACCTTCCACGCCCTCCTCTTTACCTTGAATTCTGGTGCCCCCACCGGGGCCAGAGCCTTCACTGCCGCCAGCTGGCTGACCGCCGCCGGGACCGCCCGGGCCGGAGCCCGGTACCTCTGGCTGGCCGGCTACAGACTTCTGGCCTGGCCTGGAAGAGAAAAGATCATTGCTCGCCGGCTGCTGATTGATTACTTCTTCCAGATTGGAAGGAAGTGATACCGGGGGATATTTAGCTATGGTTATTTCAGTTTCACGGCCAAATGGTAGTATCTTGATCATGATTTTGGCCTGCCTCAGATAAAGAATGAGAGCTAAATGAAATAATAAGGCTATGGATAAACTGATAATCTTTATTTTTAAATCTGATTCTTCGATTTTTTCCAGCCAGACTTTAAACCGGCTGAGCAAACTTGATTTAGTTATTTTCATTAGAGGCTACTTAAAGTCAATTTCCAACAACTATTATTATATATAAAAAGTTCGGGGCAGATATATAGTTGCATAGAAAAATTCATCTAACCGAGGCAGAGCTTCTTACTAGTAGATATATGAATCCAAAAGAATTCATTATAATTAGCATAGAGAAAAGAAAATTCAAGCCGAGAAGCGGAATTAAAATAGAAGAAGCCAGTAAGGCACCCAGAAATGAACCAAAAAGGTCAAGCGCATAGCCCAGACCATAACTGGCTCGAAGGTCCAGAAGCAGAATATTGCTGGTGGAAAAAATTGCTCCGCCTAAAACACCCATCATCAATAACAGAAGATAATAAATAGCTTCAATTTCTGAGGATAAACCCAGTCGGCTGAGCATCAGAAGAAGAACAAAGCCGGCCTGGATGGTCATCAGTAGCTTAAAGCTGTCGGTTTTCTGCAATTTTTGAGTTAGCTTTGAACCGAGGTAAAGCCCAAACATAAACATGGTGAACAGAAGTGATATTTTGGCATAAATAAATCCCAGCTTGGACTGAAAAGCCAGGATAAGACCAACTTCAGTTACCATGGTGGTAAAGCCCATCAGCCAGAGGGGCAAGAGATAAGTGGCTGAACTGACCTTTTTTCTCAGGCTCAAAATAAGCATGGTAAGCAGCAGGATTATAAGGGGGAAATCAAACAGCCAGAAAGTTTGGATTTTATTTAGCTGGCTGAGTACTTTTAGCTCGGGTCCTCTAAATTGTTTGCTCCACAGAACAGCCCAAAAAAAATAGCTAATTGGATGGTTATCAAAATTGAGGCGTGGCTCTTGAACGGCCTGAATACTATCTATTAAATATTGCTTTTTAGCCGGATTAAGCCTGCTCCGCAGGAGTTCTGGGCGGAAAAATACTGTCTTTAGTTGGGCCTCTTGCCACCTCTGACTCAAAATCTCATAGGAATCATCAACCGGGCCCTCTGATGCCAGAAAAATATTGCTGTCTCCTGGTATAATAGTTACCGTGGAGAAAATACTCTTTAGAGAATAATAAAGGCTGGCCAGAAGTTCAGCCTGCTCACTTGAGATATAATTTTCAGAAGAAGGAACGATAAAAGAAAAAACTCCACCCGGCAGTAGTTTTTCCTTGACGAGGGCGAAAAACTCAACAGTATAAAACCTGTTGATCTGGGCCGAAGAAGGTTCAGGTAAATTACTGATAATGACCTGGTAGCGGTGGTCGGTCCGACGAATAAAATGGCGTCCATCCTCAATATAAGTTGTCAGACGTGGGTCAGTAAGAACAACCGTTGCCCGGGGTAGATAATGACGGGTCAGTCCTATAATCTCCGGGTCAAGTTCGACATAATCAATCTCAGCCTCAGGATGAGCAAGTAGTAGTTCCAGGCTGCCGTTGAGGCCACCTCCCATAAGTAAGATGTTTTTAGCCTGAGGTCGCTGAAGAACAGAAAAACAAACGGAGTCTTCGGCCAGCTGGGGATCGGGGTAATTAAAGATCAGCAGGCTGTTGCTGTAAAATGAATATTGTTCCTCGGATTTGATTACCTGCAGGCGGGAATACATTGAATCCCTGGAGGCCAGCAGTTCGAAAGGCTCCCAGGTCACTTTCTGAGAAGGGAAGTCAAATAACCACAGTGATAAAGCCAGAAGACAAACAAAAAAACCGACGGCTTTTGTTTTCCAGCCTGAGCTGGCCAGAGCCATGGGGAGCGAAATAAGAAGAATAACTACAGCTGCTGCCTGCCAGTTAGAGAAATAGGGGATAAGAAAAAGATAGACAACGAGTCCTCCGGCGGCTGAGCCCAATGATTCCAGCTGGTAAACTCTGAGAAGTTGCCCATCCAACCAGTGGACATTAGCTACAAATAGAGCACCCAATGGAAAACTCAAAAAAATCGAGATCAAAAAAGAAATTAATAAGACTGGTAAAAAGCCGGCCGCTTCGGCAGGAAGATAGCCAGCCAGGGGCCGAAAGAACCGGAGCCAGGCAAGCAGAATGACAAATAGTATGAGAACAAAATAATAAACGATCGAAGGGCTAAATCTGGTCGAGATATTTTTTTTAACCAGCCAGCTGCCCAGGCTGCTGCCCAGCAGCCAGAAAGCCAGAACAAACCCATAGACCAGTTCGTTGGCCAACAGGCTGGCCTCGAATTCACGCAGGATCAAAATCTGAAGAGAGATGGCCATGAAACCAAGAAGAAACGGAAAGAAACTTCTTCTCAGCTCCAGACTCCGGGAATGGTCTGATGGCAGTGACGGCATTTATTACCGCTCAGGCTGATTTTTTTGATGGTATAACCATATCTCTCGATTACCAGCTGTCCACAATTAGGACAGTATGTATTTTCACCTGGATGACCGGGCACATTGCCCAGATAAACATAGTGCAAACCTTCCTCAAGGGCAATATCCCGCAGCCTTTCCAGGGTGGATAGAGGTGTCGGCGGTAGATTTTTAATCAGGTACATGGGTTGAAAACGCGAAAAGTGCAGTGGATAGTCGGGACCAATTTCTGTTTTCAACCAGTGGGCCATTTGCCTGATTTCTTTCGGATCGTCATTTAGTGTTGGAATAACCAGATAAACTATCTCCAGCCAGACCTTAGAGTGGGCAATTTGTTTTATTGACTCCAGAACTGGCTTTAGCTCTCCGCGAACATAATTGGTATAAAAATCCTGATTATAGGCTTTTAAATCGATCTTAATAGCCTCGACAACTTTAATTAATTCGGCCAGTGGTTCTGGATTGATAAAGCCGTTGGTGATAACCGTATTGCGCAAGCCTTTTCTTCGAACCTGAAGGCTGGTGTCATACATAAACTCATAAAAAATAACTGGCTCCGAATAAGTATAAGCTACTATCGGACAATTATAATGGGCAGCTGTCTCGGCCACCACTTCGGGGGGTAGGTAGCGACTTTGCACCTGTTCGGGCCTCATCTGAGAAATTTCCCAGTTCTGGCAAAATTTGCAGGCCACATTGCAGCCCGCCGTCGCCAGGGAAAAGGCCATGGTTCCAGGTAAAAAATGGAAGAGGGGTTTTTTCTCGATGGGGTCAATATTGTAGCTGGCTACCTGCCCATAAACCAGCGTATAATATTTGCCGTTCTGATTCTCGCGAACGCCGCAGAAACCCCGCTCTTTGTCTCCAAGCTGACAAAAACGCGGACAGAGCCGGCATTTTATTTCTCGGTCAGGCAGGCGATCATAATACCTGGCCTCAACCCGCGACAGTCCGGCGGCCGGGCTGGCCTCAACAGCCAGAAGTCTTTGGCCTTTTCGGAGAGAATTATAAGTTAGCAGCCAGCCACTGCCAGCTGCTGTTCTTTGTAAAAAATCACGCCGACGCATCCTGGCCTCTTAAGTTATTATACTTCTTCTTCTATTATCTCAATATTATTCAGACGAGCCAAGCCTAAACCCAGGTTTTCGGCTGTCTGTAAATAGGTTGGTTCTCGCTTTTCCTCTGACAAAGAGGGTAAGCCTTTTTTCGCCCGTAAGTTTTCTATTAGTTTCCATCCGACCACATCCACGGCCACAGGGTCAAAGCCAAAAATTAACTGACTGGCTCGTTCATTCCACTGGGGATGGTAGGCTGGCCCTCGATGATATTGAACGCGCAGGGCATCGAGAATGGTCAGCCGGTGCTTTTTTTTGATTAAATCGATCTCAAACAGGTCAGCCAGATAAGGATCGCAATTGCTGTCATGGTATTTGTTGGGGTTGTGGATGGCCCCAAAATAATTCTTCATACCTCCTGTTATTCCAGCTATTCCATGATCCTTAAGAAGGGCCAGGCTGATAGTCGAGTCGACCAGTTCAGCCTGAATTTTAGAAAAAAGGCTGGCAACGCTCCGATTAATCACAGGCTGAGACCCATACCCAATCCCGTAACTGTCAGTCCCCATGATTCTAAGGCTGCCTTCCGATCTGGACAGTCTATAGCCAGCTTCTTTCAACTCTTCGTTGGTTCGGTCCCAGATGATTATCTTGTCTTCGCAGCCAAAAGTCTTACCCAGCCATAAGCCCAGGGTTACGGCCGTTTCAGGGTAGGTGCTGATAGCTCTTCGACCGATGGTATTAATTTTTATACCGATATTTTCTGCTGGCTGGAAGATGAGGCGCAACGCTTCTTCAGCCTGGCTGCTGCCAGTCAAAACTTCCAGGCCTTTTCTGAACATTCTCAGCATAGAAGCCGGCTCGGGCTGGCCATTAGCGGCCAAAGCTCGCCGGGACTTAATTATGACCACTCTGACTTTTTCCATGATTAAAATTCAAATTTATGATTATCTATTATGCCTGGATTGTCAATTCTGGTTGGCGGTCAGCAGTTGCTTTAATTAGAGAAAAGTTATATATTTTTGTCAGGTGGAGGACGAAATGAAGAGACCAGCTGTTCAGGGTCTTTTGTCTATCCTTATCATGATACCGCTTATCAGTCTGGTTGTTTTTATTGGTAAGGCAGGGGCTCAGTCTGAAACTCAAACCACAGCCACAGCCATGGATATACGGTCGCTGCTGCCCGGAATTGATGGCTGGAAACTGACTGAAGATCCACAGATCTATAGCCCCGAGACCTTATTTGAATATATTGACGGGGCCGCCGAAGCTTATCTCGGCTATGATTTTCAGCAACTGCTGGTCTCAACTTATGAAAAAGAGGGAACTGAGAGTGTCGTGACCGTTGAAATTTACGACATGGGTTCACCGCTTAATGCCTTTGGAATTTTCAGCTCTGAGCGTTATCCGGACATTCCTGAGGTTCAATTTGGCCTGGCTGGTTACCTGGAAGGAGAGGTTCTTAATTTCATTTCTGGCCCTTATTATATCAAGCTATTGTGCTACAATGGCGAAGAAAAAACAGCCGATTATCTAAAAGAATTTGCCGGGGCGGTGGATGAAAAGATTAAAGACAAAGGCAGCTGGCCAGCCCTGTTCAAGATGTTTCCAACTGCTAATTTAATAAAAAATTCTGAAAAATATATAAAGAAAAATTTCATGGGCTTTGACTTCCTGGCTAATGGTTATGCGGTCAGTTATCATTTTGACCAGGGCCAATATGATGCTTTTATTATTGATGCAAAGACAGAGTCCGAGGCCAGGAGCTCGCTTCAAAAATTACTTGATTTCTATGCTGGTGAAAAAATGCCTTTTGTCCAGGAGGGAGACAGATATCGCCAGGTAAATAGATATGGTCAGGTTATCCTTATCAGTCAGGTCAGGAATTATCTCTTTGGTCTTAGCCGGGTGCCGTTGGTCCTGGCTGACCAATCCGTTCAGACCCTCAATCAATTAAAAACGAACTTAGAAGCAGCCAGGTAACTGAGCAGAATTGACCAGATTAGGAGATCTATGGCTGAAGTCAGAGTAACCGAATCAAAGCTGACCAGGGTTTGCCTGGTGATCATAAGTCTTTTTGTTCTGGGCATCTGTTTCAAGGTGGCCAAACCGGTTCTTGTCCCCTTTTTTCTATCGTTGTTTATCTCTTATGCAATTTCGCCTTTGCTGGACTGGCTGATCAGCCTCAAGGTCCCCAAGGGCCTGGCTATTACGCTGATTGTCGTCGTGACTTTTGGTCTTCTTTACCTTATCGGACTCATCCTTTACTCCAGTGGAAAACATTTTGTTGCTTCCTTGCCTGAATACATTCAAAAAATAACTGACCTGTTGACCGAAATCAGCAGTGGTCTGGAGCATCTCCCCTTTAAACTGGATGTTCCTTCTATTATTGGCCAGATCAACCTGGAAAGGGTTACCAATGTTTTGTTTGGAACACTGGGCTCCTTTTTTAATTTTCTCGGCAATCTGATTTTGATCTTTGTTTTTATTATTTTTATTCTGGCTGGCCGTGATAAACTGGCCGACAAAGTGGCCAGGGCTTTTGCCCCGGATAGGGCCAGCTATCTAAGCCGGGTGCTTTTAAGCCTTAATCGTCAGATTCAAAAATATCTGGCTGTTAAAACTCTGATTAGCATTATTAACGGAACATTGGTTTGTCTGATTCTGGTCGTTTTTGGCGTAGATTTTGCCCTGTTGCTGGGTTTCATTACTTTTGTGCTTAACTTTATTCCCTCCTTTGGTTCAATTATAGCTACTATTATTCCCACCCTGGTTGCCTTTTTGCAGTTTGGCAATTCTCTGACTCCTGTCTGGGTTCTGTTGGCGATTGCTGTGACTGATTCTATCCTGGGAAATTTTGTTGATCCCAAACTAATGGGTCAAAGTTTAGATTTAAGTCCGCTACTTGTTTTGTTTGCTTTGATTCTCTGGGGCTGGCTATGGGGTGTCGCTGGTATGATACTGGCTGTCCCGATTCTAGCTGTCTTGAAGATTATCCTGGAAAATATACCTTCAACCAGATATTTAGCTATTTTGATGAGTAAATAAACAGGCTGGAGCGGCCTGATGGATTAATACTTGTAGCCTGTAGGGGTCTCATTCAGTCTTTGGTTTCCAGGTCACTTTCATCTTGATTAATAATGAAGGCTTCGTCTGAAATTGTCTGAAATTTATTTTTATATAATTTTTTTAGGGCTTTTTGAGCCGCTTTCTGCTCGGCACTTTTCTTGGACGGTCCCCTGGCTTTGGCCAGGATTTCCTGCCCTGAGCTGACGGTAATGGTAAAAATTTTTTCATGCTCAGGTCCAGATTCTTTCACCGTTCGATAAACAGGAGTGGGCAACTGGTGCTGATTAAAATATTCTTGCAAAGCCGATTTAAAATTGTTGATTTTAAAATTGGCTGATGGCAATTTTTTGAAATATTTCTTGATAAGTGAGCATAAAACCAAACTGGCCGTCTGATAGTCACTATCGACATAAATAGCTCCGATCAGTGCTTCCAGAGCCCCGGCCAGGATAGTCTTCTTTTCTCGCCCTCCATTTTTTTCTTCTCCTTTGCCCAGTCTGATCAACTTGTTGAGACCGAGCTTTCTGGCCAGGGAGGCGAGAGAATTGGTCGAAACCAGGGTAGATTTGAGCTTGGATAATTGCCCTTCACTTAAATCAGGGTAACTTTTGAACAAAAAATCAGCCAGAATCAGGCCGACCACCGAATCACCCAGAAATTCCAGCAATTCGTTGTCCTGCTGTCCCAGTTCTGGGTGTTCATGGGCATAGGAGCTGTGGACCAAGGCCTGTTCCAGCCAGGCCCGATTTTTGAACTTATAATTTAGTTTTATTTCAAGGGCTTTTATAGTCATCTCAGTCAGGTAATCAAAGTCTTATCATAATTTTTATTTTGATAAACAGGCAGGCCAGAAGCGAAAGTCATGACAATCGAACCAGTAAAAGTGGCACCAAGAAAGGGTGTATTGTGACTTTTAGAGGCCATTGATTCTCTGCTGATAGTTGTTTTCCCTTCCAGATCAATAATCGTCAGATCGGCCAGCTGACCTTTTTTTATTCTTCCACCACTTTTCAAGGTAAGCAGTTTAGCTGGCCCGGCCGTCAAAGCTTCGATCAATCGAACTAGCGGAAAACCCTCTTTTTTGACCAGCAGATCGAGCAAGGAGGGGAGTGCAGTTTCCAGGCCGTTTATTCCGAAGGGAGCTTTTTCCAATCCGACTTTCTTTTCCTCTTCAGTGTGGGGTGCATGGTCCGTAGCAATGATATCAATTAAGCCAGTCTCCAGAGCCTGCCGTAGAGATTTAACATCTTCTTCAGTCCTTAAAGGGGGATTGACCTTAGCGTCTGGATTTCCGGTCAACAGGACTTCTTCTGTTAGCAGCAAGTGATGCGGTGTGACTTCAGCTGTTACTGGCACGCCTTCAGCCTTTGCCCAACCCAGTAGATCAACTGAGCCTCTGCTACTCAGGTGAGCCAGATGAACAGGCCAGCCAAAGTCCTTAGCAAGGATGATATCTCTGGCCACCATTATCTCTTCAGCTGCAGCCGGAATACCACCGAGTTTCAAGAGCCTGGAGACTCGTCCTTCATTGATGACTCCATTTCGGGTCAGATTTTTCTCCTCGCAATGGTCAATAAGGGGCAGACCCAGCTGGGCCGCAATCTCCATAGCTTTTTTCATCAAGGCTGAGTTGGTTATCGGCTGGCCATCGTCAGAAAAGCCGGCAGCCCCGGCCAAAGCCAGTTCAGCCATCGGGCTCAATTCCTGTCCCTGTTCTCCGCGGGAAACCGAGGCAATAGGCAAAACTCTAACTGGCGAGTTTTTTCTGGCCCGGTCTATAATTTCCCGGGTGATTTCAGATCGATCGTTGACTGGCCTGGTATTTGGCATGCAGCAGATAGTGGTAAAGCCACCTCTGGCTGCTGCCCGGCCGCCGCTCTCGATCGTTTCTTTCTGCTCATCTCCGGGTTCTCTCAGGTGAGTGTGAAGGTCAATCAATCCAGGCGTAATTAAAAAGCCGTCTGCCTTTATTATTCGGTCAGCTTTCTCTTCCAGGTCCGGTTTTATTTCCGCTACCAGGCCGTCGACCAACAAGAGATCGAACTGGCCGTCTATCTTTTCTGCCGGATCTAGAAGATGCCCCTTTTTTATCAGCAGTTTCAAGTCAGGATCTCCTTTGCCCTGATCGGTCTTGCCCTTTTTATTTATTTTTTGTTTAACGCTTCTTTTGGTTCGGTGATTAAGACTTCATCTATTTGATCAATTTCTTTCAGGTGAACTTCCACCCTCTCACGTCTTGAAGTTGGAAGCAGTCGACCCGTGTAGTCGGGTCGGATAGGCAGTTCTCGGTGACCCCGGTCAATAAAAACAGCCAGCTGGATTGTCCTTGGGCGACCCAGATCAAAAATAGCTTCCATAGCGGCCCGACTGGTTCGGCCGGTGAAAATGACATCATCCACCAGCACGACGTCTTTTCCATCAAGATCGATATCGATTTCGGCCTTATCAGGCTTCTGTTTTTTCACCTTTGAATCAAGATCGTCCCGATAAGGGGTGATATCGAGTGCTCTGACTGGAACCTCCACGCCTTCATTCTGCTTTAAAATGTCAGCCAGGCGCTGACCAAGATAATGACCTCTGGTTTTAACCCCTATGATTACCAGGTTGTCCAGTTCGCGATTTCTCTCGGCTATTTCGGTGGCCATCCGCACAAGAGTCCTTCTAATCTTGCCGCTGTCCATTATCCTGGCTTTAATCTTGGCTTCCATGTTGCCCTCTCTGAAAGAAATTTAAAAAAATATCTTTGACTAAAAGGAACTAAAAGTCAAGCTACCTGTCTTGCAGCCCTAACTGACCAGCCCGTACCTTAAAAAATTTTCTGGCCAGGCTGATGTCTCTGGTGATAGCTTCTTTCAAGGCCTGAAGCGAATCAAATTTTTTTTCTTCTCTTATTTTTTTCAGAAGAAGAAGAGAAGCTTTCTGCCCGTAAACTCTCAGAGTAACATCCAGCAGATGGCTTTCAACGCGCCAGACTGCTCCCCCTACAGTTGGCCTGACTCCAATATTTGAAACTGAGGGGAAGGTCTTACCGTTGAGTTCTGTAAGGGTAATAAAAACACCAGGAGGAGCAATCTCGTTTTCTGTTTTAAGATTGATGGTTGGAAAACCAAGCCGCTGACCCAGCCTGTCACCGCTTACCACCTGTCCCCTTATTTCGTAAGGATGACCGAGAAGCTTATTGGCTTCTTCTATTCTCCCGCCCTCCAGCAGTTTCCTAATCAGACTGGAGCTGATCGGCCGGCCGCCGCTTGTAGCCGGCTCTAAGATGGTGACCTTAAAACCGAAAAGGCGGCCAAACCTCTCCAAATCACTGACTCCGCACTGCCGACGATATCCGAATCTAAAATTACTCCCGACCACCACCTGCCGGATTCCCAGACTATCTTTTATTATGTGACGGGCGAATGCCTCCCCGCTCAATCTGGATAATCCGTCATCAAGATCAAGTAAAAGACAAAAATCAAGCCCAGCCTGCTCGAAAGACTGAAGCC
>JAKPXU010000060.1 GCA_029571905.1 Acidobacteriota bacterium | reverse complement strand
TCACTGTTCGGGCGGTTGAATGAAAAAGCCTGGAGAATAAACTGACTGTACCGGAAAGTGTCCAGCGGGTGGTAAAGAGGAGAATAAGAGCCAGAAGGCAGAGAAGCACAAAGAATGAGCCAGTGTGATTAAGATAGTCGATGAGAAAACCAGCTAACAGGTCACCAACTAATCCACCAGCCAGAAATTCTTTACCGCGCCAGGGAATTTTTTCAAAAATCAAAATCAACAATGGCGAGAGAATTAACAGGTATAAAAGGCCAGCGACCAGCTTTCTAACCAGTTTCTGGCTCTGGCCAGGGAAAAGTGATTTTATGCCGATGTAGCCCAATCCGACCGGCAAAAAAAGAGCCAGTAAGCCAAAGGTCTGAAGCAGGCTTTCTGCCAGGTAAGCTCCCAGACTGCCACCGAAATTATGGGTCTTATGTCCCGGCGAAGGTGTATTGATCCAGGAGGGATCAGCCGGGTCATAGCTGATCAGGCTGATTAAAGAAAAGATGGCCAGGAAAATAAAAACAAGTGAAATAATCTCTACGACTGGACTGCTCTTCTGCCCGTTCTTCTTGTTTTTAGCCATTTTCCCTGATTATATCATAGAGGCTGACGACTTTTCAGCCATCCCTTCTCTCTTTATCAGCCCCTTTTAGCTCCCGGAAAATCTGATATAGAATTTGGGGTTCGAGTTCTTCGGCTCTGGTTGGTGATTTAAGCTGAGCTTCCTCGAATGCCCGCGAGATTTTTTTTGGACTATATCCAGCTTTCTCCAGGTTCTTTTTCAGGGTCTGCCGACGGCGGGCAAAAGAGGCCTTGAGAAATTCAGAAAAGTCCTGCTCTTCCTCTTCCGGGAAAAAAGCTGGCTTCTGGCGCCTGGTAAATTTGACGCAAGCCGAATCAACCGCTGGTGGTGGGCTAAAAGCGCCAGGCTTGATGAAGAAGAGTAGTTCAGCCTCAAAATAGTTTTGAAGTAAGATTGATAGAGGCGAATATTTTTTGGTTCCTGCCTTGGCCACCAGACGTTGAGCAACCTCTTTCTGGAAAAGGAAAACGGCCTGGGTGAGGCTATTTTTTATCTCAAGCAGGACGAAAAGTATTTGCGTAGAGATATGATAGGGCAAGTTACCAGCCATTTTAACTGCAGATAATCCCGGCCGCTTTCTTTCTATGAGCGGAGCCAGATCAAGTCTGAGAATATCGCCGGCTATAACCTCAACATTGGCTGGTGCTTTAGTTTCGAGAGCGGGTATCAGAGTCTGGTCTTTCTCAATGGCCAGAACGAGACCGGACCTCTCAGCCAGGAGAAAAGTCAAAGCCCCTGTGCCCGGGCCAATTTCTATGAACAGATCAGATTTTTCTGGCTGATTGGCTTCTATTATTTTTTTAATGATATTCTTATCGTGTAAAAAATGCTGTCCGAGAAGCTGTCTTCTGGTCTTTCTGGCCATAGTGGAATATCACCTGATTGACTTTAACTTCACCCGCTTTCATTTTAAAGCAGAGACACGGAGATGGGAAGCTACGATTATTTTATAAAATTAATTTTTTCCTCTGAGCTGTGGATAAAGACAGAAGCAGCCATGTTACCAATCATATTAACTGTTGTCCGGCACATATCTATGATCCGGTCAACTCCAAGAATCAGGGCGACTCCTTCCAGAGGAATATTGATCTGCTTTAAAACCATGGCCAGCATAATCATGCCAGCTCCAGGCACGCCAGCTGTCCCGATAGAAGCCAGCAGAGCCGTCAGAACGATGGTGAGCTGGGCACCAAGGGGGAGGTTTATTCCGTAAATTTGAGCGATAAAGATGGCAGATATAGCTTGATATAGAGAGGTCCCATCCATATTGACCGTAGCCCCGAGAGGAATGACGAAGCTCGAATATTCTCTTTTGATTTTGAGCTTATCCATGCACTCCAGGGCAACAGGAATAGTGGCGTTAGAACTTGAGGTTGAAAAAGCAATCAGCATAGCATCGGTCGTATGTTTAAAAAATTTGGTTGGTTTCATCTTGCCGAGATACCTGACCAGCAGGCCATCCACCACAAGGGCATGGACAGACAGGCCGAGAATTACCACCAGTATATATTTGAGCAGAGTGAGAAGAATGCCCGCACCGAACTGGCCGATGATGGAAGCCAGCAGGGCGAGAACTCCATAAGGAGCAAATTTCATGATGAGATTGATGGCCTGAAGTATGGCTTCATTAGCTGCATCGAAAAGTTGCAACAGGGGACGTGATTTTTCTGAATTAATAAAGGTCAGGCAGATGCCAAAAAGCAAGGCTATAAATATCACCTGAAGCATTTCCCCCTCGGCCATAGCTTTAATCGGGTTAGTCGGCACAATGTTGACCAGGACTGAAATCAATGATGGCTTCTGGTCGACAATTGACGTTTGATTCTCGGCTGATTGCTGATAATTTTTGAGCAGGTCCTGTTTGACCTGCTCATTAAGTCCAGCGCCAGGCTTCAATAGATTGCCAGCTACGAGGCCAATGACAATGGCGATGACAGTCGTCACGGTAAAATAAATAATTGTTTTCAGCCCGATCCGGCCAAGCTTCTTGATGTCGCCCAGGCTGGCTGTTCCCAGAGACAACGAGAAAAAAATCAGAGGGACAACGAGCATGGTAATTAATCTGATAAAAATTGTTCCGATGAATTCAATGCTCTTGGCTTCAGGACCAAGAATTAATCCAACCACTACCCCCAGAAAAAGTCCGATAAAGATTTTTGTATGAAGTGGAACTTTTTTCATAGGTCAATATCTCCGCAGTATCAATGTAATAGTAATGTTTATATGATAAAAGCTGGTAGTTTGTAAACCAGTATCTTGTTGACAATCCATAGGAGGTTAAACTACAATTTTTTCAGTGATGCCAGAAAAAAAGATTCTAGTAGTCGATTACGATCAGGCTTCCCTCGAAGGCCTCGTCCGCATTTTGAAGGACCTGAAAGTTCAGATCATCCAGGCGACAGATGGCGCCCAGGCCTACGATCTTTTCAAAGAAGAGAAGCCAGATCTGGTTATCCTGGAGGCCATTTTGCCTAAGCTTCACGGTTTTGACCTGACCAAAAAGATTTCGCAGGAATCAAAGGGCACAGTACCTGTTATAATTATTACGGGATTATATAAAGGTCCACAGTACAAGCACGAGGCCATGACCAACCTGGGAGCCTCCGAATACCTGGAAAAACCGGTCAATCCTGAAGTTTTACTCGAAGCTGTCAATAGGTTGCTGACTGCTGAAGAAGACATCGAGGATATTCTTCCCGATCTGGAGACAGTCATGGCTCTGGTTAGCACCAGGGCAAAATAAAAGGAAGCTCACCTCAGAATGTCAAAGGAGGATGTAATGAATGAAGGCTTATGGTCACGCTGTAATAACTGCCGAAAAATTGTCTACAAGCAGGATATTATAGATAACCTGTATGTCTGTCCTCTGTGTAATTATCATTTCCGATTGGGAGCAATGGAACGTTTGAAGCAGTTGCTTGATAACGGACAATTTGAGACTTTTGACGATAATATTTATCCCGTTGATTTTCTCGGTTTTAGGGACCAATTGCCTTACAGCCGGAGGCTGGAGGACAGTCAGAAAAAGACCGGTCTGCCTGAAGCTATAGTTTCTGCCCGCGGAACTCTGGACGGATTACCAGTTATTATCCTCGCCATGGAATTTGGTTTTATGGGGGGGAGCATGGGCTCGGTGGTCGGGGAGAAAGTCGCCCGGGCTGCTGAGCGAGCCAGAGAAGAAAAACTTCCCTTGATCATAGTTTCCTGTTCAGGCGGGGCCAGGATGCAGGAAGGCATGATGTCCTTGATGCAGATGATTAAAACCTCGGCTGCTCTGGCCAGACTGGCCGAAGCCGGGTTGCCTTATATTTCTGTTCTGGCTGATCCGACGACGGGTGGAACAACAGCCAGCTTTGCCATGCTGGGCGATATTAATATTGGTGAGCCGAATGCTCTGATTGGCTTTGCCGGACCCAGGGTCATCGAACAAACCATAAAAGAAAAATTGCCCAAGGGTTTTCAGAGGGCCGAATTCTTGCTGGCCCACGGCATGCTGGATGACGTGGTAGAAAGAAAATTTCTCAGAAATTATCTGAGTAAAGCCCTTAGACTTTTCCTGAATAAACCCCGATGATCTCTCGTGCCTGTCAGCACTATCTTGATCAGGCTCAGCTTTTTGGCATAAAACTGGGTCTTGATAATGTGGAGTCTATGCTGATCTCTATGGACCAGCCTGAAAAGAATTTCCCTTCAATTCACGTCGCTGGAACTAACGGTAAGGGCTCGGTCAGTGCCATGCTGGAGCGTATCTTTAGACTGAATGACTTTAAAACCGGACTATACACTTCGCCACATCTGGTTGATGTCAGGGAAAGAATCAGGCTTAACGGCCGGATGATTCCTGAAAAAACCTTCTGCCATTTACTTCTGGATATAAAGAAAAGAGAAAAGAAACTTAAAAAGACTGGAGAAGTCAGTGGTTCATTGACTTTTTTTGAGATTCTGACTCTTTGTGCTTTTAACTATTTCAGTCAGGAGGCAGTCGACCTGGCCGTTTTGGAAGTAGGTATGGGGGGAAGATTTGATGCGACTAATGTGGTCAGGCCCGAAGTTTCGGTTATCACTTCCATTTCTTACGATCATCAACAATATCTTGGTAAAACTATAGCTGAAATTGCGACGGAAAAAGCCGGGGTTATCAAAAGAGGAGTTCCCTGCCTGGCCGGAGTTAGAAATCAGACGGCCCTTAGAGTCATAAAGAAAAAATGCCTGGAAGTTGGGTCTCCTGTGATTGAGGTTTTTGGCAAGGGTAGGAAATTAACTTATAAGCAAATAAAAGACGGTTATATTTTTACCTATGAAACTCCTGGGGCCAGCTATCATTTTAAACCTTCTCTTCCCGGTCTTCATCAAGGAGAAAATGCGGCTATCGCCCTGGCTACGGCCGAGGTCATGCAAGAACTTGGTTATCAGATAAAAAAGGACAGGATGCTGGAGGCCCTGGAGACGGTCATCTGGCCAGGGCGGCTGGAAATTATCAGCAGAACGCCTCTCGTCATTCTGGACGGAGGGCATAACGAAGATGGAGCCAGAGTCATCAGTGATTATATCAAAAAAAGTGTTGCTCAGCCGGTCATCCTGGTTTTTGCAATTATGAAAGACAAGGATGTGAAAAAAGTCGGCTCCAGGTTATTCCCATTAGCCAGTCGAATCATTTTGACCAGACCTTCTCTGGACAGGGCGGCTTGCCCCGAGGATATTGCCAGACAGTTGCCGGAATTCAGCCCAAGATTTTTCCTGGAGGAAGACGTGGCTTCAGCCTTACGGTTGGCTTTGACTTTATCTGAAGGGAAAGTGCCGGTCATAGTGGTTGGTTCGCTCTATCTAGTTGGCGAAGCCAAGAGGTTCTTCTTCGGGCCAGAAGTCGAAGAGAGTCTGGCTGGTCTTTGACTGATTGATTTTTATGGCCTGTAGTGCTAAATTTTTAATTTATGGGCGAGGTTTAGCCTATGCTCGAAATTGATTGGAATTTTATTGTAGTCTTCGCGCTGGTCTGGATTTTAGTCCTGGTACTGTCCAGGGTTTTTTTTAAGCCAATCCTCGGAGTTAGAGAAAAGAGGAAAAAAATAATTAATGAAAACGAAAAGATTTATGAGCAGTCTTTGAAAGAATATGAAAATCACCTTACTCTGGTCGAAAACAAACTGAGAGAGGCCCGGCAAGAGTCTCAGTCAATTCGTCAGAAGATGGTCTCCGAGGCTCTGGCCGAGAAAACAAAATTGACTCAGGATGTTCAGATTGAGGTTCAGGGTCAGGTCGAAAAAGTCAAAGAGGAGCTTCAAGACGAAGTGGAAAGACTCAAAGCTCAGCTTGGACAACGGGTTGAGTCAATTGCCAAGAAATTAGAGGAAAAGTTACTGCAGTGAAATACCGGCCAACTCGCTCTCCAGGTATTCTGGTTCTTTTTATCTTGATTATTTTGTCTGTCCCAGGCCAACTGCTGGCAGCTGAGGCGGGTGAAGGCTTTGATCTCTCGCTCTTCCTTGGACAGGTGGTAAATTTTGTATTACTTTTTGGTGGTCTGGCATATCTTTTATACAAGCCTTTGATTAAGTACCTCCAGCATAAATCAGATCGGGTGGCAGAAAATTTGAAAAAATCTGAAGAGCAGCGGGTAATTTCTCTACGCCGGCTGGAGGAGTCGAAAGAAAGATTAAGCAAGCTGGATGAGGAAATAGACAGGCTCAAAAAAGAGGCCGAAATAGAGGCGTCAAAAGAAAGAGAAAGAATAGCCCTGGAGGCCAGGGCGGAAGCTGACAGATTGAAGAAACTGGCCAGGGAAGAAATTAACTCTCTGGTCAAAATCAGCCAGCGGGAACTGGAAGTTTATACTCTGGATTTGAGTATCTCACTGGCCGAACAGAGAATCAGAGAAAAACTTGGTCCTGAACTCCATCGAAAAATTATTAATAAAGCTATTGAAGAGCTGGGAACATTAGATGAATCAACTATCAGTAATTAGGAAATACGGGCAGGGACTGGCCTCTACGGTCAAGACTGAAGAAGAACTTACTCTCTGCCTGAAGCAGCTCGAATCTTTTTTAAGTCTCCTGGAGTCTGACGACAAAATTTTTTTTGCCCTGAACTCTCCTTTTGTCATCAAGAGCGAGCAGCTGTCTCTTCTGGAAAAAGTGCTCGGCAAACTGAATTTTGATACACGGGTAAGTAAGCTCATCTGGCTCTTAGGTAAAAATGGAAGGCTGGCCTGGTTGAAAACACTACTGGCTGAATTGCCAGAAATCTGGGCTAGAGGACAAGGAATAGAGAGTCTGGAAGTCAGTTCGGCGATAGAGCTAACTGAAGAGGAGAAAAAAAAGATTGAGGAAACTCTTAAAAAAGTGGAGAAAAAGCCAGTCAGGTTGACTTTTTCGCTTATGCCTGGAATTCTTGGGGGACTAGTGATCAGGAAGGGAAGTATTTATTATGATGTTTCCCTGAAGGGGAGTCTCTTAAAACTAAAGGAGATTATCGGCCAGAGGTAGAAGCATGGAAATTAAAGCAGAAGAGATTACCAGAATTATCGAGCAGCAAATCAAAGAGTTTTCTGGTGGTGTTGATATCAAAGAAACAGGTACAGTCATTTCTGTCGGCGATGGGATTGCCCGGGTCTATGGCCTGGAAAATGCCATGTACAATGAACTGCTGATTTTTGAAAACAATGTTTATGGCCTGGCTTTGAATCTGGAAGAAGATCTGGTGGGGGTGATGCTTCTGGGAGAAACCAAACTGGTCAAGGAAGGTGACCTTGTCAGGAGAAGCAAAAAAATCCTGGAAGTGCCAGCCGGTCCGGCTTTGATCGGCCGGGTTGTGGACCCACTGGGCCAGCCACTTGATAACAAGGGACCGATTAAAACTGATATAAGCATGCTGGTAGAGAGGCTGGCTCCGGGAGTGGTGGAAAGAATGCCGGTCCGAGAGCCTCTTCAGACCGGAATCAAGGCCATAGATTCGATGATTCCAATTGGGCGTGGTCAGAGAGAATTGATCATCGGAGACCGACAAACAGGAAAAACAGCTATCGTCGTTGATACTATTCTCAACCAGAAAAATTCCGGAGTCATCTGTATTTATGTGGCCATCGGTCAGAAAAATTCGACTGTTGCCCAGGTAGTTAAAAGCCTGGAAGATTTTGGAGCGATGGCTTATACGACGGTGGTGTCAGCTACTGCCTCTGACCCCTCAGCCCTGCAATATCTGGCACCTTATGCTGGTTGTGCCATGGGCGAATATTACCGCGATCGCGGTGAGCATGCCCTGGTCATCTATGATGATCTCTCCAAACATGCAGCTGCTTACCGTGAAATCTCGCTTCTGCTGCGGCGGCCGCCTGGCCGGGAAGCCTATCCAGGAGATGTTTTTTACCTTCATTCGAGATTACTGGAAAGAGCAGCTAAGATGAACAAGGAACTGGGCGGTGGGTCATTGACCGCCTTGCCAATCATCGAGACTCAGGCTGGCGATGTTTCGGGCTATATCCCGACCAACGTAATTTCTATAACTGATGGCCAGATTTACCTGGAGCCGGCCCTGTTTAATGCTGGTATTCGTCCTGCCATCAACGTCGGAATTTCCGTTTCTCGTGTTGGTGGTAATGCTCAGATAAAAGCGATGAAGCAGGTGGCTGGAAAATTGCGGCTGGATCTCGCTCAGTATCGTGAACTGCAAGCCTTTGCTCAGTTTGGAACTGAGCTGGACAAAGCCAGCCAGGCCCAGCTGGATCGTGGCCTGAGGTTAACAGAAATTCTGAAGCAGGAACCTTATTTGCCTCTGCCTGTTGAAAAACAGGTGTTGATTATCTATGCTGGTAACCGTGGCTTCCTGGATGAAATACCGCTGGCAGCAATCAGAGACTATGAGAAGAGTCTTTATAATTATTTCGAAACCCATTATGCTCATCTGCTGCAGGCCATAGCTGCCAGTAAACAGATTGATCTTCACCTTGACCAGGAAATAAATCAAGCTCTACAGGAATTTAATCAAGTTTTCAGAGAGGGATTAAAAGTTGAGCACCATAATTGACCTGAGACGGCGGATTCAGAGCGTCCGTAACAGTCAGCAAATTACGCAAGCGATGAAAACGGTGGCCACTTCCCGTTATAGAAGAGCTCAAAAGCAGGTGGTGGCCAGGAGGCCTTTCTGGCATACTTTTCCAGAGCTGGTCATTTCTCTGAGCAGGGAATTAAACCTGGCCGAGCATCCCTATCTTCAGGTCAGGCCGGAAAAGAAACTGCTGGTAGTGGTCATAACTTCGGATAAAGGATTATGTGGAGCTTTCAATTCAAATTTATTAAACCTGGCCGCCAGCTTTATCAATGAGAAGGGTAACAACAGCCAGATAGCCCTTATCCCGATCGGCAAAAAAGCAGTTAATTTTTGCAGAAATTTTCCCTGGCCGATAGCGATTTCATATTCTGATGGTGTTGAAAAAAAGATAACAGCCATCAGTCAGAATTTAAGCCAGTATTTTGATTATGAGTTTATCCGCCAGAACGTTGATGCCGTCTATCTTATTTATAGTGAATTCCGTTCGGTTTTAGCCCCCAGGCTGACTGCGACCAGGTTACTGCCTCTGGCCGCTGACCTATCTGGCCGCTCATCGGAACACCTGGAGCCAATCTGGGAGCAAGAAGCCTCGACTATAATTAATTATTTGCTAAAATTTTATTTAAAAACCCAGCTAGAGCATGTGCTGTTTGAATCGCAGGTGGCAGAACAGGCTGCCCGGATGATGGCTATGGAAAATGCTTCCAGAAATGCCGAAGACCTTATCTCCAGTCTGGTCTTACTGCTCAATAAAATGCGCCAGGCGGCCATAACCAAAGAGCTGCTCGAGATTCAGACAACAGTCGAGGCCCTGCGATAAGAAGGAGTAAAAACTGATGAATGAAGTGGCCGTAAATCAAATCAAGGATTCATCGGCTGGGGAAATCGGGCGGGTCGTTCAGGTTATTGGCCCGGTGGTCGATGTAGCTTTTCCCACTGGACAGCTGCCCGAAATTTACACTGCCATCAGAATAACCAGTGAGGGCTTTGAGGTGCCCATACCAGTTGACATTATTGTTGAGGTTGAGCAGCACATAGGCGATTTTAAAGTCCGCTGTGTCTCGATGCATCCAACCGAAGGCCTGGCCCGAGGGATGAAGGCCATTAATCTTGGCCGGCCGATTGAGGTCCCGGTGGGCGAAGGCACACTTGGTCGCGTGATCAATGTTATCGGTCAACCAGTTGATCATCTCGGCCCCATCCAGGCGACAAAAGTTTATTCCATCCATCGTCAGCCACCTCCACTGGATGAACAGAGTACCAGGCTGGAAATGTTTGAAACTGGAATTAAAGTCATTGATCTGATGCAACCCTTTTTAAGGGGTGGCAAAATTGGTCTGTTCGGTGGAGCAGGAGTGGGGAAAACAGTTATCATTATGGAGCTAATTCATAATGTGGCCACCAAGCACGGCGGTTATTCAGTCTTTGCTGGAGTAGGGGAAAGAACCAGGGAAGGTAATGATTTATGGCTGGAGATGAAGGAATCGGGTGTTTTAAATAAGACGGCTCTGATTTTTGGTCAGATGACCGAGCCACCAGGAGCCAGGTTACGCGTTGGCCTGACCGCTCTATCTGTCGCTGAATATTTTCGAGACGAACTGGGCCAGGATATCTTGCTTTTTATTGACAATATTTTCCGTTTTGTCCAGGCCGGTTCAGAGGTGTCAGCCCTGCTGGGTCGTATGCCGTCAGCTGTCGGCTACCAGCCAAATCTGGCCAGTGAACTGGGCGAACTGGAAGAGAGGATTACCTCTACTAAAAAAGGTTCAATAACTTCTGTTCAGGCCATTTATGTCCCGGCTGATGACTTCACCGACCCGGCTGCCGCTACGACTTTTACTCATCTGGATGCAACTACCAATCTGTCAAGAGCACTGACGGAGATGGGGATTTATCCGGCAGTTGATCCTTTAACTTCTTTTTCCAGAATTCTTGATCCTCGAATTGTCGGCGAGAGGCACTATAAAGTAGCCAGAAGAGTCAAAGAAATCCTGCAGCGCTATAAGGAGCTACAGGACATAATTGCAATTCTGGGTATAGAAGAACTGTCAGATGAAGATAAGCTCATGGTAGCCAGGGCAAGAAAGATACAAAGATTTCTTTCGCAACCTTTTCATGTGGCTGAGCAGTTTACCGGCCGACCGGGGAAATATGTTCCAGTCGAGGAGACGATTAAAGGTTTTGAAGAAATTTGTAACGGCCTACATGATGATAAGCCAGAACAGGCTTTCTATATGGCTGGTACTATTGAAGAGGTAGTGGAAAAAGCAGAGGAACTTAAAAAGATATGAGTCCGGAAAACGCGGATTTTTTTGAATTAAAGGTTATTTCACCTACCAGGCTTCTGACCGAAGGCAAGGTGACTGAGCTGCAGGTACCAGGGCTTGATGGTTATCTTGGTATCTGGCCAGGCCATCGGCCTTTGAATGCCTGCCTGGGCCGAGGTGAAATTATCTTCAAGACTATCGATAACCGTGAAGAAAGTGTCACGATTAAAGGTGGCGTTATTAAGGTTGAGTCTGCTAAAATTTTAATTATGGCGGACCTGGAAGAAAAATGATTGAAGTTAAACCTGCTGAACGACCTGATGAGACTCTGGATACTTTTTATAAAGGAAAGATTCTGGTTTTACAGAGAAAGAATGGCTTTCGTTTTTCAGTTGACGCACCACTGCTGGCCAGTTTTATTCAGACCAGAAACGGTGATGAGATTCTTGAAATCGGTACTGGCTGTGGAATAATCCCCATGCTGCTCAGTGTGAAGCCTTTTCATCATATCGTTGCTCTGGAGGTCCAGCAGGGACTGGCTGATCTGGCCCGACGTAATATTATGCTGAACCATCTGGACGGCCGAATAACCATAGTCGAGAAGGACTTCCGTCAATATAAACCCTGGCACCAGTTTGATATTGTCTTTTCCAACCCGCCCTATATTCCGAGGGATTCCGGTTATCTCAGCCGGACGGAAGAAAAGAATATTGCCAAGCATGAAATATTAAGTTCGATCGAAGAAATTCTAAAGGCGACTAAAGACTGGCTGAAAAGTAGCGGATCAGCTTACTTTATCTTGCCTGACAAGCGAAGAGAAGAATTTGAAGAAGAACTGAGCCAGGCTGGCCTGAGGTTAAAGCGCTGTCGCCTGGTTTATCCGAGGGAAGGCGAGCCTCCCAATTTCTTTCTGGCGGAATGTGGCCAGACAGTTGGCGAGGTGGAGACCATGCCGCCGCTCGTTCTTTATGGTCAGGATGGAAAATACACTGAAGAAGCTGAAGCTATATTTTCGGGACAAAATTTAAGAGGTAGATGGAGGTAGAAAAGCAGTCTCTTCTTACTTCGGGGCTCTACTTTTCGGCTGCTATTGACAATCTGCAGCCAAGAGTCCTTGAATAAAAGGAAAAATGATATAAGGGAGAAAGCACGAAAATGGAAAAGAGTCTGACCCTGAGCAGTCCGTGGCTTAGATTCTGGAGCTTTGTTACTGGCCTGGGAATGGCGGTAGCTTCCTATCTGACCATAGATCATTTTTTTAGAGCTAATTTCCCCGAGACAATCTTTACCGGTTCGTTTTGTGACCTTAGCAGTTTTTTTAATTGCGATAGCTCGGCTTATTCACCGATTGCCCATTTTCAAGGAGTTCCCCTCGGCTATTGGGGACTTGTTCTAGGCATTCTGGTGATGCTGGGAGCCTTTTTGCCTTCTCCTCGTTTTGAAAAAGTAAATAAACTCTTATCTTTCCCCAACGCTCTAGGGGTACTGGCCCTTTTCTTCTATTCGGTTTTTTATCTTAAAAGCCTATGCCTGCTATGTTCTGGGTATTACCTTTTTTCCCTTATAAACTTTTATTTATTCTGGAAGTTCGGGCTACCCTCTGAGCCGCGAGGACTGGTTGGCTTTTTCCGCGACCTTCTGTTTGGCTCCATCAAGCCGCTGGTGGCTATTGGTGTTTTAACAGTCATGGGTGCCTTTGGTTTTCATCTTTTTTATGAGGCTAAAAAGGATGCTCAATCGGGAGGTGTGGCTTTGAAAATTGTCAAGGAGTTTTACAGTCTACAACCGGTCAAAGAGCCAAGTTTAATTTCACCTTACTGGACAGCTAAAGCAACTGAGGACTTTGATCAGGCACCGATTCGCATTATTGAATATGCTGATTTCCTTTGCCCTGACTGTCTTTTCCTCTACCATCAACTGGAAAGAATAAAAAAGGAATATGAAGGAAAGATAAATATCGCTTTTCAGTTCTTCCCGCTGGAAGCTAAATGCAATGATGTGGTTGACAAAGATAAACATCCAGGAGCCTGCGACCTGGCTTATATAGCTGCCTACGATCCATCCAAATTCCTTCAAATCCATAATGAGCTATTCAAGAATTTTGATAAGGCCAAAGACCCTGAGTGGCGGCTGCAGCTGGCCAAGAAATACGGAGTTGAAAAAGCCCTGACGGATGAAAAAACCAAAGAACTGGTCAAAAAGATTATTGACACTGGCAAGGAATATGAAAAAACCTCTGACAGATTCCCCTATGGGATAAGGTCGACGCCGACCATGATCATTAACAACCGGATGATTATCGGCACACTGCCCTATGCCCACCTGAAAGCTATCATTGACTCCTTGTTGACTGAGCAGGAACAACCAGCTTCAGGTGAAACTAAGTTTCTGGAAAACTGGGTTGATACAACCAACTTAACGAAAAAGAAATAACAGCAATAAAAATTATCCGGTTACCTGATTTTAGAGCTTAATCCCTCCTCTTTAAGCGGGGGGAGTCTTAATTCTGGCCTGTTCGGAAATCGAGGGTGACGTCAGGTCTTTAAATTTTCAGTCTGAAGTCAAGACTTTCAGCCAGCTTCCTTTTTTTCCTTGATAACTATTTCTCGGTTTAGAAGCTCTTTGCGGATAAAATTGAATACTTCTGGCTCCAGTCCTAAGTATTCTGGAGCAATTATTCCATGTTTCTTAATCAAGCCTCGAGCCACTGCCCTGGCGACGGCCGTAGCGGTATAGCCGGTGGTCCTGGCCATACTGTGAATCCCACTTTTCCGATCAAAACGATCAAAAAGGTCATAGGTTAATCTGAGTGGCTGACCGTCCTTTTCTCCGCTGATGATAACTCTTAAAATGGTCAGGTCTTCTTCCCCAGCTTCAACATTTAACCGGGGGAAAAGAATTTTAGCTGACAGGTCAACCGGCCGGATTTTCTGGCCGGCTATTTCTACCGGCTGCTCAGAAAAAAAGCCAGCCTGTCTTAAAGCCAGCATCTTTTCGCGGTGGCCAGGATAGCGAAGCGTCTTTTCGACCATCTCCGGGACAGTCAGAGTTTCGATCATAGTTCGCAGACCATCAGTGATAAAGGCCTCGAGGGTTCCCAGTTTTTCAAACTCCAGAAATTCAGGTTCGGATAAAGCCGGCTTTATTACGAGCTGCCCATTTTCCAGGCATCTGGCCGGTCTCAGATATTCCTCTATGACATCAACCGGAGAGAATACTGCCTTGTATTCAAAAGGCCATTTTCTGATAACCGGCAGGCCGCCCACATAAATGATGACCGAGTAAGCTTTATCCAGCTGGCTGAGTCCGTAACCGGCCAGGATATTGCTTAAGCCAGGGGCGACGCCACAATCAACTGCTGCTGTTATGTTCTGTCCTTTAGCCAGAGAGTCAAGTTCAAAAGGATTTTCCGGGAAAAAAGAAATATCTACTACATTTCGGCCAGCTTCGAGACAGGCTTTGAGACTTTGAAATCCGAGGTAACCAGGCACAGCATTTATAACCAGGTCATAATCACTGACTAAGTCTTTAGTAGCTTCAGACTGGCTGATATCCTGACTTATGACTTTGATACCGGCCGAGGCCAGCTCAGCCAGAGCCTCTGGCCTCAAATCAACCGAAGTCAGACTGAATTCGGGCTCAGAGGCCAGATCCAGGGCGATGGCTTTGCCCACCAGACCCGCTCCCAGAACGATGATTTTCATAATTTGTCTCCTTTTTTGAATTTGTTTTTGGCCTGAGTAAAGGTCAAAAGGAAGAGGACAGCAGACGCAGGAGATTATAAGCCACTAAAACGATTAAGATAACGAATAATGGTCTTTCGGCTGGCTGCTAAAAATATCATTTTATTTATGTTTGTCTCCGAGGAGAGGCTGTCTTCCTTTCGTTCAGCCTATCACTTTTCTTCTTCGGGTCACCAGATCAGGCTTTCTCCGCTCTAAACATCTTACTTCTTATTTCTCGCTAAAAGCCTGCTTAATTTCCTCCAGGCTGACTCCCAGTATTTTTCTGGCTATAGGATCGAGGTCTTTCTCTTCGCCTTGTAGATGGATAGTAGCGTGGACATGGGAAAGTGACTCTCCGGGATTGAGAGCAGCAGCCGGTGAGGAAGTTTCCAGCTCGTAAAAAGGTCCAAGAGGTTTAGCTCCTGGGGCGACCGGGCCGTCATTATAAGCATTGACCACATCGCCATCATAAGGATTCTCCTGAAATTCCCAGAGAGAGTTGATATACTCGGCTGGATTTTCAGGCAGAGTATAATGAACAATGGTCAGCACCTGATGAGTTGCGTCATAACTGCCAGCGAAAGGTAAAGCCCGTCGGGGGGGAACCCCGATTTTGCTCCGATATTGGCCGTCTCCTTTAAAATAAATGACGTTATCCGCAATTTTTAGTCTATCCGGTGGTATCGGGCCAAAATAAGTGTCATGGACTATCGGGCCGAGCTCAGATTCTGGTCCTGGTTTATAAGGAACAACCACGGTGGTTGTAGGTGAAGGATTAAACATGCCCAGAATCCAGATAGAAACCAGGCCGGTTTCTTTCTTCCAGGGCAAATCGCCGGTATTAGTAATCTGATTGTCTGATTCAAAGGCTACCCAGCTCAAGCCGTCGGACAGAGGCAGCCCCAGTAATTCTACCTGGTTTTTATCCAGCATCCGAATTGTCCGGTCAACTCTTATTTTGAATTCGAAATTAGCATAATTTATCAGGTTCATTTCTTTTTTTAATATGACCTGAGTCTCATCCTTAGCAACCAGATCAAAACTGCCTTCATTGAGCGATGGTGGGGTGAACCAGTGATCAAAGTCAAAGGGAGAGCCAGCCTTAAAGAAAAGGGCGAACTGACCTCCTTCTGGTCCTAACCAGAAACGGTCCTCGCCGCCAAAAGCGTTCATATGGGGATCACTCTGGCCAGAAGCAATTAACTCTTGATTTATCCAGCCGAAGCTTAAGCCCCCCGGGCCTTTAGCCGTGCTGGTCATCACCCGGCCCTGGATATCAGGATTGACGGCTACCATGGCCTGGCCGTCACGGGCAGAGAGAACAATAACTTCCGTCCTGGCCTGAAGGAACTCCAGGTCCTCTTTAAAAAGGCGAGCTTGATCTTCAACTGGTGGCCGGTTGCAGGCGGCCAGCCAGAGAAAAGAAAGCACAGTCATTATTGCTAGCGGGTTGGGAAAAATCCTTCTCATTTTATACCTCCTGATGGGAGTAAAGTTAAGATATCAATTTGAATCTGATTTCTCAAGATATAAATAAAAAAAGGAAATTTAATGAGTTTTAAGATTATCACTTTTTTCCATCATCCGGGCGAACCACTGCCAGATTTTTTGATGAAATTCAAGACTGGGTGGATTGTTTATGAGGATGTTCCAGTAACTATCTGGTTTATCATCGGGTTTCAGACCAATTTTTAAATTTTCATCCCACAAGCGATAGCTTTCCGGGTGGAATTGAATACCGAGAACATTGTTATACTTTGTATGGTGTATAGCTTCGATAATTTTGCCATCGGTAGAAAGGGCCACGACTTTAAAGCCCTGGCCGAGTTTATCCAGGGCCTGGTGATGCGAGCTCAAAATCCGGGGATGATCTTTTTCAGAAAAACCCAGTACTTGAACGAAAAACTCCCCGGGGAGAAGATTTAAGCGGTGGAAATAATAGCTTGAAATATTCAAATCGGGTCTTAATTTCCTATAAGGATTATTGTGCCAGCACTCGGGAGCAAGAGCGAGGATATCTTCCAGCTGGTTCTGGCCATAGACTTCTGACCAGATGTCCTGAATAAGGGTTCCTCCAGTTCCAACATTCAGACTTTGGGCACCAAGACAAATGCCAAGGATTGGTAGCTCCGGCTTTGAGTCCAGCAAAGGTTTAAAATTTGGGTCCTGGTAACCTCCCAGAAAATGAAAAATAGCAGATAGTTCGAAATAATGGCGATAAGGATCTTCAATGACCGTCAGAAGGTTGGTTTTTTCCTTAAAGATTGACGGCGGTATATCAGGCCCCCCGAAGAAGATCAGGCCGTCAGAATTCTTTATGATCTCAACAAATTCCGGTGTACAGGGGTTTTGACGGAAAATATCCTCCTCGCTGAGCTCAGCCGAGACCGGATGGAAACGAAACCAGCTAAGGTTATTAGCTCTGGCGTATTTAATAGCTTCTTCATAATTAGTTAACTCTTTTGTATGATAGACACCGACAACTTCGAGCTGAGGTGTGTTAATAAACCCTTTTTCTCTCAGAGCCTGGAGATTCCTGATCGTGCCAATAGAGGGGTAAAAGACAGTTAACCTGATCGGTGCGGCTAGTGCCAGTCCATCTAACAGCCCAGACAGAAGCACAAAGACCAGAATCAGACAGATTAAAGTCTTGTTTTTATCCATCAAAGTCTCCTTCCATTCGTCGAAATATATTTTGACTCTTTTGCCCGGCTTGTGCAATAAAAAATGCTGGCCAGCCTGAGCTTACAAAAATTGACAAAAAAAGGTTGACAATGGGCATCAAAATGGCTTATACATCTTATCTAACATAAAATATATCAGATTTGATAGGAGGTGATATTTTTCGAGTTAAAAATAAGCATTCCCATAAAAATCTAAATTTAATCTAATCTAAACTTGCTCTTGTTAAATTAACGTGATTGGTTATCAAAGAGCTTGTTCATTGAGAAAATTCAGGAGGTAAGATTCAATGGCTAAAATTAAAATGCGAAGCTTGTTCATGGTGATCGCAGTTTTGCTCACCATAGGTTCTGGCTTATCACTTTTCGGCCAGATTTCGAGCCGGGAGACGGGTTCGATTCGTGGTGTCATCACCGATGAAGAAGGTGTCCCTTTGCCCGGCGTTAGCATTATCGTTAGCGGTCCCAGCTTGATGGGAAAGGCGACTGATGTGACCAGAGCTGACGGCACTTTCAGGATTCTCTTGTTGCCACCAGGTGTTTACACAATGACTGTCGAGCTGCCCGGTTTTCAGACTTACGTTGAGGAAGGAATCGAAGTCCGAGTTGGTTCAACCATTACGAGAAATATCAAGTTGGGCATTAAGAAGATGGAAGAACAGATAACAGTAGTTGGAGCGGCACCAGTCGTCGATGTTAAAGCTTCCAAGACTCAGCAAGTATATAAAGCTGACCTGATTCAAAATCTCCCCATCAGCCGTAACCTTAACTCGATTATTACTCTTACTCCAGGAACGGTCGATGCCAGTAATATCAAGGGAGCCACCGCTGCCGGTAATACCTATCAAATTGATGGCCTCAATGCTAATGATCCAACTAACCAGCAGCTCAGTATTCCAATTGATTTTAATGTCCTGGAAGAAGTGGAAGTACTGACCGGAGGTGCTCCGGCCGAAGTCGGCTGGACTCTGGGTGGTTTTGTCAATGCTGTTACAAAATCTGGTGGCAATAATTTTTCGGGCATGATCCAGGGCTACTACACCAATGATGATCTGACCAAATCCGTTTTACCGGATGAACAATTGAAAGCTATGGGTCTATCCAAGCCATCTTCGGCTATCTATGACTATGATATTTCGGGTGGATTTGGCGGACCCATAATCAAAGATAAGATCTGGTTTTATCTGGACGGGCGTTATGCTAAAAATGCCTATCATTCCAGCTTTATTCCATTTGTTTCGCCTTATGACGGAACCTATTATGATAACTTTGATCGGAAAAGCGAAACCTGGGCAGCTTTTGGCAAGTTCACCTTTCAGCTGGCCAGAAATGTCAAGCTGGCGGTAATGGGTAATGGTCAGCAAACTACTGATAATACTGCCGCTTCCGGCTGGAATATACCCTTTGATTGTCTGTATAAAACTGATCCATGGGCTAATTACGCCTTTACCGGAGTCCTGACCTGGATGGTTAATAGCAATACATTAGTTGAAGCCCGGGCCGGTTATGCGACTGTCGATGCTACCTTGCCACTTATCCGCGAGGAGCAAACCAACATCCCCTATATGTGGGATGGCTATACTGGCTATTACTTTGGAACGGGCTATTATGCTCAACAGTGGAACGGTCGTCCGTCTGTTCAGGCCTCTGCTCATTTAACCCGATTTGTTGACAATTTTCTCGGGGCCGACCACGAATTTAAGGTTGGAGTTGAGATTCAGCGCGGCGCAGCCAAATGGGCTAACTGGAAGACCAATACGATGGAATGGCCCTGGTATAATAACAACCCCTATTACTGGACAGCTCAGGGTTACCCGCGTGACACCTATGGAGACGGCTATATTGGATTCTGGGCTCTCGGACAGACCAAAGACGAAAGTATGGTCGAAGGTGACTTCTCGCGTTATGGTGGCTATCTACAGGATTCAATAACCATTAAAAATCGCTTAACCATCAATCTTGGGTTGCGTTTTGATGGGACCAAGGGCTGGATACCAGACATCCACAAAGGCGCGACCGGCAGTTTCGCCAGTGAACTTGGTGCCTCATTAATTGAGCCAGTAATTGGTTTTAATCCCTATGGTGAATTTGACATGGAGGGAGTTGATAACCTGGTTGACTGGTTTAATGTATCGCCGAGAATTGGTATTACCTATGATCTTTTTGGCAACGGCAAGACTGCCCTGAAGTTCAACTACGGTCTGTATCGAGAATCAGTCTGGGGTTCGATCATTTACAAATGTCATCCGCTCTATTACAAAGAATACTTCTTCAACTGGTGGGATGAGAATGGCAATGGTCAACCCGATTCACCCAGTCTTGGGGACTATTATGAAATGGTATGGTCCTGGTCGAATCCAACAGAGATGCTCAGAGAGAGCTGGATTACCGGTATCTCCACTGATACCAAAGCACCTTATGATGAGCAAATAGTGGTTGGGCTTGATCATGAGCTTTTTAAGAATTTTAAGGTCGGCCTGAACTACATGTATAAAGTTAAAAAGAATATTCTCGACGATGCTCTATATGATCTGGAAACAGGCGAAACCTGGTATAACCCGGAGTCTGAACCTGGCAATGAGTACTGGGTACCATTCACCACGACTGTCCCCGCTATCGGCAACTATCCTGCTCAGGAAGTGACCATGTATTTTATGAGCAATGATGCTCCTCAGAACTGGATACTTCAGATCAGAAATATTCCTGAGGCCTATCGCAAATATTCAGCTCTTGAACTGTCCTTCGAGAAACGCTATGCTAATGGCTGGCAGCTGGGTGGCTCGATTAACTATTCAAAAACCTGGGGCAACATAAACGGTAGCTACACTGATATTCATGGCTATACTTCGGCCGCCAATGATGCTAACTGGTTTGTTAATAGCGGAGGCCGAACCTATGAAGATCGCCCATTGGTTATCAAACTCTTTGGTTCATTTAATATTCCATATGGATTCGTGGCATCCTTTAATTACCGCTTCAGCAGCGGCACTCCCTGGGCTCGCGGGGTAACTATTGTTCCGCCCGAAGATTGGGCTGCGCAGAACAACGTTAATGTCTATAATTCCTATTCTGTTAATCTTGAACAAGTTGGCACCAGGCGAAACTATGCCTGGAATCTTCTTGACCTTCGCCTGGAAAAAGTTTTCAGCTTGAAAAAATATGGGCGCCTGGGACTGTTTGTTGATGTCTTTAATGTACTTGGTCAGCACTATGTCAACATCAATCAGAATCCGGGAGGAACCTGGATGCCAAGTGATAATAACTCAACAGAAGGTACTTATAACCCGAGCGGAACTTTCAAGAAAATAACCAGCATTTCCAATCTGACCAGAACTCTCCGCTTCTCAGCTCGGTATAGCTTCTAATCGCCTGGTACAGTTGAATTTAAAGGGGAGGAATCAACAGATTCCTCCCCTTTTTTATTGATTTTCAGCGTTGTAAAATAAAGCAGCTGAAAGATCCTTTTAAACCTGAAAAAGAGAAAACTTCAGAAGGTAATTCCCGGGTTGTTGGTCTTTTTTGACTTTCCAGGCCAATCTTCCGTTTTCAGCTAGCCTTTGAAATTTAGAAGGGAAGAAGTCTATAATGAACAAAGAACAGGTATCAGGCGGGCAACCTGTCATGGATAAGAAAGAGAAGTTTGATCGGGTGGAATTTTATGCTGGAGGCTACGGCCAGGAAAAGCCTCTCGCTGTCTATAGGGCGGGGGAACGCCATCTAATTGAAAAAGTGATATCAAAAAAGCGGATCATGGACAGCCGAACAGGCCGCATCAAAGAAGTTTTTGAGTGCCAGCTGGCTGGCGGCGAAAAAATTGAGATAGAGAGAGAACTTGAACAGGATCAAAGTAAGCCCAAAAGATAGACCTGGCGGTTTTTCTCGTCTAAAATATTATTGTGAGTCTTGAGTTTCTTCTGGATCTACCAGAGTTCAGGACCCTGGTAGAAAAGCTAAAAAAGGGGGAGAACTGTCTTCATTTATCGGGTTTAATTCCAGAGGCCAGGGCTTATTTTTATACTCTGCTGGCGGGCCAGATTGACAGGCCATTAGTTATTGTTGAACCTCAGGCCTGGGCTCTTGAGGAAATAAAACGGGAAATCGAGACTTTACTGGGCTTTTTCTCGTTAAAACGACAGGTCGAATCACTGCCAGCACTCAGTGCCGACCCTTATCTGGAGGTGCCTGTGCCTCTCGAGATGGTAGCCTCCAGATTAAAAGTCTTATATGGCCTTAACCAGGGGTATCAGCCGCTGATCCTGACCAACCTGCCCGGTCTTCTCAAAAAGGTCCCGCGGCCGGAGGATCTGACCCGATCAGTAGTCAGAATAAATCGGGAGCAAATCTTAGACCGGGATCGTTTGCTTCAGCAGCTGGCCGATTATGGCTACACTCAGGAAGATCTCGTTTCTTCAGCCGGAGAGTATGCTTTCCGCGGTGGCATTGTTGATATTTATTCAGTCTGGTCAAAAAACCCGTTCCGCCTGGAATTTATTGAAAATCAGGTAGCCTCCATCAGAGAATTTGACTCATCTACGCAGAGGTCTATAGGAAGGCTGGAATCAGTGGTCATTCCTTCTCTAAAAGAATATCCGGGAGGCAGAAAATTCCAGGAAGAGTTTAAACGGCAGGCCAGGCTAAGGAAAACAGGACTGGCTGATCTTGAAAAAAAGATCGAGCTGTGGGAAGAAGGAGAAATTCTGCCCTCTTTTGATTACTATGCCCTGGCGGCCAGTGATCATTTCTGCCCGTTGAGTTCCTATCTTTCCAATCCGCTCTTCATCCTGGAAGAAAAAGATTTGGTCGAAAAGGAATGGGAAGAACAATTCAGCGATTGGGAAAAAACTTATAATAACCTGGTCAACCAGAGAAGTTTCGCTCTGTCGCCGGCTGAAATTTTTGCTCTTGATTTCCTGCAAGAAATAAAAAGTAAGGCAGTCTATATTCAGGACTTATCGGAAGAGAGCGATCGGCCTGCTATCGAGTTTGGTTTTCAGTCAGTCCCCAGATTTGATAATCGGATTCCCTTTTTTCTTCAATATCTTAAAAAACGACAGGAAGAAAGAGACATCTGCTATATTTTCCTGTCGAATCCAGGTAAAAAAGACAGGCTGGCTCATCTCTTGAGAGAAAATGATTTAACAGTTAGAGCCGTCTCGGATGTCAAGGAAAAGCCAAGAGGCGAGGAAATTAACTTAGTCGAAGGCGAGTTGGAAAAAGGTTTCAGTTATCCCCGCCAGAAAATCTATATCTTTGCTGAGAAAGACATTTTTACCGAAGAAAAGGTTCTCACCAGCCGCCCTTCCAGAAAAGTTTTCTTTTCTCAATTTCAGGATCTAAAGCAGGGTGATTATGTAGTTCATACAGAATATGGTGTCGGGCTGTTTAATGGTCTAAAAAAAATCGATCTCGATGGCCAACCTCATGATTTTATTGAATTGATTTATCGTGACGATGATCGCTTATTGGTCCCGGTTGAGGATCTGAATCTTGTTCAGAAATTTGCCAGTTCGGCTGGAGCCAGCCCTCAGCTGGATAAACTGGGCAGCCAGAGCTGGGTGAAAACCAGAGCCAGAGTGAAAAAAGCAGCTGAAGAAATTGCTCAGGAGTTACTCGAACTTTATGCCAGACGGAAAACTGCCCAGGGCTTTGCCTTCAGTCCGGAAGGTCAGTGGGAGAGAGAATTTGATCAAATTTTTGCCTATGAAGAAACTGAAGACCAGCTTCAGGCTATTCAAGAAGTCAGAAGAAATATGGAAGCAGACCAGCCAATGGACAGGTTGTTATGTGGCGATGTTGGTTATGGAAAGACAGAAGTGGCCATGAGAGCGGCTTTCAAGGCGGCTATGGATGGAAAGCAGGTAGCTGTTCTCTGCCCGACGACCGTTCTGGCCAATCAGCATTTGACTACCTTCAGGCAGAGGATGGTGCTTTTTCCGGTCAGAATTGAAGGGCTGACCAGATTGCAGAGTAAAAAAGAGCAGCAAAAAGTCCTGGAAGATCTCAAAAAGGGCTTTGTGGATATCATCATTGGCACCCATCGTTTGCTTTCGGCTGATGTCGAGTTCAAGGATCTTGGCTTGTTAATCATAGATGAGGAGCAACGGTTTGGAGTCAGTCATAAGGAAAAGATAAAGAAATTAAAGGCCAACGTTGATGTGTTGACCTTAACGGCTACACCGATTCCCAGAACGCTTAACATGGCCTTAAGCGGCTTAAGGGATATCAGTCTGATCGAGACACCGCCCCGGGACAGGTTGGCTGTCCACACCGTGGTAGCTCCTTTCAACAGCCGGCTGGTAGCCTCAGCTATAAAACAGGAATTGGAGCGGTCAGGGCAGGTCTATTATATTCATAACCGCATTGAAGATATCGATCAGATGGCCCGTCTGGTGGAGAAGCTTGTTCCTCAAGCCAGGGTTATAACCATTCACGGACAGATGCCGGGCAGGGAACTGGAAAAAAGAATGTCGGCTTTCATTGATCAAAAGTACAATGTCCTGGTCTCGACCACCATTATTGAAAATGGCATAGATATTCCTCTGGTCAACACGCTAATTGTCGACCGGGCCGACCTTTATGGCCTGGCTCAACTATACCAGCTGAGGGGGAGGGTAGGGCGCGCTTCGCGCCAGGCTTACGCCTATTTTCTGGTGCCTCCGCTGTCCGAATTGACTTTTGAAGCCAGGGAAAGACTTAAGGCCTTAAAGGAATTCAGTGAACTGGGCTCTGGTTTTCGACTGGCAGCTAGAGATCTGGAAATCCGCGGGGCGGGAAATATTCTGGGGCATCGGCAGCATGGATTTATTGAAGCTGTCGGTTATGAATACTTCTTGCAGTTGCTGGATAAAGCCATCAGAGAACAGAAGGGCGAGAAAATTGAAGAGGTTAAATGCCAGATTAACCTCAAAATTGATTTCAGAATCCCGGAGGATTATTTGCCTCAGGTCAATTTAAGGTTAAACCTCTATAAGAGATTATCTTCTCTGGAGCAGCCCGACGAAGCATTAAAGATTAAAGAAGAAGTTGAAGATCGTTTTGGCCCTGTGCCGCCAAGCGTGGAGAATCTTTTCTATTATGCCAGGATCAGGTTTTATGCTCAGAAAATCAGAGCCAGTGCCCTGGATCGTAGTGGCCAGCGACTGGTAATTAAGTTTCCTCCAGAAACGAATTTTATCTGGAACAAAGTCCAGGGACTGCTTCGCCGTTATGCGGGGAATGTTTCTCCGCTGGGGCTGATGTCATTCAACATCAGGGCAGAAGATGAGCAGAGCTTCCTGCGGGAGACGTTGTTTGTCTTGCAGGAACTAAGCCGCTATATTATAATTAATTGAGCAATTTATGAAGAAAACCCGTCTGTTAATTTTAATCCCGGCAATCATCATCGTGGCGGGGGGTGGTTTCTTTGGCTACAGATTCATTGAGCAGCGGCAGCAAGAAAAAGTTGAAGAACAAAAGAGCCGACTCCCTGTTTTAAAAATAGAAGAGAAAACCTATTCGCTGTCTGATTTTGAAAACTATGTCAGACTGATTATTCATGAGGGGCAGGAAATAGATAATGAGACTCTGAGTCAGTTGTTTGACCAGTTTGTTGAAGACAGGTTAATACTGTATTCAGCTAAAATGAGGAAATTAGAACTGACTGATTCCGAACAACAGGCGTTCTGGCAGAAGATAGCCCGTGATTACCCGCTTCAAGAGGGACTTAAGGAGCAACTGGCCAGTGATCAGGGGCTGGAGGACAGTCTGCTAGTGGCTAAATACAAATATGAAAAAATTAAAGAGGTGGTGGTGACTGAAGATGAAATCAAGGCCTACTATCAGGAGCACAAAAAGGATTTTTTAGTTCCGGAACGGGTTATGGTCAGCCACATTCTGGTCAGTTCGAGCGACCTGGCGGTTGAACTCCAGCAAAAACTGGTGAAAGCCGATGAGACAGCTTTTCGGCAGGCAGCTCGCAATTATTCAGAAGCACCTGATGCTTATAAAGGTGGCTTAATGGGCGTTTTTAAGCCTGGAGACTTGCCTTATGACATGGAAAAAGTGGTCTTTGGCCTGGAAGAGGGCAAAATATCCCAGGTCTTTCAATCCCCCTATGGCTATCATATCTTTCGACTGGATAAAAGATATGCACCAGCTTTGCTGGAAGAAGAAGAAGTTTCGAGAAAAATTAGAAACATTTTAATGGGAAATAAAGTTAAAGATATAATTGATAAAGAAGTTGAAGAACTTAAAACTACTTACCACTGGCAGATTGTCTTTGAAAATTTGCCTTTTAAACATGAAGGGAAATAAAATGCTTAGGAAGCGAATCATTCTGGGGGCTTTATTATTGGTGGCCTTTTTCAGTCCTGTCTCAGCTGATGTCGTGGAAGAAATAGTAGCTATTGTCAACGGGGATGTGATTACCCTGTCCGATTATAAAGAGCAGTTTGATACGACGGTTCAGATGCTACGCCAGCAGCTGAGTGGCGAAAGCTATTTCAAGGAATACGAACGCCTGAAGGACAACCTGCTTGATATGATGATAACCGATCTGCTGATTCTACAGAAGGCCAGGGAGCAGGGACTCAATGTCAAAGAACAGGTGAAAGCCACCATCGATCAGATCAAAACTCAGAACAATATTGAATCAGATGCTGATCTTATTCGGGCGATGACTGCCCAGGGAATTGATTACGATCAATGGGTCAAGCAACTCGAAGAGAATATTCTAAGACAGGCAGTTATTTATACTGAAGTTGATCGGACTATTGCCCTGGACGACGCTGAAATCGTCAAATATTATAAACAGCATCAATCAGAATTTGTGCTGCCGCCTGAATACCGGATCAAAGCCATTTACCTGTCGAGTGCCACGCATACTGCCTCAGACCTGGCAGCCAAAAGGGCAGAGATAAGCGAAAAGCTTAAAAGCGGGCAATCTTTTGAAGAGCTGGTGACAGCTTATTCGGAAGGGCCTAAAGACAATGGTGGAGATCTGGGCTTTTTTAAAAAAGGCGAACTGGAAAAAGCGATTGAGGACGGTGTAGAAAAATTGAAGCCAGGCGAAATCAGTGACTGGATTGAAGCCAAAAATGGCTGGTATTTGATTAAACTGGAAGAAAAAAAGGAGAGCCATCAGCAAACCTTTGAGGAAGCCAGAAAGGATATCGAAAACAAGCTATTTAATGAACTCCGTTCCAAAAAAATAGAGGAATTTGTTAAAAAGCTAAAAGAGGAAAGCTTTATCAAGATTCTTAAGCCTAATCCTCTGAATCTTTAGAACTGGTAGTTCAACTCTCTTTGCTCAGGTGTTTGATAGGCTTCTATTTATCGGCTCAGGTAACCAGGACAGCGGCCGCCACGGTTGTTGTCCACAAGCCTTTTGATCCGGTGGCAATTTGGGATAAACTCCTGGTTTGAACGGTTAGCCGGTCGTTCAGGCTATAGTAATTGTTTTTCCCCCGTGTAAAATTTTGAGGCGAATAATTCTGTCCGAGCTTGGTGGCCAGCATTTCAGCTGCCAGTTCTTCCGCCCGTAGGCTGGCTTCTTTTTCAGTTTCTCCGAAACCCTCATGTTCAGCCAGGTAGCCATACTGGTCTGGATCCTGGGGAATGGCCAGACCAATAGCTGAAGAAATCTCTCGATGAGCTTCATCGGTTGAATTCTCACTCATAACCAGGAATACGATCTGTCCAGCCTGTAGCTTCTTCAAACCGCTGGCCCGGCTGATCACCTGACAGTGTGGTGGGAAAATGCTTGAAACCCGTACCAGATTAAAGGGCGAAATACCAGCTGCCCTCAAGGCCAGCTCGAAGCTCACCAGTTTTTCCCGGTGCTGGCCTTGACCTCTGGTTAAAAAGACCTGCCTCGGTAGGATAACTTCCATTGACTCTGTCCTTTCCAGCAGCTTATCTTAGCAGATAAGTATGATCATTTCTTGGTTTGTTCGTCCGGCTCGGTAATTGGAGTTACTGCTTCGTCGGGTTTAAAATCTATAGTCTTCGAGACTTCATATTCTCCCAGGAGTACATAATCTGAACCTTTGGAGCGAGCAAAGAGCTTAACAACAACTGTTTTCCAGTAAGGATTGTTTTCAAATGATTGGACGGTTTTTCCTTCAACCCCGTAGTTACTTTTGAGGGTGATGACCTCACTGGTCTGTCCGGGCAGAATTGGTTCTTTCCGGATAGCTGCCAGGAAGCCGCTGCCCAAATCTTTGCTCTCGCCCTGAAATCTGAAAATAGCATTAAAATTTATGTAATTCAGGGGCTTATCACTGATGTTTTTAACCCGAAAAGATATGACCGGAACGAGGACTAACTTGGGCGGCCAGGCTCGATATTCTTTGCTAACCCATTTGGTTTGGACATCAACCACTTCTAACGATTTTTTTAGTTCTTCTGTTGATATAGAGTGGCAGGCTGGAAGAAACAGAAGACTGGCTACCATAGCCAGCATCAGTACTGATATTGTTATCCTTTTCATTTATTTATCCTCCAGATCATAATCATTTACTCTTTATAGTATAGCAAAAAAGGTCTGCCTATAAATAATTTTAAATGGCCAGAGGACCCGATCAATTGGATTCAGGGCTTTTTCTGGCGGGCTTCTTCTTGCCTTTTAATGAGTTGGGAGCAGGTAGCCAGCTCGACGCCATAATTTTTGGCCTGAGGAAGATAGGTTTTCAGAATGCGGAGAGTATCGTCAAAAGGATGACCGATGCCCAGGGCCTGGCCATTTTTTCTGGCCAGGCTGAACAACTCGAATAAACGATCCTTGATTTTGTCCCGGTCTTCATCGGCATCTAAAAAGACCTGGCGGTAAGCAGCTGGGACCTGCCTCTTTAAAGCTAACTCATAGGCGATTGATTTCGGGCTGGTTTTACTGTCAATGAAAAATAGGTTCTTTTGCTTTAAAAAATCCATGATTATTTCCATCAGATACTGGTTAGCAGTGCCCTTTGAACCCATGTGATTATTAAGCCCTCTGGCCGCTGGCAGCCGCTGCCAGCTGGCCTCCAGCCTCGACCAGATTTCTTTCTGATCCATGCTGGTGGTAATCAAACCATCAGCTCCGCTGCCTGCTGCCTGGCCATTGAAAGCCTCAAGAGGTAAGTGAATTATTACCTCAAGCTGATGGTTGACGGCTATTTGAGCTGTTTCTATGGCCTGTTCGCTATCAGGAAGAATAGCTACGGTTAAAGGAACCTTAAGATTCACCAGTTCCAGCATAAAATTGAGGTCCTGCCCCATATCATCAATAATAATCGCAACCAGAGGAAGATTTTCCTTGCCTGATCTGTCCGAAACCGATTTTTGGGCTGGTTCCTCCTGCTTAACTGGCATTTTCTGGCTGGTTAAAGAAGGCTTTGTTTCTGCCTTTTTGGCCAGACGGGAAGGAGCATGATGTCTGGCTAAGCCCGCCCACGGTAGATAAGCAGCCTGCTGATGCTTGAAGCTTAAATAATCAAGTAAAAACCCTGAAAGCAGAGCCATAGAAGCTAGAATCAGGCTTATTCTTAAGATAAAACGACGGGAATCCAGGATTTTTCTTTTCGGATTACTTCTTGCCGGCATCAGCGCAGAGTAGTGAGTTTTTCTCTGGTCTTGTCCAGATAATCCCTGTCAATTTTGTCAGAGTAGGTGAGTTTGATATCCACAGGCAGACTGTTGTCCAGCAATCTTTGTCCCGATTTTAGACTGAAGACTGAGGTCACCAGGACAACCAAACTGCCGTCATCCAGGGGAAAATTTTCTCTTTGAGCAACTAATCCGGGGGTTTCGGTACCGATGATCGTTGCTCCTCTCAGCTCGTGCAAACAACCAGCCACCAGTTCCGCCGGACCCATAGTGGCGGCGTTGACCCAGATAATCAGGTTAAGTTCAGGATACAAGGGATCTTCTTTTAGAACCAGATTTTCTTTCTGCCCCCTTTTTTCAAAATAACCAGCTTGCTCTGATTGGACGAACAGGTTGACCAGACTTCTGGCTTCGTTGTAATCGCCTCCCGAGCAATTCCTCAGGTCAAGGATTAAAACCCGGTATTTTGGTTTATTTTTATTAAAAGAAGCAGCCAGGATTTTTTTTATGTCGTTGATCACACCAGGGTATATCATTGAAGGGTGAAGGCGCAGAACGCCGTCGAGGTCAGTGAAAGTCTGAACTGCCTGGACAGGCATGTAGTCTCGTTTGAGTTCAAAGGATAAGGTCTCTGTTCCTCTGACAACCCGTAATCTTAAAGGTTCTTCTGTGGGGCGATCGCTTGATAACCAGAGATCAGTCTCAATCAAGCTCATGAGCAGGGTATTATTGTCATTTATCGAGCTTATGTTATCACCAACCTTAAAGCCGGCTTTAGCCGCTGGTGAATTTTCGGCTACAGCTATCACTACCGGGAACAAGCCATATTTTTTATAGACTGTCAGCCCGGTCTGATAGCTACCCATTTTTTTGTTCAGATAACTGGCTGCCAGGTCTTTATCCAGATAAGCACTGAGCGGATCAAGCGAGTTAACTATTCCGCGGAAAGCTCCACTGGTTGTTCTTTGTGGATTTGGTTCTTCTAAATAATCGGTCTTAATCAGCTGCATGACCATACCCACCAGCTCAGTACTGCTTCTGGAATACTGAGGTGAACGGCTCTTGCCAGGTAAAAATCTTTCTTCAACCAGCAGAAAAACTACCAGGGCGATAAGAAGAATAATTAGATAAAGGTTAATTTTGTCTTTTTTCATTGGTCTCATCTGGATTTTATCATCTTCTCCTCAGCCATGGCAAGGGATCAAGGGCCCTGGTTTTATATCGGAGCTCAAAATAAAGGCATTCTCCTTTCAAGGAATCAGAATCTCCAACCAGGGCAATAGCCTGGCCAGGCTGGATGACATCCCCGGGTTTAACTAAGAAAGCAGAGCAATGGCCATAGAGAGTGTAATAAGAGAGACCATGATCGATAATTAAAAGATTTCCATAGCCCTGAAAATAATCGGCATATACGACTCGGCCACCGTGAACGGCTTTGATAGTTTTGTCCTTACCGCTGGGAGCAATTTCCAGGCCATTGTTGATAATGGTGGTCTTAAACCGCGGGTTCTTTTCCGGCCCGAATCTGGTAATCACTTTGCCGGAAATCGGCCAGGGCAACTTCCCCTTGCGTTCATTCAACGGGATAAAAGGAGAAGGCAGGGCAATCTCTTGATTCTGCAAGCGTTTAAGCAGACGCTGAAGCTCATCAGAACTGCTTCTCAATTCGGCCATCATTTGTTCGTGGGTCTTTTTATCTTTTTTTATCTGGGCCAGTAACTGCTGACTGACGCCTTCTTGCTGAAGAAGATCCTGTTGTTTACTGGCTGCTTCCTGGAGCAAGCCGTCAATTTCTGCCTGCTTGGTTCTGACTTCCTGCCGGAGCTTTTCCAGCTCTTTGATCGTATTCAAATAAGTACTGATGGCCTCACCCTGGTATCGGGCCAGAAAGGTCAAATTCTTGCTTTCCCGAAGGAAAACCTCAAGGTTGTTGGCTTTAAGAAAAAAGTGCATGAAATCCAGCCGCCCGAATTTGTATAAAGTGACCAGTGTCTTTTCGACGGCTTGTTTTTCTTTTTGCAAGCTGACTTCAGTGGTTTTGAGTTTCTCATTGAGATCAGCTAGCTCGCGGGCAGCCATTTTCCGCCTGAGATTCAAAGCGTCAATTTCATTTTGCAGAACACGGCGTTTCAGCCTGATCGTTTCCAGGGTTGACAGCAACGATTTTTCTTTTCTGGTTTCTTCTTCCAGCCTGGCTTTGAGCTGAGTAATCTGCTGATCGATAAGATTCAGTCTTTTTTGAATATCGGAAGCG
>JAKPXU010000056.1 GCA_029571905.1 Acidobacteriota bacterium | reverse complement strand
CTGACCGAATACCAGTCCGAACAGGCCAGGATCAAGAAGCTCGAGGCAGCCACGGTGGTTATGGTCGAGCTCGGCAACCCTAAGAGTGAAAAGGAATTTAATTTTAAGGCCGGTGAGAGAATTACTCCTCAAAGGGTCCTGGGACGGGGAAGCCGCCGGGGGAGCAGCTGGTTTTCCTGTGAGCTACCCATCAAGGGAATTAAAAATCCCGTTTTACATGTGACTTATTACTCAGAAGAAAGGCTGCGGCCATCCAGCTTCAGGATATTGATTGACGGTGAGCCGCTGGCTCAAGAAGAAATTACCCGTGTTCCTTCGCCACGTTTCATTGAAAAGGACTATGTGCTTCCAGAAAAGCTGGTCAAAGGCAAAGAAAAAATCACGATTAAGTTTGAGGCTGCACCGGGCAGCGAAATCTCACCGGTGGTAGCCATTCGCCTTCTGCGGTCACTATAATTAATATTGCTTTTCTTTTCGGCTGTTGCTTACTCGGGTGGGGGCGACTGCTCAAATGACTGCGGCTGATCCCACGGTCGAAGCGGCTGGCCGGCGGCTGCTCTGGCCGCATAGACTTCAGCCATCAGCTTCTCGGCCATCGGTGCCCAGCGACGGGCTGCCTCTCTCGTCTTGGCGGTGAGATCTTCCACCTCCTCCGGCGCTTCCATATCGGTTGATCTGGCTCCGGATTCTTTGACTATGTCAACAAGGATCTCAGGATTATCCAGAAGCGGGCAGGGCCGCAGCGGGTTGTCATTGAAGGGCTGTCTCTTCCGGTAAGCTTTAAAAATAGGGGACTGCAGTGCCTCGAACAGGGTAACGTTATGGATGTTGACATTTGAATAGTGGATGAAGGCACATGGCTCGATATCACCGGCAGCCGTGATGTGGAAGTAGCGCCGGCCGCCGGCGATACAGCCTTTGGCATACTCGCCATCATTCCAGAAATCCATGGCGAAAAGAGGTTTGGTCGCCCTGATTTCATTGACACGCTTAAACATCAGGGCTCGCTGCTCGGGAGTAGCCAGGAGATCAGTTCGAGCCTGCTTGCCGACCGGGATATAGGTAAAATACCAGGCATAGCGGCAGCCGCGCTCAATCATATCGTCGACAAACTGATCAGAAATGACGTTTTCAGTATTGAAGTGGTGATAACAGGCTGAGTAACCAAAAAGAAGCCGGTGCTCGCGCATGCGGTCCATGGCGTCAATGACCTTTTGATAGGTTCCTTCGCCCCGACGGAAGTCAGTTACCTCGCGATCGCCTTCTATAGAGAAAGCCAGCGAGAAATTGCCAACTTCCTTCATTTCGAGGCAGAGCTCATCATCGACCAGTGTGCCATTAGTAAAGGCAAAGAAATAGCAGTCCTGATGAGCACGGCACAGACGGATGATATCTTTTTTCCTGACGAGCGGTTCGCCGCCAGAGAAGATATAAAAATGAATGCCTAATTCATTTCCCTGGCGGACAATCGAGTCAAGAGTCTCATAAGGAAGGTTGAATTTATGACCATACTCGGCCGCCCAGCAGCCTACACAGGATAGGTTGCAGGCGCTGGTTGGATCGAGAAGTATGACCCAGGGGACATTGATATCATACTTTTGTTCTATTTCCCGGCCGCGTGGTATGCCATCGAGCATGGAATTAACAAAAAAGCATTCCATGACCTTTCTCAGGCAACGGGG
>JAKPXU010000043.1 GCA_029571905.1 Acidobacteriota bacterium | reverse complement strand
AGCTGGGAAATCCAGTCGAGATTACCCAGCATCGAAGGTGAGGAGAAGCCTTTTATCTCCCAGTCATGAAGAAAAGCATTGATTTTAGGCACAGCCTGATTAAACTTCTTTTTATTCTGGAAAATACGGCCATCATGAGTTAGGCCGTGGAGCCCGATCTGGAAGCCATTGACGGTCAGAATACGCCTGATTTCAGGCGAACATTCATAACCCTCAGGCACAAAATTAAACGTAGATTTAAAGCCAGTTTCAAGCTCAAGATTCATCAGCTGGAGGCATTTATTATAGCCTTTAATTGAATCTACATCGTGGGAGAGAACCAGAGCAAATTTTTTCCCCCCCGGCCAGCCTGTCCAGCCTTGGGGCTTATCAGCTGCTTCCGGGTGTATAGGCCAGATATCGACTTGTAGTCTTTTCTTGGCCAGCGCTATTTTCCGGCGTAAATAAATCTGCAGTCGGCGAGGGACAACAGGCTTAAAATAGTAATAATAGTAGTTAATATTCATTGCCTTTGTTTATTATACTATCAGTTTGCCCTGCTAAAATTCAAGAGTCTGGAAGATCTATCGGTCCGGGGAAGGCCTTCCTGTTGGCCATTTTTGAAATGTTTATGGCTTAGCCTGCAAAATTATAGTAATAAAACCGGCTGAATAAGTTATAAACGGAATCCGGACAGCATTTGATGAGAGTAGCCAGACTGCTATTTCTTACCAATGAATCTTGGGGATTTCCTCGGGAGTTTATTTTATCAGAACCAAATATATATTGAGGCATTTCAATTTCCTCTGAGCCCCAATGCCGCTTAAATCTTATCAAGTTCTCATTGTTGAGTGAAGTTCGCCCGAAATCAAACTGCCGGCAACCAAGCTGCTTAGCCAATTTTATAGCTTCCCAGAAAGTAATAGCTGATGGCGTTAGCCAGCGAAAATGATCATCCCAGCCAAGAGCTTCAGCAGAAAACTTATCTTTGAATTTAAAGGCCATTAAAGAACAGATGGCCGACCGCTTATAGCAGGCCAGCAAAAAATAGACACAATTTTGAGGACGGTATATATCCCAGATAGCCTCAAAATAAGAAAACGGAATGGATGGCAGGCCGTGACGTTTTCTGGTCGCTGAATACAACCGGTAAAAAACACTAAGGTCTTTTTTATCTTCAGCCTGCCTGACTTCGACGCCCTTCTGAACGGCTTTATTCACATGCTGCCGAACACAAGAGCGATGAGCCTTTTTCCAGATAGTATCCAGATCGTGGCTAAGATCAAGATAGTGATAGCGAAAACTGTTATCCTTGGTTCCTCCCATCTCCTCCCAGAGTTTACCTGCGTGTAGAGTTTTAACCACCAGTTTTGAACTGCGTGTGCTCCTCAGCAAGCTCAACATCCTGGAGAGTAAAACGGCCAATTGCTCCCGGTTGGAAACCAGAGGATCAAAAATTGTAGTTAGCGGGGCACTGATTAGCTTTTTATTCAGAGTTAATGATTTCGTCTCATAAACTGGCAGGCCAGCCGCTATTCTTCCTGATGGCTCATCCACTATGGCCAGAAAGTAGCAAAACTTTATCCGAACACAGCTGCTTAAGACCCGCTGCCAGCTCGAAAGATGGCACAGCCACCCAAAGGGATGACTTTGGACGAAATTGTCCCAATTTTCCAACTGATCCCTCGACAAAATAACTACCTTATCCATTTATTGCCATCTATCTTAGCTGATATGTTTATATAATATTTTCCCAGAGAATTTAAACAAACAATCAGGCAGCAACCTGGCCAGCTGAGACGGCCAAAAAGCCATCAACTGTCTTTCCATATTCTTAGCATAAGAGCCAATCTCAAAATCAAACCGGTGATAATTTAAGCAATATTCTTTTCCACCCCATTGTCTTTTATAGTTCAGAAGGCCAGTGTTATCCCTTTCTGTCCGGCCCAGATTCATTTGCCGGCAGTTTTTTTCCCTGTGCCAGTTAATTGCTTCCCACATCATCAAATTATTTGGTCTTAGATGATGATAGCGGGCATCCGAGGCACCATATTTAAACAGGGCTTTGTGGTTAAAGTTCAAATAAATAGAGGAAGCAATTATTTTATGCTGAGAATAAGCAGAAGCTATGATACCTAAATTCTTAGAAATGATGTTTTCGTACAGGTTTTTAAAAAAAATGAGAGGCTGAGGGGGAAGTCCATGCCGCTTTCTTGTCATAACCTGAAGCCGGTAAAACTGCTCGAGGCCTGGCCAGCTCTTATCAAATCTAATTTTAACTCCTTCTCTGGAAGCTTTTTTGATATTTCGCCGGCAGCTGT
>JAKPXU010000028.1 GCA_029571905.1 Acidobacteriota bacterium | reverse complement strand
TACCCTTGTAATTCAAATAAATTAACTATAAAATTTTGAATGGTCATTGTGGTAGGTTAACTCCTTTCCTAACTTATTTGGTTTCAAGGAGTTCCTACCACATTTCCCTATATTTTGCACCACACTTTTGGCTGAACAGCCCTTTTAGTAAGACGCTGGCCAGATCAGCCTTTGGCCGGCTAGTTTGCAGGCTGGTCTCTCAAGACTGGCTTGCCATCAGACCGGCTTTCTGGTAATAACTGATAATGGATAAAAACCAAATTGATATCACCAGAGAGCACAATAAATAAGAAAAAGGTGCGCGTTGCAGCTTTCTTTTGAAGATAAGTCATTTACTCTTTGGCCAGAAGCGGTTAAGGCCAGGTTAAGGAGACCTTTCCCTGTCTTTTTTTCAAGCTTCTTAAAAGAAAAAAACTGTTGCCTGGCGGCTGGAGTATTAATCGTTCTTTTTCTTATATGGAAACTCACTCCACAACCTCTATTGGCTTCCGACCAGGAAATCAAAACCCGGGAAGAGATCCCTTTTAAAAATATTCATTTCCTGGAGCCAGGCGATTCTAACCAGATTCGCCTGCTTAAGGCAGCACGAGTCATTCCCCGGCAGCGGCAACTGAACTGGCAGAAAAGAGAACTGGCGGCCTTTATTCATTTCGGAATTAACACCTTCACCGATAAAGAATTGGGCGATGGGACAGAAGATCCGACCGTCTTTCATCCGACTTCATTTGATCCAGGGCAGTGGGCCAGAGTGTTAAGGGAAGCCGGTTTTAATATGATCATCATCACTGCCAAACATCACGACGGTTTTTGCCTCTGGCCGACACAGACCACAGATTATTCTGTCAAAAAAAGCCCCTGGAGGCAGGGACGGGGCGATATCATCAGAGAAGTGTCCGCTGCTTGCCGGCAAGAAGGGCTGGCTTTCGGCTTTTATCTTTCGCCCTGGGACCGGCATGAGAAAACATATGGAAGCCCCGCTTATAACGAATTTTTCCGAGCCCAGCTTATAGAGCTTTTAAGCAATTACGGGCCGGTAGCTGAGGTCTGGTTCGATGGTTACTGTGGAGAAGGGCCCAACGGAAGAAAACAGGAATATGACTGGAGTTCTTATTTCGAGCTAATTCGTCGCCTCCAGCCAGAAGCGGTTATCGCCATCAGTGGACCGGACGTGCGCTGGGTAGGTAACGAAAGCGGGCTCGCCCGCGAAACTGAATGGAGTGTCTTACCACTGGCCCTGCCTGAAGAAGAAATAGCTAAGTTAAGCCAGGATCAGACCTCGCTTGATAACATTTTCCAACCATTGACTCTGATGGGGGAAGATCTGGGAAGTCGCGAGAAAATTCTTTCGGCCAGAGCACTTTTCTGGTATCCAGCAGAAGTTGATGTTTCCATCCGTCCAGGCTGGTTCTATCACCATAGTCAGGACAATCAGGTTAAATCCGGTCTTGAATTGTTTAATATTTATTTGCAATCTGTGGGAAGAAATTCGGTTTTGTTATTAAATGTGCCGCCCGATCAGAGAGGCCTCCTGGCTGATAACGATGTCATGGTACTGCAGGACTTAAGTCGGCTGGTAGCCGCCTCATTTAAAAGAAACCTGGCTAGGGGAGCCGAGATTAGAACCTCCCGGACTGCAGGCAGTTATAATATTGAAGCAGTCATTGACAGCCAGGCGGGGACCTGCTGGCTGGCAACAGATAAAGAGGAACCAATCATCATCGAACTGGAACTGGATGAGCGGGCGGTCATGGATTGCCTGGAACTCCAGGAGGAAATCAGCCTGGGGCAGAGGATAGAATCATT
>JAKPXU010000026.1 GCA_029571905.1 Acidobacteriota bacterium | reverse complement strand
TCTCTGGCCACTTTGACCGAGGGAACAAAGCCCTCTTTTTCCAGCTTGTGAAAGATAAAAGGTTTAAACAGCTCCAGAGCCATTTTCTTGGGCAAGCCGCACTGATTGAGCTTGAGCTCCGGACCAACCACAATGACTGTTCGGCCCGAATAATCAACTCTTTTCCCCAATAGATTCTGCCTGAATCTCCCCTGCTTACCTCTCAGCGCTTCACTTAAAGATTTCAGCGGGCGGCGATTGGCACCTAAATGAACCCGGCCACGGCGGCCATTGTCAAACAAGGCGTCAACTGCTTCCTGCAGCATTCTCTTCTCATTTCTAATAATCAGTTCTGGTGCTTTAAGTTCGATCAGCTTTTTCAGACGGTTATTGCGATTAATAACACGACGATAAAGGTCATTCAGATCAGAAGTGGCAAATCGGCCACCGTCCAGCCTGACTAACGGCCTCAGATCGGGCGGGATAACCGGAATAACATCGAGAATCATCCATTCAGGCCGGTTGCCTGATTTCTTTAGCCCCTTAAAAACCCGAAGTCTTTTGGCATTATGAAGTTTTTTCTGCTGGGAAGTATCCTTCTTCATTGCCCGGCGCAATTTCTCGCTTTCTTTATCTATGTCAACTTTTTCCAGCAGCTTTTTTATGGCCTCAGCTCCCATACTGGCTTCAAACTGATTGCCGTATTTTTCCCGGGCTTCACGATATTCTTCTTCATTGAGCAGCTGTTTTTCTTTAAGGCCGGTATCACCCGGATTGACGATTATATAAGATTCAAAATAAAGAACTTTTTCCAACTCTTTGATGGTCATATCCAGAATGAGACCGATCCTGCTCGGCGGGCTCTTGAAAAACCAGATATGAGCCACCGGTGAAGCCAATTGAATATGGCCCATTCTTTCGCGGCGAACCTTGGATTTGGTCACTTCCACTCCACAACGTTCGCAGATAATGCCTTTGTACTTCATCCGCTTGTACTTGCCGCACAAGCATTCATAATCGTTGATAGGGCCGAAAATTTTAGCACAGAATAAGCCGTCTTTTTCCGGCTTAAAAGTCCTGTAATTGATCGTTTCAGGTTTGGTAACTTCTCCCCACGACCAGCTCTTTATTTTCTCAGGAGAGGCAATACTGATTCTGACCCGGTCAAAATCAATTTTCGGTCTCATTGTTAAAGATTGCCTGATCTCCATTTATTTAATCTCCTTTGGCTGCCTGAGGTATAGAAATGCCCCAGGGCAAAGCCTCGTCTCTTTCGCCTTTAAGCAATTCGATATTCAAGCACAGGCCCTGTAGCTCCCGAATCAAAACATTAACCGATTCAGGTAAACCTGGCTGAAAATCAAGGTCTCCCTTGACAATAGCCTCATACATTTTGGCCCGGCCTTCGACATCATCGGATTTGACCGTCAGAATTTCCTGCAGGGTATAAGCTGCCCCGTAGGCTTCGATCGCCCAGACTTCCATTTCACCAAATCTCTGGCCGCCAAATTGAGCCTTACCGCCCAACGGCTGCTGAGTGATCAAAGAATAAGGGCCGGTTGATCGGGCATGAATCTTGTCATCAACCAGGTGATAGAGCTTCATCATGTAGATAAAGCCGACCGCCACTTCCTGGTCAAAGGGTTCTCCAGTCAGACCATCATACAGCCTGACTTTGCCTGATTCAGGCAGACCCGCTTGCCGCAGCAGAGCCTTGATTTCACCTTCGCTGGCCCCATCAAAAACAGGAGTGGAAAGCCACAGATTCAACTTTTTAGCCGCCCAGCCGGCATGCGTCTCAAGAATCTGACCAAGATTCATACGAGAAGGAACTCCCAGTGGATTTAAAACTATTTCCACCGGCGTTCCATCAGGCAGGCGGGGCATATCTTCTTCCTGAACTATTTTGGCAATAACCCCCTTATTGCCATGTCGGCCTGACATTTTATCGCCAACTGATAGCCTTCTCTTCATTGCGACGAAAACTTTAATAGCCTGAATAACACCTGGCGACAGCTCATCGCCTTTTTTCAGGACGTCAACGCTTTCTTTAAACTCAGCTTTCAGAGCATCAATCCGCCTTTTAACCTTTCGATCGAGATCCTTAATTTTTTCATCCCGCTCTGGATTGGACGGCAACTTCAGCTCTTCCAGATCTTTTAAATCTTTGAATTCAATGACTTCCAGCAATTTTTCAGTTAGCCTGGTCCCTTTGTCAATAGTTCGTCCGTTGATTTTGGCATTTTTGCCCAGAACCTCGCCTTTGATCAGGTTCTTAATCCGGCGCCATTTCTCCCTTTCGAGAATGGCTATTTCATCTTCCAGATTGCGCTTTAACTTGGCTATTTCTTCTTTTTCTATAACTTTGGCTCTTTCGTTCTTTTCCTGGCCGCGACGGGTAAAAATTCTGACATCAATGACCGTGCCTTCAACCCCCGGAGGACAATAAAGCGAAGCATCTTTGACATCAAGAGCCTTTTCTCCAAAAATAGCCTTTAAGAGTTTTTCCTCAGGTGAAAGCTGCGTTTCGCCTTTAGGGGCCACTTTCCCAACCAGAATATCTCCTGGCTTGACATAAGCACCAATTCTGACAATGCCATTTTCGTCCAGATTACGCAGCAGATTTTCTGAAACATTGGGGATATCGCGGGTAATCTCTTCTGGCCCAAGTTTGGTATCGCGAGCCTCTACCATCTCTTCGACGATATGTATGGAGGTAAAGACATCCTCCTTAATCAGTTTTTCACTGACAATGATGGCGTCTTCAAAATTGTAGCCACGCCAGGGCATAAAAGCACACAGGATATTCCTGCCCAGAGCCAGCTCTCCCCGGTCTGTGCATGAACCATCAGCCAGAATCTGGCCTTTCTCTACCCGGTCACCACGCCTGATGATAGGCCTCTGATTGACACAGGTATTCTGATTGGTTCTCAAGAATTTGGTCAGAGGATAAAGGTCTGTCCCCAGTTCATAAAGGCTGTTTTCCTTCTCATCTACTCGAACGATGATTCTTTCAGCATCAACAAACTCAACCACCCCGGACCGCCGGCAAACGACCACATCGCCAGAACCCTTGGCCGTAATATGTTCCATGCCGGTGCCAACCAGTGGTGGCTCTGGTTTAAGCAGAGGCACACCCTGTCTCTGCATGTTGGAGCCCATCAAGGCCCGGTTAGCATCATCATGTTCCAGGAATGGAATCAGTGAGGCAGAAATTGACACCAACTGTTTGGGCGAAACATCCATAAAGTCAATTTCGTCGCGGGGGATAATTTTAAATTCTCCCCGGTCCCTGGCACTGACCATTTGCTCTTTGATATAGCCTCGACTATCAAGTTCTACATTGGCCTGGGCAATTTTATAATTTTCTTCTTCCCAGGCAGTGAGGTAAAAAATGTGCGGCTCATAAACTGGCAGGACTTTGCCCTTCTGGTCTTTCAAGCTATTGACCACCTTTTCCACTTCTTCTTTCCGGATCAGTTGATTTGGCCGATAGTCAGTTGAACCAGGATGAATGATTTTGACATAGTCTACTACTCTGGCCTTCTCTACCTTCCGATAAGGAGTCTCAATGAATCCGTACTCATTGACCCGGGCATAGCAGCTCAGTGATGAAATCAGTCCAATATTTGGACCTTCAGGAGTTTCAATCGGGCAGATTCGCCCATAATGTGAGGCCTGAATATCTCTGACCTCAAAACCAGCCCGCTCACGGCTCAAGCCTCCCGGGCCCAGAGCACTTAACCGCCGCTTATGAGTCAGCTCGGCCAGTGTATTAATCTGATCCATAAACTGAGATAACTGGGAACTGCCAAAAAATTCTTTCAAAGCGGCAATAACCGGTTTGGAATTAATTAAATCCTGGGGCATAGCCGCAGACAGATCGCTACTAACGGTCATTTTTTCCTTGATTGTTCTCTCCATTCTGGTCAGTCCGATGCGGAAAGCATTTTCCATCAACTCTCCGACCGGCCTGACCCGGCGGTTGCCCAGGTGATCGATATTGTCAACTTCGCCCTCGCCATTTTTAAGGTCGAGAAGATATCTAATGACCCTGACATAGTCTTCCTTGGCGAGAATTCTGTCGCTTGGGTCTTCCGGACCCGATTTTTTCTCTGTCTCGGTGATAAAATCTTTCTGACCACTATCAAGACCGAGCTTAATATTGAATTTCAGCCGACCGATACGAGAGAAATTAAACTTCTGAGGATTGAAGAACATATTTTCAAATAGAGCCTGTGCGCTCTCTTCGGTATGCGGTTCACCGGGTCGAAGCTTTTTATAAATTTCACTTAAAGCCTGTTGCCGGTCCTTTTTGGGATCTTTGCGCAGAGTGTTTAAAATCATCTGGGCGCCTTCTTCCTCAGTGGGGAAGAAAACCTCGAATGGCTCACCTCTGGTTATCAGATATTCAATCTGCTCCGCCGTCAGCTCTTCAACGGCCTTAACCTTGCCTTTGACATTGGTCAAAGAATAAGCACCGGCCAGATCTGAAGTTGAGATCTTAATCCGATCGATTTTCTGAGCCTGAAGTTTCTCCAGAATCTCCTGGTCGATTTTTGTGCCAGACTTAATCACTGGCGATCTGGCATTACCGGGCACATAAATATCTTCTCTGACCGTCTTGCCGATAAGCTGACTGTCCACCTTGAGGTACAGCTGACCATCTTCAGGAATTACCTGATAAACCTTAAAAAATTGTCTGATAATGTCCTCGTCACTGCCGTAACCCAGAGCTCTGAGAAAAACAGTAGCCAGAAACTTCTTTTTTCTATCAAGGCGAACCCAGAGAATATTTTTGGCATCATTTTCAAATTCAACCCAGGCTCCCCGATAAGGAATGATCTTGGCCACAAATTGTCCTTTAATTTCTCCTGGTCGGAAAAAGACTCCTGGCGATCTCTGCAGCTGACTGACCACCACTCTTTCCACACCATTAAAAATAAACGTCCCTTTATCAGTCATTAAAGGGATATTGCCAAAGTAAACTTCCTGCTGTTTGATGTGCTTCAGTCTTCTGGTCTTGGTAGCTGGATCTTTTTCCCAGGAAACCAGCTGAACTTTTAGCTTGAGAGGCGCTTCATAAGTATAGCCTTTACGGATACATTCCAGGGGGCCGTATTTAATCTTTAGCTCAACTTTGTCGCCGCAATAGTCACAGAGAGGAAGTTCAATTTTCTTGTTTTCTCCGCAATAGGGACAGACCTGATTGTCGCTTTGAGCCACTTCTGAAGGCAGCAGAGCACCGCAGCTCAGGCAACGAGGCCTGGCCTTTTCCACTCCCTTCAGCCTGCCGCACTTACACTCCCAGTCACCAATGGTATAGTTTAAGAACTGGAGCTCGGTCGTCTCTTTAAAATCACGAATAGGAAAAACGTCCTTAAAAGCAGCTTGCAGGCCGACATCTTGTTTTTCTTCGGGCAGCAGGTCAATTTGCAAAAACTCTTCATAAGATTTTTTTTGGATTTCGAGAAGGTCAGGCAACGGAAAAACCGTCTTGATTTTTGAGTAGTCGACCCTCTCTACAGAATAGTTATTTTGTTTTTCAGGCATTCTTGCTCTCTACAGAAAGAGTTTGATGGATATAAATTTATTTTCCATCAATAAATTAATTCCCAGGGTCAAGGTTATTGAATCTCGACAGTGGCCCCGACCTCAGCAAATTTGGTTTTAATGGCTTCAGCCTCTTCTTTGCTGACATTCTCTTTTAAAACCTTGGGCGCGTTATCAACAAAATCTTTGGCTTCTTTCAAGCCAAGATTGGTCACTTCGCGGACAACTTTGATGACCTGAATTTTCTGACTGCCAACTTCCTTCAAAACAACGTTGAAAGAGGTCTTCTCTTCAGCTGGCTTGGCTTCAGCCTGAGCTGCTGCTCCGCCAGCCGCCATGACCGGGGCAGCCATGGCCGCACTGATTCCGTAACGGTTCTCGAACTCCTTAATGTAATCAACGAGTTCCAGCACAGTCAAATTGTCAAGATGAGCGAAAAACTGCTCTTTAGTAAGTTTTTCTTGATTTTCCATGTGTCTCTTCTCCTTTTTTTCGAGCTTAATTCAAGGGATTTTCCCTCAACTCTCTTTTTTTTGCTTGAGTACACTCAACAATGCGCCCATATTGGTCAGGGGAGCCTGAAGGTTCCTCAAGAATTGAAGCAACGGATATGACATCATATACCCAATGCGGGCAATTAAATCCATTTTTGAATTCAATTTAACGATCTCGCCGAACATCTCTGGTGACAGATAATGAGCTTCAACGAGGCCGGCTTTGATCTCCAGCACTTTACCCTGCTGAGAAAAATCTTTGAGGAGTCTGGCCAGAGCAATAGGGTCATCAGCCGTCATGGCAATGGCCGTCTTCTGACGGAAATAAGGCTTAAGCTCGGGAAACCGATCACCCAGGGCTCTCAGGGCCAGCCGGTTTTTGACGACTTTCAGCTGAAAGCCGTGGCGCTTCAGAGCCTTTCTAAGCTCGACCATTTCCCAGGCAGTCATCTGCTTGTAATCAACAAGGTAAAAAGAATTGTTCTGGCTTAAAGCCTGTTCCAACTCGGTGACAATTTTATATTTGGTCTCTTTCTTCACGCTTCTACTCCTACTTTTCGAGAATTTCTTCAGATAGCTTAAAAGATGGCCCCATGGTGGAAGAAACATAAATTGACCTGATATATTTTCCTTTGGCAGCCGGTGGTTTGGCCTGAACCACAGCCTGGATAAAGGCTTTTATATTCTCGACCAGTTTATCTTCTGGAAAAGAAACTTTGCCCACAGCTCCATTGACAATGCCAGTTTTATCCACCCTGAACTCAACCTTTCCAGCTTTAGTTTCCTCAATGGCCTTCTTGAGATCGAAAGTCACCGTACCTGTCTTGGGATTAGGCATCAAGCCTTTCGTTCCAAGTATCCGGCCAAGTTTACCCACACTTCTCATCATATCAGGCGTGGCAATAACCACATCAAAGTCAATCCAGCCAGACGAGATTTTTTCAATCAGATCTTCGCCGCCAACATAATCAGCACCAGCCTCCTCGGCTTCTTTAATCTTTTCTCCAGAGGCAATGACACAGATCTTTTTAGTCTTGCCGGTGCCATGTGGCAGGACAACAGTGCCTCTAACCATCTGGTCGGAATATTTCGGATTAACTCCCAGGCGTATAGCCACCTCTACCGATTCGTCAAACTTGGCATAAGCAGCCTTTTTCAGCAGACTGACTGCTTCCTCAATAGTATATTCTTTTTCATCTTCCTTAAGACTTCTGGCTTTTAAATAATTTTTACCGTGCTTACTCACTGACAATCTCCAATCCCATGTTTTTGGCTGTTCCTTCAACCATTCTGATGGCCGCCTGCAGATCGTCGGTATTAAGGTCAGGCAGTTTAATCCTGGCAATATCCTCGATCTGTTTTCTGGTCACCCGTCCAACTTTTTCCTTATTGGGAGCACCAGAACCTTTAGCGATCCCGGCTGCCTTCTTCAGCAAAAAGGAAGCAGGTGGAGTTTTTAAAACAAAATTAAAGCTGCGATCTTTGTAGACAGTCACCACCACCGGTACAATGGTCCCTTCTTCCATGTTTTTTGTTCGGTCATTGAACTGACGCACAAAATCCATCAGGTTAACTCCATGGGGAGCCAGAGATGGTCCAACCGGTGGAGCCGGACTGGCCTGGCCGGCGACTATTTCCAGTTTAACCTTAGCTACAACTTCCTTTGACATCGCTTCCTCCTAAATTTTTTCGACCTGCAGGAACTCAAGCTCAACCGGGGTGGAGCGGCCAAAAATAGTCACCATGACCTTGAGAGTATTCCGCTCGTGGTTGACTTCCTCCACGATGCCGTTGAAATTATAAAAAGGCCCGTCAATAATTCTGACCGCTTCGCCCTTTTCAAAGGTGTGCTTGGGTTTGGGCTTTTCAGAAGTAACTTCCATATGGTGGATAATTTTATTAACCTCTTCTGGACTCAAGGGAGTGGGCTTGTTGCCTGAGCCGATAAAACCGGTTACTTTCGGGATCTGCCTGATCATCAACCAGGTTTCATCGTTTAACTCCATTTCGACCAGAATATATCCGGGGAAAGGTTTCTTGGTGGTCACAACTTTTTTACCACCGCGAATTTCAATTACATCTTCCGTCGGAATGACAATCTGACCTAGGCTATCCTCCAGTTTCATCTCAGCCGCTTTCATCCGAATAGACTCAGCCACGAAATTCTCAAATCCCGAATAAGTATGAATCACATACCAGTTTTTGGCCATTTATTGTAATCCTAATTAATCCAATTTATCCAAATAAAGCTTTGATCTGAGTCATCAGCCAGGAAGCCAGGACATCAGCAAAGAAAAGATAAAAACCGAAAAACAAGACAGCCACAATTACCACTACTGTTGTTCCGTAAACTTCTTTTTTGGATGGCCAGGTGACTTTTTTTAGCTCAGACCTGACATCTTTTAAATAATTCCACAGTCTTTTGTACCAGGCTAATTTTTCACTCATGTCTCTTCACGCCTTTTATCACTCCGACACTGGCGGGTGAGGCAGGACTCGAACCCGCAGCCTGCGGTTTTGGAGACCGCTGCTCTAGCCAATTGAGCTACTCACCCTCAGTCCTTTTACCTCTCTATTCAATTATTTTACTTCTTTGTGCAGGGTATGTTTATGACAAAAAGGACAAAATTTCTTCAGCTCTAGTCTTTCTGTTTGAGTTTTTTTGTTTCTGGTGGTGCTGTAATTACGGTGCTTGCATTCCGAGCATTGAAGTGTAATTATTTCTCGCATCTTTTCAGTTCCTTTATTCTATAAAGCAGAACGGGCTTATAGCCTCTATTCCAGGATTTCAGTGACGGTACCGGCGCCAACCGTCCGTCCACCTTCTCTGATAGCAAACCTCAGCCCCTTCTCCATGGCCACCGTCGTGATCAACTCTACCTCTACCTCTGCATTATCCCCGGGCATCACCATCTCCACTCCAGCCGGTAACTTCACCGACCCGGTCACATCTGTCGTCCGAAAATAAAACTGCGGACGATAACCATTGAAAAACGGCGTGTGCCTTCCCCCCTC
>JAKPXU010000012.1 GCA_029571905.1 Acidobacteriota bacterium | reverse complement strand
CCCGACCTCGCCAATTTCGCCACCAACTGAAATGATCACTCCCGCCGGCTGTTTCTCACGGATAAAGCGGGTAAATTCAGCTGTTAGCTCATAATTGAGTTTCTGCTGTTCATCGAGATTGCTTCTGGAAATATCCACCAGAGTGGAAGTATCTATGTCAATGTTATAAAAGCCACCCGCCACCGCTTCCTCTATCAGCTCTTTGATAGCTTTTATTTCTCCTTCGGGATCCGCCTTGAACTTTTTAGCCGAAACCTGGAAATGATCTCCCTGAATAAAAACCGGACCTCTATATCCTTCCTTGATGGCCGCCGCCAGTACCGAGCTGACATATTCTGATGGTCTCTGGTCAGTATAACCAATTTCGCTTCGAGCAATTTCAAAAATAAAAGCACCGGCCTCAATTTTCTTAGCTGCCCTGAAAACAGCTCGGGCCGAATCGTAAGCCAGCATCCGGAGATTCATAGCTGGCACAGTAAAATCGAGCGGTGCTTCACCTCGCCCTCTGGCCAGATAAAAATCATGAATAGAAGCCGGCCTGATGCCCAGTGCCTGGGCCGCCTCAAAAATCAGCCAGCGACCGGCCGCTCTCGTCTCTTCATCACCAAAAACTGCCTCAAAAATGACGCTGGAAATATTATCCTTTAAAGCTTTCTCATCAACGACTTTGACCTTTTCTTCCTCGATCTTGACTGCGCCTTTCAGCCAGCCTGAAACTTCATTTAATTTTGACTCTTTCATGGGACACTCCTTTCCTGCTTACTTATCTTATTTTACGGTCTAAACTTAGCTTATTTAAGAATCTTATTTAAAGTATATCATAATTATCGGCAGGCTTAAGATGGGAGACCGTGGTTCAGACCAGATAAATCAGGGGCGCTGGCGGCGAGGCAGCCCCTCCACTTTTTTGAGCAGATAAGTCTGCCACAGTTCCACATCAACAAGAAGAACAAGGACAACGTCAGGCCTGAGACTATAATATTGAGCGACATAGCCAGCCAGTTCCTTTTCCTGCCGTTTGACTGCCTCGGCAGCCGACATGATGATCAGCCTGGCTGGCTTAAGTGTCTCGACCTGTTCACTGGCTGTCCAGTAACCGACCTGTCCGTAGCGGCGAAGATACCAGGGTAACGGCCAGGTTTCCTCCGGCGGGGCAATCACCCTGATAAAAATGTTTTTCCCCTCGCTATCCACCTGGCTTAAGTCGTTCAGTCTGTTTACCAGCCGCATAAAATCGGGTGAAGTCTGAGCATAGACGTAAGGATTGTCGGGGTAAGCATAAAAATAATAATTAACCAGGTAAATTTGCCAGCCTGACCAGATGAGAAGTATCCCAGTCAGAAGAATTTTGCTCTGCCGGATCTTAATCAACCTCAAGAGGTAATCAAAGCCAATGGCCGCCACTATCAGGAAAAAAACCCAGAAAGTCAGCATATTCCAGGGTGTTTTATAAGGAATAGCCGAATAAACCAGAGCTGTTATAACCGCCAGGGCAGCCAGATAAGCCCGGAAATTTTCAGAAGATTTTTTGCTTTTGCTCAGCTCGATGAAACTTATCATCATCCCGAAAAGAGCCAGGGCCAGAAAAGGAATCTCTGTAAAAACGGGCGAGCCAGGAGCACCGTGGTGGTAAAAGAGGAGACCAAAATAATACCAGAAGGGATGCCGGTGCCAGCCTGCTTCCAATCCCTTCTGGCCATAGCCGGCTAAAGCCTTAAACGAATCAAGAAAGCCCTGGGGATATTTAAAAAATGAAGAATAAAAGACAAAAGAAACAGTCAGAAAAATAAAAAGGGCCAGAAGAAGCG
>JAKPXU010000010.1 GCA_029571905.1 Acidobacteriota bacterium | reverse complement strand
TTCCGCCTCTGGCTTGTAGTGCCGAGGGCAACGGAACTTCCTTCTGGTGCCGGGGCTTGTTAAGAGACCGAAAAACTGGCTCATTAATTAATAAATATGGTAGTTATATTGACCGGAGAAAGTGCCGGCAGCCAGACAACGTTAGCAAGATGAATCGGATTTGTTCATTTTTCGTATCATTTGTTTTGCTCTTGTGCCTTTTGGTTTCGCCGCTGGTTGTGGCTGGAGAGTCAGGACAGAATACCTCGGCGGCCAGGGCGGAATTGGCCGAACTTGACCGCACATTAAAATCACTGGAAACTTTTGATCATAGTCAGGGAGAAGGGCCGAGCCTTCAACTCGAAAGATTGATAATTAAAATCAAAGATGATCCCGGGCTGAAGCTTCAAGCCGAACAAAAGCTGCTGGAATTTTTCAAGCAGCCGGTGAGCCGTGACGGCCGGATAGCGGTCAGCAAACCCCTCAGCTGGATAGCCGGTTTGGAATCGGTCAAAGTTCTTTCCGCTTTTCTGACTGGCCCTGAAGCCTCTGACCCGGCCCGTTATGTTCTGCAAAGAATTCCAGGCGAAGAAGCTGACCGGGTTTTGCTTGAGGCTCTGGATAAAGCCTCGCCAGAATTTTTACCAGGAATTATCGGCAGCATAGGCCGCAGAAGAGTCGAAGCCGCTGTCCCTTATTTTGAAAAACTTTTAAAGAAAGGCACCTCGCCGGTGGTGACCGCAGGCATCCTTGAAGCCCTGGGCAATTTGGATAGCACCGAAGCGACGAAGCTCCTCACGAATTATCTTCAATCTCCTGATGAAACAATCCACCTGGCAGCCGTTGATTCCATGGTGCGAATGGGTCAGAGGCAGATAAAAGAAAATAAGCTGGAAGAAGCCGCCAGAATATCTGATCTCTTGCTTGGGGTTAAACTTGAACCGGCCCAGAAAGTGGCTGCCTTCCGGCTCAAGATTATGGCGGCCGGTCCGGAGGCTAAATCCCTTCTGATATCAGCCTTAAAGGGAAAAGACGAGCCATCGCAAGAAGCAGCCATCGGCTTAATCGCAGAGTTTTTTAAACCGGATGAGCTCTCTTCTCTCCTCAGCACTTTTAATTACATTTTGCCGCCGAGGCAGATTCAGTTTATCTCTGCTCTGTCTTCTTATCCAGAACCTCAGGTCAGAGAATTTCTGATGAAAGTTATAAGCAGCCAGAAAGATGAGCCGCTGAGAATAGCGGCTTTAAGGACCCTCAGCCGGGTCGGCGACGCTACAACGGTGGAATTTCTGGCGGAGCGGGCGGCTCAGACTAAGGGTCTCGAAAAAACCGCTGCCCGGGAAAGTCTGGCTTCTCTCCCGGGAAAAGCTGTGGATCAAAAAATTCTGGAGCTTCTCGGGACAACAACCAGACAGGAAATAAAAAACGAGTTGCTTTTCTCTGCCTGTGAAAGAAATATGGTAGCAGCCCGTGGTTTCTTCTTAGCTGAAGCTTCCAATCCGGCGGCTGACCTGGCACTGGTCTCCCGTGGCCTCAGGGCTTTTGGCAATCTCAGCCTGGCCGATAAAATTTTAGAGGTGGCTTTTTCGACTCAGGATGAGACTTACCGGGAAGAGCTGATCAACATCCTGGCTATCTGGGCTCAAAATTCAGCCCGGCCAGATTCTAAATCAGCTTTTTTCACCCAGCTTCTGGCTAAGGAAAATGATCCAGAAAAAGTATCGGTACTGGTTCAGGTCATAGGTAAGATCGGGGAACGCAGTTCTTTACCGCTCATCAGAAAATATCTGAGTGATTCACGCCTGAAGGTTAAAGAGGCAGCTGTTAAAGCTCTGAGCGACTGGCCGGAAGTTGAAGCTCTGGACGATCTTCTGACTCTGGCCAGTAAGACTTCTGACCTTAAAGAAAATGTCCTGGCCATCAGGGGACTGGTCAGACTGACTGCTTCTCAAACTTATCGTCAGCCTGAGGCGGCTACGGCTTTTCTTAAAGAAATTTATTCTCTTAGCCGGCGGGCTGAGGAGAAAAAGCTGGTTCTGTCCACTCTGCCCAATTTCCCCTGTGCTTCCGGGCTGGAGTTCTGCGAGTCATTGAGCAATGATCCTGAAGTCGGGCAGGAGGCGCGGATGGCAGCGGAGAAAATCAAGCAGAAATTGCAGCCACGATAGAAATCCTGTTGGCAGTCCGTCTTGTAGTGTTTTTTATTCTCTTTGAGCCGGCGTAAGTAAACTCCTCTTGTCTTAAGATTAGTTTCTTTAAAACGAGACTTTAGAATCGCTCACTTCTTCATTGCCATAGGCAAACTATTCTTATCCGCCGGCCAGCTTTCGGCCTTCAGCCTTTTTGGCACAAAGTTACAGAGTTTATAGATTGTCTTATTAGATTGTTATTCCAGCCACTGGTCATCGCCGACAAAACTCAGCTGATCTCGACAAACTTTACTCCCAGAATGGCCGCCAGCTTTTTTATTTTAGAAGCGATATGGCCGACACCTACCGCACAGTGATGAGCGGGGCCTTCCTGGCTCCAGGCCTCAACAAACTCTTTTACCCCGGGCTTGAATCTATACCGGCTATTGGTATTGCCAATCTGGAGAATCGGACCTGGAACCGATTCTCCTTCTGCCACTAACAGTTTGAGCTGGTTGTCTCTGGTCTCAACCACGGAGAGAAGGGTCACGGGGCCGGACTTTACTTTCATTTCGATGGACAAACCTTTGCCCGGCTTGCCATGAAAAAAACCGAGGGGCTTGAGCTGGGGCTTGCCCTCAGCAATGGCTATGTGCCCGGGTCCATCATGTCCCATCAGGATAATTCCTTCTTTGAAATCCAGAGCGTAAAACTCGGTAAAAGAACCGCCGGCGCCAAAAGAATCCATGATTTTCATGGCAACAGCATTCTTGACTTCGCATTCCCCGGCCATCGGGACATGCTTAGCGGTTAAAAGCGAGCAGCCAGCAATGAGCGAAGTCACGATATCTTCTTCTTCGCTGCCCGGTGTTCCTTCGTAATAATAGGCCAGCGCCCCGAGTTTCTTCTGAGCTACCAGCCGCTCCAGAGCACAGGCTGTTCCGGCGGCCCTTTCTATTTCTGCTCTCGAAGCCTCAGGCAAAATATTAAAACTTTTTTCCATCTCCTGGATTTTGTTAGCTATTTCTTTCTGGCTGACCTGATGACGGAGTTCAATTAGCTGACCAATTTCCAGATTCTCGAGATGTAAACCGAGGCTGGCGGCTAACCGGGTGGTATCTGTATAGACATCAAGCATGCCGTTATAGTAGTGCCCTAGAACTCCGAGATTCAGCTGATGGAGAACTTCGGCTACCCGGGCAGCTTCAACCCACTCCTGAATCTCATGCCAGGCTTCAGGATCTTTAAGAGTCCCGGTGACTAAGTGAAAATCTATCCCCGAGCGGCTGAAAACATTGGCGATTTCAGGCACGGCGCAGGCCTGACAGAAAGCCAGCCATTCTCCGGTCATCTGGCCGCGGTCGCCTAAAGAGTTAAACCACTCATAATCAATGGCTGCTTCCGGCTGGAGATTGAGCACTACCACCGGCACTCTGGCTTCCTTCACGACAGGCAGAACGGTTGAAGACAGGGCATAGGTAGAAACGTAAAGAAAAATTATCCTGACTCCGGTAGCTCTAAATATTCCAGCTGTTTCACGGGCTTTTTCCACTGTATCCACCAGCCCGGCTGAAATTACCTGGCAGCCTCCGGCTTCTGATATTTTCTTCTCGATAGTTTTGAGGTAGCTCTCAAGCCGGTCGCGGAGACCTGGGAATTGCTCCCAGTAAGTATTTAGCCCTATGCCGAACAGCCCAACTTTTACTGTGCCTGTGGAAGAAATTGGGCTGCTGTCGGGAAAAAACAGCCCTGATTCACGAGACTCAGCTGCAGCCGGCCTCAGGCTAAAGAGCACGAATATTAATAATAGAATTGTCAATTGGCAGGCTTTTATCGTGTGCTTCATCCATGCCTCCATCCATATATTCTTTCTCCTCTAAATATTAATTTACCCTAAACTGCTTGCCATTAAAATCCTTGGGGTATTTAGAAGGCAATAACCATTGGCCCGATTATAAATTTTGCTTAGAAGAACTGTC
>JAKPXU010000217.1 GCA_029571905.1 Acidobacteriota bacterium | reverse complement strand
AAGCTTATCTCCAGCTAAATAGCTATGCCGATAAAGCCGGAGCCTATGCCCTGCAGGACATTAAAGAAAAATTCCTGGAGGACATCAGAGGTGATTACTATAACGTGGTCGGGTTGCCGCTCAGAAAATTACGTCAGCTGGTCAGACAATTTTTTGAAGAGCGCTTGATAGATGAAGTCACCGGTTTTCTTCTGCCGGAAGGTCTGGGACTGATTGAAGCAACAGACGGAGTAACCTATCAGGTAGCCGGAACCTATCCTGGCGATCGGGTAGAAATTGCCTATCATCCCGGCCGGGAGAAAGTCCATCGAGCCCGCCTCATTTCTATTATCAGCCCGTCGCCAGCCAGAAGACCCGCCCCCTGCCCTCATTTCGGGCGCTGTGGCGGCTGCAGTTTTCAAGATCTGGCCTACGAGGAACAGCTCCATCAGAAGAAAGTTTATCTGAACGAAGTATTAAAGAAGTATTTCCCGGCTGACTATCGCTATCTGGAAATAAAAGGGGTCAGGCCTTCGCCCGCTGAATATTACTATCGGAATAAGATGGAATTCTCCTTCGGTCAGTCTGAGGAGGAAATTTATCTTGGCTTAAGGGAAAAAACCAGAACAAAAACCCGCCAGCGCCAGAAAAACGTGGTCAGACTCGACCGCTGTCTGATTTCCACCCCACTGGCCGAACAACTTTTTCCTCTTTTCCAGCAACTGGCTAAAGAATCGGGACTGCCTGCTTTTGACCTCAAGACCAATCAGGGATTCTTCCGCCACCTGGTTATCCGCGAAGGAAAAACCAGTGGCGAATTAATGCTGAGTCTCATTACGACCAGTCAGGCCGAGATAAATTTGCAAGATTTTTGCCGGGAATTGACTCAAACATTTCCGGGGCTGCGCAGTTTCTGGTGGGTGGAGAACAACCGGACAGCCGACGTGGTCACCTATGAAAAACCCCATCTGATCTATGGACAGGAAGCCATTGAAGATTCCCTTCTAGGGCTGCGCTTTAAAATTCATCAATCCTCTTTCTTTCAGACCAATCCCCGGGCAGCCGAACTGGTCTACGAACAACTCACCGAAGAAGCCAGAAGACTCAGAGCTCAATCAGCACTTGGACTTTATTGCGGCTCCGGAGCGATTGAAATCTGTCTTAGCCGGGTAGTCGGCGAGGTAGTTGGAGTTGATTGGGATGAGGCCAATATCAAAGCAGCCAATGAAAACGCCGCTCTAAACGGGGTCAAAAATGCCAGATTTATCTCCAGCCCGGTGGAAACAGCTCTTTCAGAAATTGGCCGCGGCTCCTTCGACCTGTTGATTATCGACCCACCGCGGGCCGGAGTTAGTCCGCGTGGCTTGAAACAGGTTATTTCTCTTCAGATTCCGAGTTTGTTCTATGTTTCCTGTAATCCTGAAACGCTGGCCAGAGACCTTCAACTTCTCCTCGAGAGTGGTTATAAATTAGAAAATATGACGCCGGTTGATTTCTTTCCCCATACAGGCCACCTGGAAGTAATTGCCATCCTGAGCCGCTAAAGGACCAAAGCTCAGCTCGCTTTTTTCTTTCAGGACCTGATTGTCATCAATTGAAGAACGACCAGGACCGATTCTGGCTGATTCCGCTCTTTGCCACCAGTTGATCAGACTCAACCAGTGCTGAGTATTAGTTTGCTATCAAAAGAAATACCAGCCAGCTTTCTTATTTAGTCTGCGTCGTCAGGAAGACGGGCAGAGTCATCTGTTTGATCTGGTCCATGATCTCTTCGATTTCGTCAATATGCGCATCTTCATCCTGCAGGATCTTTTCCAGCAGCTCTCTGGTGGCATAATCGCCAACTTCACCAGCCAGTTTTATGGCGGCATTATAGGCTTTGATGGCATCAAATTCAGCCTTATGATCAAATTCCATCATCTGGGAAACTTCAGTGCCAATAAAAATCTTCTTCAACTCGGAGACGATGGGCATCCCCTCCAGGAAGAGAATCCGGCCAATGAGGCTTTCAGCATGTCTCATTTCCTGAATAGCTCTTTTTTCAATCCTCTCATGGAGTCTGGCGTAACCCCAGCT
>JAKPXU010000085.1 GCA_029571905.1 Acidobacteriota bacterium | reverse complement strand
TTATTAATCTGATTAATAAAAAGGACAAACAATATGAACTCCACACGGCCAACGCCCTCTGGGCGCAGAAAGGGTATCCGCTTTTAACTGAATATGTCAGCACGGTCGAAAAATATTACGGCGGGAAGGTGACTGACCTGGACTTTACCCGGGAAACTGAGAATTCGCGCCTTATAATAAACCGCTGGATTGAAGAACAGACCAATAACAGGATTAAAGATTTAATTCCGCCCGGCGTTCTTAACCAGCTAACCCGCCTGGTTCTGACCAATGCCATTTATTTTAAGGGTAAATGGGAGAATCAGTTTCCTAAGGAAAACACTAAAGAAGAAGAATTTATAGTCAGCCCTGAGAAAAAAGTTAAAGTGCCGATGATGTCCATCAGGGAGAAACGATTCAACTATCTGGAAAATGACGAGCTGCAATTGGTAGAACTTCCTTACGCTGGCCAGGAAATATCCATGCTGGTTCTCCTGCCTAAAAATGACCTCACAAGCCTTGAGCCGCGCCTGACAGCCAGCCAGCTTAATGAGTATAAGAAGCAGTTGAGATCCGAAAAGATTGATATTTATCTACCGAAATTCAAATTTGAAACTAAATACATGATGGGCGGGAAAAAGGGAATCCTGGGCAGAATGGGCATGCCCACCGCCTTTTCCCCGGCCGAAGCAGATTTTTCCGGGATCAATGGGCGGAGGGATTTTTATCTGAACGAGGTCGTCCACCAGGCTTTTGTCGAGGTCAACGAGGAGGGAACAGAGGCAGCTGCTGCGACAGGCCTGGTCGTCGGGGTAACCATGGTTGTGAAAAAATTGGTTTTTAGAGCTGACCATCCTTTTATCTTTATCATTCAGGATAGAGCTACCGGCAATATTCTTTTCATGGGCAGGGTAGTTGACCCCTCAGCCAGCAAGTAACAATCTTCCTTCAGTCTGCAAATAGGAATCTTGTCGCGGTCGGCTGGAGTCGGAATAAGCTCAGCTTACGACACCTGCGTCAGTTCAGAATTACTCAGGGCAGGTCGGATTGCCAGCAACCATTCATTTGGCGCTTCTGAACTTATAGCCGCTGATCCTGCATCGCTATTTATTCGATCCCGAGCACAATCTCTGGCTCTG
>JAKPXU010000208.1 GCA_029571905.1 Acidobacteriota bacterium | reverse complement strand
CTTCAGCCTCTCCTTTCTCCAGGAGCCTGGTAAAGAGCAGCCAGGCCCGGTTCCGGCTGGTTATGAAATCCTCCCAGGAAAGATTCAAAGCCAGCTCCAGATTACCATCAGTCGTGCTGGCTATCAGCCCTGCCCGGTCAGGCGGCAGTCCTCTGGTTTCCAGAGCCCGCTCCAGATCTTCCTGACTTATTCTCTTAAACTTCAGCACCTGGCAGCGGGACCTGATGGTAGGTAGAATAGCTGAAAGATCCTCAGTAATAAGAATAAAATAGACTGATGGACCCGGTTCTTCCAGGATTTTTAATAAGGAATTAGCAGCTGTTTCATTCATTCGTTCGGCCTGGTCAATAATGAAGACCAGACGACCTCCTTGCCAGGGTCGCAAATGGGCCAGATAATTAATTTCATCTACCTGATCCTTGACAATTTGTTCCCTGTTTTTCTCCCTGGTAATGAATCTGACATTAGGATGCTGGCTGCGATCTACCAGCCGGCAAGAATGGCAGCGATCGCAACTATCATCCTTGAGATTCTGGCAGTTGAGAGCTTTGGCCACAGTTAGAGCCGTGGCGGTTTTACCCACTCCGGCCGGCCCGGCGAAAAGGATCGAACCAGGCAGGCGATTTTCTTGCAATGACAGCTTTAAGATCTTTTTTATTTGCTCATTGCCGACTATATCTTTAAAGCTCATTGGCCTCTATCCCTTTATACCTGCTTGAAAGCTCGCTGACAAGACCTGTTTAAGATAGCGGCCGGTATGAGAATTTTCAACTGTCGCCACCTCTTCTGGAGTACCTTGAGCCACCAGGTAACCCCCTTCCTCCCCACCTTCCGGTCCGAGATCAATGATATAATCGCAAAACTTGATGACTTCAAGATTATGCTCGATAACAATTACCGTATTGCCCAATGAAACGAGCTCAGACAGTACAGCCAGAAGTTTGGAAACATCATCAAAGTGAAGGCCAGTCGTTGGCTCATCGAGAAGATAGAGAGTTCTGCCAGTCTGGCGGCGACCGAGTTCCCTGGTCAACTTAATTCTCTGGGCTTCTCCACCCGAAAGCCGGGTAGCCGGTTGGCCCAGCCGCAAATAACCCAGACCCACTTTTTGCAGAAGACCAAGCTTTCGCCGCAGGGCTGGATGAGCTTTGAGGAGCTCAAAAGCCTCATCTACAGTCATTTCCAGATAGTCAGAAATATTTTTCCCCTTGTAGGTAACAGCTAGAGTCTCGCGGTTATAACGCCGTCCGCTGCAGCGGTCACAGGTAACATAAACATCAGGCAGAAAATGCATCTCAATTTTTTTCACTCCAGCTCCCTGGCACTCCTCACAGCGCCCTCCATGGACATTAAAGCTAAAGCGGCCAGGAGTGTAGCCCCTGCGTCTGGCCTCCGGTGTCATAGCCAGAAGCTCTCTCAAATGGCCGAAAATCTGGGTGTAGGTGGCTGGATTGGAGCGCGGTGTCCTGCCGATTGGCTTCTGGTCAACCAGAACAACCTTGTCAATATTTTCCAGGCCATCCAGACAATCATGTTGACCTGGCTGAACCCTGGCCCGATAAAATTTTTTGATCAATGCTTTATAAAGAATGTCATAAACCAGACTGCTTTTTCCTGAACCCGAAACACCGGTGACCGCTGTCATCACTCCCAGAGGAAATCTGACCTTGAGGTTTTTCAAATTGTGCTCTCTTGCCCCGACTACCGTCAGCCACCCTCCAGGCTCCCGCCTTTTTTCTGGAATTTTGATAGATTTTTCCCTTCTTAAATACTGAGCTGTCAGGGAATCATTTGATTTGAGAACTTCACTTAACGGACCACAGGCCACCACATAGCCACCTCTTTCTCCTGCTCCTGGCCCCAGATCCACCAGATAATCAGCTGAGCGGATGGTCTGTTCGTCATGTTCAACTACGATGATCGAATTGCCAGCATCGCGCAGCAGGCGGAGAAGTTTTATCAGCCGCCCATTATCTCGCTGGTGCAGTCCAATAGTCGGTTCGTCCAGGACATACATCACACCCCTCAGCCTTGAACCCACCTGAGCAGCCAATCGGATTCTCTGCGCCTCACCTCCAGACAGGGTGGCCCCCGCCCGGCTGAGATCGAGATAAGATAGACCCAGTTCTTCCATAGTCTTTAGCCTGGCTTTTATCTCCTTTAAAATTTTGTCAGCAACGAGCCTCTCCTGTGGCCCAAATTCCAGCCTGTCCAGAATCCCCAGCAGCCGGTTAACCGCCACTGAGGAAAGCTCATGGATATTGAACTGACCTATCTTTACCGACAGGCTATCTCTTTTCAGTCTCTGTCCCTGACAGACAGGGCAAATCTTATCGGTCAGCTCAACTTCCCCCCACTCGTTGTTGGTAGTCATGAAGCCCAGACCATGACAATGACCGCAGGCCCCATATGGGCTGTTAAAGGAAAAATCCCGGGGTTCAAGCGGCTGGAAACTGCGTCCGCAGTTCGGACAGGACAGCCGGCTCGAAAAATAAAATTCCTGTCCTCCCTCATTGACCACGGCCACGCCCCCGTCGGCCAGCTCCAGGCTGCGGCTCAAGGCTTCCCTGAGCCGACGCTCATTTTCAGGCTTCAAACTGAGCTCATCAATCAAAATTTCCAGATTATGCTTCTGATTTTTATTCAGGCTGATTTTTTTTTCGAGATCAATCAGCCGGCCGTCAACCCTGGCCCGAAGATAACCACGGCGTCTGAAACGTTCCAATAGCTGATGGTACTCCCCCTTGCGGCCTCTGACCACCGGGGCAAGGATTTTTACTCTTTGGCCTGAAAGCTCATCAGTAATGAGTTTAATGATCTGCTCTTGTGAGCTGGAAGTAACCTTAACCTCGCAGTCGGGGCAGTAAATGGTTCCCAACCGGGCATAGAGCAGACGTAAGAAATCATAAATTTCAGTAATTGTTCCTACCGTTGATCTCGGGTTAAAGGCTATGGTTTTTTGATCAACTGAAATAGCAGGCGATAGTCCTTCAATCGATTCAACCTCTGGCTTTTCCAGCTGCTCGATAAATTGCCGGGCATAAGCCGAAAGACATTCGAGATAACGCCTCTGACCTTCGGCAAAAAGAGTATCAAAAGCCAGTGATGACTTACCAGAACCGCTCGGCCCGGTGATAAGAATCAGTCGGTTTCTGGGTAGCTCCAGATCAATCTTCTTTAAATTGTGCTGGGCTGCCTTTCTGACTTTTATTTCCTGAAGCATAGGTATATTTTAGCACCGAAAGGAATTTTTCCATCTCTTCTGGATTAATTTATCCGTCTCGTCATTAAAATTGGTCAAAGGTCAGGCCTCTCGATAACCATTGATAAGGGTAACAGGACATGATAGGATTTTTTTGACTGGTGCTTATTTTTTCCTTTGTCTCCAGGAAAGAGCAGCTGGCCAGGAAGGTCAGGAGCGGCTGTCGGCAGTGTTAATTAATAGCAGTGTTAATTAATAATAGTTCGTTCCTGGTCTATAATGGAGCCGAATATATATCATGGATAACATCGATAAAGAACAGAAATTATTAGTGGCAATTGATAAAATCAGGAGGCTGGCTGCCTCCTCTAATTCAATTACTGCCCTCAAGTATCTACCGGCTCAAAGTCCCGTCCTGGAAGATTACCCCCCTGAAGTTGCACCTGAACTGGTCGCCGGTCTGAAGAAGAAGAACTTTCATTATCTCTATTCTCATCAGAAAAAAGCCTGGGAAAAAGTCCAGGCTGGTAAGAACGTGGTAATCGTAACTCCGACTGCTTCCGGCAAAACTCTCTGTTATAACCTGCCCGTTCTGGACAGAATTATTAAAGAACCTTCATCACGAGCAATTTATCTTTTTCCGACCAAGGCTCTTTCTCAGGACCAGCTAGCTGAACTGGATGAAACGATTGAGCTGGCCGGGGCTGGTGTCAAAATATTTACCTATGATGGAGATACGCCTCAGGATGCCAGGCGAGCTATACGTGGCCAGGGTCATATCATTATTACCAATCCCGACATGTTGCACTCGGGCATTCTCCCCCACCACACCAAGTGGATCAAGCTTTTTGAGAATCTTAAATATGTCATCATTGATGAACTTCATAATTATCGCGGCGTCTTTGGCAGCCATGTGGCCAATGTCATCAGGCGACTGAAACGAGTGGCTAATTTTTATGGCTCGAAACCACAGTTCATTCTGTCCACCGCCACTATTGCCAACCCGGTGGACATGGCCAGCAAGATGATCGAGGAAGAAGTTGAGCTGATCGCTGACAATGGCGCTCCGCGCGGTGAAAAATATTTTATCTTTTACAATCCTCCGGTCATCAATCCATTGCTTGGTATCAGACGTTCCTATATCAATGAAGCCAGGCGGCTGGCTTCCATTTTTCTCAAGGAGGGCTTACAGACAATTGTCTTTGCCCAGAGCCGGCTGCTGACTGAAGTCCTGGTTACCTATCTAAAAGAAGAAATTGAAAAGAACCTCAGGGACGCAGGACTTATTCGTGGTTATCGTGGCGGCTATCTGCCGGCCAGGAGAAGAGAAATTGAAAAAGGACTGCGCGAAGGCAAAATCCTGGGAGTTGTTTCTACCAATGCCCTCGAGCTGGGCATAGATATCGGCACCCTGGATGCAGCAGTCTTGGCTGGCTATCCAGGGACGATTGCCAGCACCTGGCAGCGAGCGGGACGAGCTGGCCGTAAGACAGGAAAATCAGCTGCTGTCCTGGTTGCTTCCTCTGCTCCACTCGATCAATTTATCATTGCCCATCCCGATTATTTTTTCTCCAGTTCACCCGAGATGGCTCTGATCAATCCAGACAATCCTTCCATTTTACTGAGTCATGTTCAATGTGCCTCTTTTGAGCTCCCATTTGAAGATGGAGAAAAATTCGGCACGGCTGAAGTGACTGACCTGCTCAAGCTGCTGGAAGAAGAGCAAATGCTCCTCCACAGCCAGAACAAATGGTTCTGGACATCAGAAGCCTATCCGGCTGATGCTGTTTCCCTCCGCAGTATCAGTTCTGATAATTTTGTGGTCGTTGATACCACCGATAAGCCGCGGGTCATTGCCGAGGTTGATTTTTCTTCAGCCCTGACTACCCTTCATCCGAAAGCTATTTATATCTGCGAGGGCGAGCAATATTTTGTGGAAAAATTTGACTTTGAGGAAAGAAAAGCTTATGTGAAAAAAACCGATGTCGATTATTTTACTGATGCCATAGATTATACCAATGTAAAAATTCTGGATATCTTTGACCAGGAGGAACTGCCCCGGGGTTCGGCCACCCGGGGAGAAGTCCATGTAGCTACCCAGGTAGTCGGCTTTAAGAAAATTAAATTCCACACTATGGAAAATGTTGGCTCGGGTGAACTGCAATTACCTCAGAATGAGATGAGCACCGCCGGTTTCTGGCTGACTGTCCCGGCTGAAATTTATCAGAAGTTACCCTTCACCTCTGAGCAGAGGATAAACGGGCTGTTCGGCCTGGCCTATGTTCTTCATCAGGTGGCTCCCTTTTTCGTCATGTGCGACCGCCACGACCTGGGGGTAGCTATCGGCGATAATTTCACTGGCGAATCAATCCCACCCAGAGATTTACCTGGCCGGAAAGCAGTCTTTAATGAACGACTGGAAAATGTTCTATCGCCAGATTTCTCACCCAACATTTTCCTTTATGATAATTTTCCCGGTGGCCTGGGGTTGTCTTCTGCTTTATTTGAGATGCGGCAGGATTTGCTGGCGGCCTGCCTCCAGACGATCGACAACTGTCCCTGTGAAGCTGGCTGTCCGTCCTGCGTCGGGCCCGTCAGGGAGACTGGCGAAAAAGCCAAACAGGTGGCTAAAGAACTTTTAAGAAATTTACTTCTTACCGGCACATAATTCAGCGATGTTGTCTTCTTCGCCCATAACGACCAGCACATCACTATCTTTAATCAAAAAATCTGCCCCCGGTATGAAAATTAGCTTTTCCGGTACCAGCTGCCTGATGGCAATGACCTGAACATGATATCTGTTGGTTAGATTCAGGTCTTTCAGTCTTTTCCCGATGAAGCTCTCCGGTGGTACAATTTCCTGGATGCTGATATTTTCGGCCAGAGGCAAATACTCGAGGACGTTTCTCGAGCTGAGTTTCTGAGCCAGTCTGATGGCCATATCTCTCTCAGGATAGATGACATCGGTGGCCCCGATCGCTTCCAGAATCTTCCCATGATCAGAGCTCAGGGCCTTGGCCATGATGCGGCTAACGCCGAGTTCATGAAGGTAAAGGACAGTTAAAATGGAAGGCTCCATCTCCGGGCCAAGGCTGACCACCACCACATCCATATCCGGAACACCCAGGGCTTTCAGGCTTTCTTTATCAGCCGAATCCATCCAGACGGCCTGGGTAGAAAAATCCTTGGCTCCTTCAATCTTATCTTTGTCTTTATCAATGACCATGACCTCATGGCCTTTGTCATAAAGGGTGCGGGCCAGATAGCTACCAAAACTGCCCAGCCCGATGATAGCAAATTTCATTTTGTTCTCCGCTGACTATCGATCAAAAGCTTAATATATTTTAGCCCACCATGATATTTTCTTCAACAAACTGAAAATGACCGGCTGGTTTGACCCGGCTGAAGGCAGCCAGAATGACCAGTGGCCCAATCCTGCCTATGTACATGACAATGATTAGAATCAGTTTGCTCAATGGCAGGAGAGAAGGAGTAATTCCCAGAGATAGACCGACCGTGCCAAAAGCCGAGATAATTTCAAACAACACGGCCTTCAAGCTTAGCTCCGGTTCGACCAGCAAAATCAAAAAAGTGGCAGTAAAAATTAAGGCCATGGCCAGAAGAACCAGAGTAAAAGCTTTGATCAGGTCTTCATCCTTAATACCTCTGGAAAAGATTCTGGGAATTTCATAGCCTTGAATCTTTGATTTTAAAAAGGCAAATATCAAACCAAAAGTGGTCGTTTTGACACCACCACCGGTGGAACCAGGAGAAGCGCCAATAAACATGACCAGCATCAACAGCAGAATTGAGGCGACAGATAAGATATTCAAATCAATAGTATTGAAGCCAGCTGTTCTGGCTGAAACTACCTGAAAAAATGAGGCCAACCAGCGATCTTTAAGGGGCAGACCTGAAAAACCACGGCCATTTTCTATTAAAAATACCAGAACAGCCCCAAAAATAATAATCGAGGCGGTGATCAGGCCAACCAGTTTTGTATGGAGGGAAAATTTGGTTCTTTCCTTTTTTAAAAGATTTCTGGCAGCTCGCTTCAGTTCTTGCAAAACGAAAAAGCCGAGTCCCCCGGCAATGATCAGAATCATAATGATTAGATTGATGGCCAGATCAGAACGGTATGACATCAGGTTACCAGAAAAGAGAGAAAAACCAGCATTACAGAAAGCTGAAATCGCATGGAAAACAGAAGAAAAGACAGCCTGCCCGGGGGGTAAATCACCTTTAAACCTGACCAGCAGAAGGATAGCACCGATTGCTTCCAGACTAAAAGTAAAGGCAAAGACATCTCTGAGCAAGGAGCGGAAGTCTGAAATCACCGCTGGCCGAAAAGAACCTTCAACCACCATTTTTCCGGTAAGCGTTACCGAACGGCCGGCCGTCAGAAGAATGAAACTGGAAAAGGTCATGATACCCAGGCCGCCGAGCTGAATCAGGCAGATAATAACAATCTGGCCGAACAGGCTGAAGTAAGTGGCCGTATCAACCACGGTCAGCCCGGTTACACAAATAGCTGAAGTTGAAGTAAAGAGAGCGTTGATGAAAGAAATATGGCCGGAACGAGTGGCGGCAGGCAGACAAAGTAGCCCTGTTCCAATCAAAATGGCCAGAAGGAAACTGATGGCCAGCAGTCTGGGCGGATGGATGATATTTTTTTTCAGATTGTTCACGCTGCCTCTAATTTCCGGTTAATGATGTTCCATTATTTAAACTCTTATTGGCTTGTCGGTCAAGCTAGGCTAGGCTATCAGGCTTTCGGCTGATGAATTGACACCAGCCGAAGCCTGTGTTAATTTGAAAAAGTTATGAACGTTTTCAGTTTAATTTCACAGGCAACAATTGTTGTTAAGTTTATCCTTCTGGTTTTAATCCTTTTTTCTGTTTTTTCCTGGGCAATCATCATTTATAAGGCTCGCAGCTTGAAACGGAAAGAGGTTTCTTCACGTCAGTTCCTGGAGATTTTCCGGCGAAGCAGATCTCTAAACGAGGTGAACGAAGCCACCAGGAGATATAAGAATAGTCCTCTGACCAGCATCTTTCAAGCGGGCTTCAAAGAGCTGGTTCACCTGACCAGGTCCAATCCCCAATCTCAAAATTCAATTAGTGGCGAGAAGCTGGAACTTATCAACCGTTCACTTCTCCGGGCTTCGAATGAGGAAATCAATCAGCTGGAGAAAATGATGAGTTTTCTGGCCACTTGTGGCAGTGTCACGCCCTTTATTGGCCTATTAGGCACAGTCTGGGGCATTATGGATGCCTTCCACAAAATCGGGGTGGTCAGATCAGCCAGCCTCGTAACGGTTGCTCCTGGAATAGCTGAAGCTCTGATCGCCACAGCCATAGGTTTGTTTGCAGCCATACCGGCAGTTATTGCCTATAATCATTTTCTGGGCCGGATCAAAGAAATTATAAGCACCATGGATGATTTTAATCTGGAATTTTTAAATATAATAGAAAAAGCCTATGGCTCTTAATCTTAACTCAGGTTCGACCATCAACGGCCGAAAAAGAATCGGGACCTCTATGTCCGAAATCAACGTCACCCCTCTGGTTGACGTTATGCTGGTTCTTCTGATCATTTTTATGGTGACCGCTCCCATGATGCAATCGGGCATCGGGATCAATTTACCCCAGGCCGAAACAGAATCGGCCCCAGCCGAAGAGGGCCTGACCTTAACCATTACGGCTGATGGCTACATACATCTGGGTGAATCGGTTATCAACGTTAATCTCCTGGAAAGAAGACTTCAGGAATATTTCTTCAATAAAACCAAAAAAATCGTCTATTTGCGAGCAGACCGGAATCTCAGTTATGGTCAGCTGATTCAGGTCCTGGATATTATCAAAAAAGCCGGCATCGAGGTCGTCGGTCTGGTCACTGAACCGGTGGAAAAGACGACGACTAAGAAGCGGACAGAATGATGAACTCTTCTCCACTCGCCAACAATCAGTTTAAAAGAGCCTTGATCATGTCAGTTTTTTTGCATCTTATTATATTTTCTCTGGTGGGCTTTTCGAGTTACCTGAGTGGCTCCAAAAATAAAGGCCTGGTTCATTACGTCAATCTGAATTTTGTCAGTCTGCCTGGTGGACCTGGCGGCAGTGGCGGAGGTGGAGGCAGCAGTCTCGGCTCGGGCGGTTCAGGCTCTGGCGGTCAGCCTGGTTCCGGTGCTCAGCCGGCAGCCAGGAAAGAAACTATGAAAGAGCTGACTGTCCCCGAGAAAACTCAAGCCAGCAGTCAGAGTTCACTTCGTTATCCGGAAGAAAAAACAGCTAAAACAAAAACCAGGGAGAAAACTCCGCCCAAAAAAACTGCTATTCAGGCTCCCCAGCCAGGAGTGGAAACAGGGGCAGGGACAGAAGGCCAGGTCGCCGGAACAGGCAGTGGTAGTACTGGTGGTGGAGGCGGTTCCGGCCTGAGAATAGGGGTCGGCGAGGGGACTGGTGGTGGATTCGGTTTTGGCTATGGTGATCCCCTGGCTACTGGCTCTTTTCCTTATACCTATTATCTTCAGATAATTATCGATCGAGTTTCCGGCAACTGGTTTACCGCCACCGATAATCTTAGTTTTAGCGGTGAATATCAGTCAGTAATTTATTTTAAGATCTTAAGAAATGGGCAAATAGCTGATCTCAAGATTGAACAGCCTTCTAATGTGCCAGCCCTTGATTTAGCCGCCAGGCGAGCAGTTGAGCTGGCCTCTCCTTTCCCTCCTTTGCCCCGCGATTTTGAACATGACTATCTGGTCATACATCTTATTTTTGAGCGAAGCCAATGAGAAAAAAACAAACCCTTTCAGGTTTATTTGTGGCTTTCCTGCTGATTATAGCCCTGTTAACCCCGGCTGGCAGTCAGCAGGAAGTAGTACTGACCATCAGAGAAGGAGTTCCAGCTATATCGCTGGCTGTTCCTCCTTTTATTTATGACGCTTCTGTTTCCCAGGCAAAAGAGGCAGCTGAAACCATACATAAAGTGCTGCAAGCTGACCTCAATTATAGCCGGGTTTTTTCACTGGTGCCACAAGAGCATTTGAGCTATATTCGCCCTCTCAATCCAAAAGAAATATTTTTTAAAGATTGGGAATCAATTCAGACGCGAATACTGGTGGTTGGTGAGATAACACAGGCCCGGGAGAAAATCGTTTTTGAAGCCAAAATTTATGACGTCAAAAGCGAACGGATGATCCTCGGCAAAAGATACCAGGCTGAGCCAGAAGCTTTCAGGCTGGTCGCCCACCGTCTGGCTGATGAGTTGCTGAAAATTTATGGTGAGAGGCCATATTTTACGACTAAAATCGTTTTTGTCTCCAGCCGCGATGGAAATGATGAGCTTTATATGATGGACTATGATGGAGCTAACCAGACCAGACTGACCTTTAACAAATGGAGAGATTATATGCCAGCCTGGTCGCCTGATCAGCGGGCCATTGTCTTTACTTCCTACCGGGCAGGAAATCCGGATCTGATCATCCTGTATCCATATGAGGGGAAAATGGTTCCAGTTTCGACCAAAGGAACTAATTTCTCAGGAGCCTTTTCTCCAGACGGGAAAAAGTTAGCTTTTTGCTCAACCCGCGATGGCAATGCTGAAATTTATGTGGCCAGAGCGGACGGAACAAATATCCAGCGGGTCACCTATAACTCAGCTATCGACACTGCCCCCTCCTGGTCGCCAACTGGCCGGGAGATCGCCTTCACTTCTGACCGGACAGGTTTTCCACAAATTTATCTTATGGGCGCCGAGGGTGGCAATGTCCGCAAGGTCAGCTTCGGTGGCAATTATCTTGACTCTCCTGGCTGGTCGCCTGATGGAGAACGGATCGTCTTCGTTTCCAGAGTTAATAATTTTTTCGATCTTTATCTGCTAAACTTGAAAACCAATCAGATCACCAAGCTAACCGAAACAAAATCCAGAAATGAATCTCCTTCCTGGTCACCAGATGGAAGGCATCTGGTGTTTTCTTCTAATCTGTCTGGATCAATTCAGATTTATTCGGTTGATTATGATGGATCTAATTTGCGGGTCCTGACTTCTCAGGGGGAAAACAAGTTGCCAAACTGGACCAATTAGATTAGCTTTCACCTATTTAAGTTGACAGTTCCGAACCTTCATTGTATAAAATGAATAATGAATAAAGATTAAAAAATCTGGTTATCCTATATTTTTATTTTAGGAGGAGTAATGAAAAAGCTGCTGATTGTTTCATTGTCTATTATCCTGATTTTATCTGTTTCTACCTCCTGCAAGAAAAAAGTTGAGGAAGTTCCGCCTCCGCCGCCTGCACCTCAAGCTCAGGAACAGCCCAAAGTCGAGAAAGTTGAGGAGCCAGCACTCAAAGAGCCAGTCCTCACCGAAGAAGAAATTTTCCAGAAAAAAACACTGGAAGAAATTAATCAGGAAAAGCCCCTGAGCATGATTTTCTTTGATTATGATCGTTATGAAATAAGAAGTGATGCTGTGCCGGTGCTGGAAGCCAATGCTCAATGGCTTAAAAACCATCCGACCGTTAAAATCCTCATTGAAGGTCATTGCGATGAACGTGGAACAGAAGAATACAACCTGGCTCTGGGAGAAAAAAGAGCCAAAAGCACCATGGACTACCTGGTCAGCCTGGGTATTTCGCCTGACAGAATGAGGATTATTTCTTATGGTAAAAGCCAGCCACTGGACCCTGGTCATGATGAAAACGCCTGGGCTAAAAACAGGAGGGCTCAATTTTTGATAATTGAGAAATAAGCAGGTGAAAAACAGTCATCCAGTCATTGTTATCTTTTCTTTGTTGTTATTCAGCCTGGTTTTTTTCTCAGCCGGGACGGGGACAACTGATGACCAGAGTAAGAAGACCTATGAGCTGATGTATCAAGATATTCAGTCCTTAAAGCTGCAGGTGGCTGAGCTGGCCTCAATGGTCAAGCAGAATACGGCTGAGCTCAAAGAAATCAAGGACCAGGTCAAGATTCTCAATGACCTGTTGCGAAAAAGTCAGGCTGCTGATGAATCTCTTCGAACTGAAATAAACAACCTTCCCCTTCAATATCAGAAAGTTAATTCCAGTCTGGAGGAGCTGCAGTTCCAGCTTTCCACTCTGCAGGATATACTTCAGGCTGTACAGTCTCTAAGTGAAGAACTTAAAGCAGGACAAAAAGGAAGTTCGAAGAGCAGCAAGCAGCCGGTGACCAAAAAGACAGAACCAGCGGCCAGTCAACCAGTCCAGACAGCGGTGGTGACCATTCCAGCCCAGGAAATGTACAACAATGCTTACAGTGATTATCTTAAGGGAAATTATGATCTGGCGATAGAGAGTTTCAAGCTTTTCCTGCAGCAATACCCGACCACTCCTCTGGCTGATAACGCTCTCTACTGGATAGGAGAATGTTATTACAGTCAGGGGAAATATACGGAAGCTATTGAAAGTTTCAATGACCTGATGCTCAATTATCCAAACGGCGATAAAGTCCCAGCTGCCTATCTAAAAAAAGGTATGAGCTTTATTCAGCAGGGAAAAAAAGACGAAGCCCTGGCCACTTTCAAACTTCTGGTCAGCAAATATCCTCAGCAGGAAGAAGCCAGGCTGGCCCAGCAAAAAATTAACGAACTGGTGGGAAAATGAGAGACTTAAACAGTTTGAATCGGGTAATTCTGGTCGGCAATCTGGTAAGAAAGCCAGAGCTGAGATATCTGCCTAAGAGCAACCGGGCAGTGGCCTCTTTTCAGGTAGCGACCAACGAAAGTATTTATTATCCAGATACCAAACAGACCTCACAGAGAACAGAGTTCCACCGTATCGTGGCCTGGGGTAAATTGGCCGAATTCTGCCAGAGATACCTGGAGCAAGGTCGCCAGGTACTCATCGAAGGCAAGCTGCGCAATCGAAGCTGGGAAGGACGTGACGGTAACAAAAGATATACGACTGAGGTTGAAGCTCAGAATGTCGTTCTCCTTGGCCGCCGGCCAGCAGCCGCTGAAGAAATGCCGGCTGGTGTCGAGGCAGCTGATTATTCACCGACTGATTTCCCGGATATATCAGAGCCAGCAGGTAACGAATTCCCGGAGGAGGGTGGCCCTGGAGGCGAAGGGGAAGATGATATTCCTTTCTAGCTAACCTCCTAGCTAACCCCCTTGAGAGAAATAGGACTGACAACCGAAATTCTTGAGGCAAGAGGCAAGGTCAATGAGTGAGGTTATTACCCCGGAAACTATAAAACAACTGATCTATGAAGAGGTCAGGCCCTGGGGGAAATTTCGCAGTTATCCCCATCAATTAGCTTCCAGCCTTAAAATTATCACGGTTAATCCAGGTGGCTTACTTTCCCTCCAGTATCATCGCCACCGCAGCGAATACTGGGTGGTACTGGATGAGGGTCTGGAGGTTACCTTAGGTGCTTGCTGCTGGCAGCCACAGCCAGGTGAAGAGATTTTCATTCCGGCTGAAACACCTCACCGGCTGAAAGGTGCCGGCTCACAGCCTGCCCGGGTGCTGGAACTCTGGCTTGGTTCTTCTGACGAAAACGATATAGTCCGGCTCGAGGATATTTACGGACGAGATTGATTCTACGAGCAGTGCTCCTATCTAAGAGCCAAAACGACTCAAGAAAAAGGCCTGAGGATACTTCCTGATTATAGCTTCTATCATAAACTCCTCAATCTCAGTGGCAGTTTTTAATTTGAGGGCTTGTTTGACTGCTTCCCGGGCGGTCCTCGTTTCCACCTCTTTCAAGGCTTTTTTAACTCTGGGGATAAAAATGGGATTCATACTGAAATGCCTTAAGCCCATGCCAAGCAAGATAATGGCCGAGAGCGGGTCGGCGGCCATTTCGCCGCAGACTGTCACCTCCTTCCCGGCTTTATTGACTGTTTTGATCACCCGGGCCAGCAGCTGGAGAACTGCCGGGTGGTGAGGCTTAAAAAGGTAAGAGACAGCCTCATTGCCCCGGTCAACAGCCAGATAATATTGAATTAAATCATTGGTGCCAATGCTGACATAATCAACTTCCTGGATGATACTGTCTATCAACACAGCTGCCCCCGGCACTTCAATCATTACCCCTATTGGCATTTCTTCATCAAATGGAATCTTATTTTGCCTCAGTTCGTCTTTAACCTCTTCCACGATTGTCTTAAGTTCAACCACTTCTTCTAATTCAGTAATCATTGGAGCCATCAGTCGAACGTTGTGACGTTCGCTGGCCTTGAGGATAGCTCTGATTTGCGTCCGGAAAAGCTCTCGGTTTCTCAAAGAAAAGCGGATAGCCCTTAAGCCCAGAGCAGGATTCGGTTCCTTTTCTATATTGAGCCAGGGCAAACTCTTCTCCCCGCCGATATCAATTGTTCTGATATAAACTGGCCGGGGATAGGTCCTTCTGGCCATCTGACGGTAAATAGACAGATGATCTTCTTCTGAAGGCAGCGTCGGCCGTTGGAGATAAATAAATTCCGAACGAAACAGCCCTACTCCTTCGGCTCCAAAAGAAAAGGCTGTCTCCACTTCCTCCGGCAGTTCAATATTGGCCAGCGGAATAAAGTCAACTCCATCCAGAGTTCGAGACTTCAACCTGGCGATTTTCTTCAGTTCTTTCTGGTAATTTTGATATCTCTCTTTTTTACTGTTGAACTCTCTTTTAATGGCTGGGGAAGGATTAAGAATAATTTCTCCATCTGTACCGTCAACAATAATGAAATCACCAGTTTTGACTTTTAAACTGGCATCATGCAGCCCAACCACAGCTGGAATGTTCAGCGATCTGGCTAGAATAGCTGTGTGGGAAGTCATACCACCCATATCCAGAACAACCCCCATGACATTTTTCTGGCTGAGATAAATAGCTGCCTCTGAAGGCAGAAGTTCGCGGGCAACCAGTATGACCGGCTTGTCAAGATCTTCTTTTTTTTGCTTTTTTCTTTCTAAATGCCGATAAACCCTGGCCAGAACATCAGAAATGTCTGTCTTCCTTTGCTGAAAATATTCATCAGAGAGAGATTCAAACAGGCTGGCAAAATGGTTATTGACCGTGGTGATGGCCCATTCAGCTTTGACCTTTTCTTCGGTTATGACTTTTTCCAGATTGGAGATCAGCATGGGATCATCCAGAATCATCAGATGAGCATCAAAAATAAAAGCCTGATCTTTCCCCATCTGCTTTTCAATATAACTTTTGAGCCGTTGCAGTTCCTCTTTGGTTCGATCAAAAGCTCGACGTAATCGTTTTAACTCATCCGGCACTTGATGATCAGAAATGGTTTCTCGCCGCGAAGTGAAAACAATCCTTTCCGACAATATGGCTTCGCCCATGCCTATTCCTGGAGAAACTGCCAGACCGCGTAACCGGATAACTTCCATGCTTATTCGTCCTCGCCAAAGCGGTTGTTAATCAATTCGGTTAAGGCCTTTATCGCTTGCTCTTCATCCCGGCCAGAGACGACCAGTTTGAGCTGGGTACCCTGACCGGCAGCCAGGGTTAAAATACCCAGAATACTTTTCCCGTCAACTTCACTGTTATCTTTGACCAGACGCACTGAAGAAGCAAAACGATTGGCCAGGTTAACAAATTTAACCGCCGCTCTGGCGTGTAAACCGAGCTTATTTTTGATTGTCACTTTTTTTTCGAGCATAGTTCAGACTATATTATTTCGACCTGGAATTAAGCAGGCTGCTGACCAGATGAATGTTCTTTTTCCCCTGATCAGCCACCTTTTTGGCCACCTCTTTCAGGTTGTTATTCCTCTGTAAAGAGACAAACTTGATTAGCATGGGCATATTGACACCGGTAATAATTTCCACTTTATTCTCAGCCAGAAAACTGAAGCTTAGATTAGAAGGAGTGCCGCCAAACATATCGGTAAAAATGATCACACCGTTTTTTTGGTCAACTTTTTTTATACTCTGGCTGATCTTTTTCTTCGACTCCTCCACATCATCGTACCAGCCAATAGAGATAGCCTCAATATTTGGGGCTTCACCCAGAATAATCATGACGGCATTAAGCAGTTCTTCAGCCAGCTTGCCGTGTGAAACTATCACTCCACCTATCATAAAAAAACCGCCAGTAGCTAAATCCCTAATATTTTAACTAATTCTATCTTATTTATAAATATCCCGGTGAATTATTTTCACTTCCAGCTTTTTCTGTCGGAAATGATTCCTCAAAGCTTCAGCAATAACCACCGACCGATGTTTGCCACCGGTACAGCCAATGGAGATGGTCAGAGTACTTTTCCCCTCTTTTTGAAAGCCCGGGAGTTGGTTGTCGATAAAATCCTGGAGATGGTGAAGATATTCAATGGTCTCCGGCGATTTCAAAACAAACTCGCGAACTTTTTTTGATTTGCCATTGAGATTTCTCAGCTTATCAACATAAAAGGGGTTAGGCAAAAATCTGGTATCAAAAACCAGGTCAGAGTCAAGAGGCAGGCCGTATTTATAGCCGAAGCTAATAATGTTTATCTGCAGATGCTGCTTCTTTTCCTCCAGGATCTGGCCGGCCACCAGGTCCTTCAGCTGAGAAATACTGAGTCCGGTAGTATCTATGACCTCGTCAGCCATGGCCTTAATTGGCGCCAGCTTTTTCCTTTCCAGCCTGACTCCGTCCAGAATAGAGCCCTTTTTCGCTAAGGGATGGGGGCGACGGCTTTCGCTGAATCTTTTGACCAGAGCTTCATCCGCAGCTTCCAGAAAGATCAGCCTGGGTTTGACCCTGAGCTGTTTGAGAATCCGAGGAAAATCATTCAGAAAATTTGGTTCACGAATATCTATGACCAGTGCCATCCGGGCAATTTCAACTTTGCCTTTCTGCCAGAGATCAACCAGCCCCGGAATCAGTTTGGCCGGGAGGTTATCAACGCAATAATAGCCCAGATCCTCCAGGAAACGGCTGACCACCGTCTTACCGGAGCCGGATAAACCGGTGATGATGATGAAATCGCCATTTCCTCTGTCCTTACCCATTAATTCCTCTTGGCTGAAAGCCTCTTTTCCAGCCGCCTGATGACATCCTGAGCAGCCTCATAGCCTCTTTGTCTCAGCAGAAAAACGCGGCAAGCAACTTCAATCAGAGTGGCAATATTTCGACCAGGAGCCACCGGAATATGTAGCTGTGGAATTCTTCTCCCGGCTAGCAGGTAATCTTCAGGAAACTTCAGGCCCAGGCGATCCACTTCCATTTTTTTGCTCCATTTTTTCAGCCTGACGACCAGATGGATCGGGGCCTTTTCCTGCAGGGCTCGCGGCCCGAAAATTTCTTTAATATTGATAATTCCCAGTCCTCTAATTTCCATAAAATTCCTGGTCAACCGGGGCGAGCGACCCTGAAGCTGACCATGTTTGTCTTCAAATATCTCAACCACGTCATCAGAAATAAATTTATGACCACGAGCAATTAGTTCCAGAGCGCTTTCACTTTTGCCTATACCACTGTCGCCAATGATCAGGGTCCCAACTCCAAATATATTCAATAACCCGGCTGAGATGACAATTTGACAGGGTGGTTCGGAAGAAGAAACCATTTTTTTCTGACTGCTGGCCCGTCTGGCAGTCTGCTTCTTTCTGGTTTTATTCAATTTGTTTTTCTTCCTGTCTCCTTATAATCTCCCTGACTTCAGCCGGGCTTTTGGCCTGCAACAGCTTTTCTTTTAACTCAGGTGACTTTTTAATCAACTGAGCAATCATGGCCAGAATCTGAAGATTCAGGGTCGGGTCCTCAAGCGAGGTGATGAGTAGAAAAAAGATATTGACCGGGCGCTCATCGGGGGCCTCAAAAGGAACCCCACGTTTCGATATTCCTACTAAGATAATAGGATTTGTCACCCATTTGACTTTACAGTGAGGAATAGCTACCCCCTCACCCAGAGCCGTTGTTCCCAGAGATTCACGTTGCTCCAGCTTTTCTATTACCTCATCTGCTCTGTTGATCAGCTCCTTTTTTTCCAGAAACTTAACCATCTCCCGTAATGCCTCTGACTTGCTCTGTGCCTTAATACCAAGAAGGATAGTCTCATCGCTGATAATATTGGATAACCTCACGTTTAACAGCTCCTTACCAGTAAAACCAATTTCCAATCAATCGCCAGCTAGGTTACCCTTTTCAGCCTTCTGGGTCAACCAGCCCGATGCTACCATCGGGGCGGCGAAAGACAACGGCCCAGCCGTCGCTGCCTTTTTTTCTGAACAGAAAAGCCTCTTTCTGGCCATCCATCAACCGGATCAGAGCTTCCTCCAGGCTGATCGGCTGGTCAGAATAATAGGGAAATCGAGCTAAACCAGCTTCGGCTTCAGGCCCGGCTAGAGGAGTGATGACAGGCTGACGGGCAGCCGCCCGCCGGCGTTTCTGAATCAACTTTCTTCTTTCCTTAACTATCTTTCTTTCCAGACTGTCAAAAACCTTGTTCAGTGAATTGAACATATCGGTCGTTTCTTCTGACAAAGCAAAATCTTCGCCCCGCCTTTTGACCAGCAGTTCTGCTCTTTTCCGGCTCTTCTCTTCGGTCAGGATGACTTCGATTTGCTGCACTTCATCGAGAATTTTGCCCATTCTTTTTAGCCTTTTCTCGCAATAATCCTTGATATCCTCAGTCAACTCCGTATGTCTGGCCGTAAAATTAACGATCATTCGACCTCCTCCAGTAAAAATTTCTTTTTTCTAATATTAGCCGGCGGAATGCCCAGCTGACCACGGTATTTGGCCACCGTCCGGCGAGCGATTTGCACATTTTCACGCCTTAATATATCAACTATTTCCTCATCACTCAAGGGATTGGCTTTATCCTCATTCTGGACAAGCTTCCTTATTCTGTCTTTTATTTTCAAGGAGGAAATTTCTCCTCCATAGACTCCATTGAGAGACTTATGAAAGAAAAATTTTAAAGGAAATAGGCCAAGCGGAGTCATCATATATTTATTGGCGACTACCCGGCCTATGGTTGATTCGTGCAGTCCCAGTTCCTGACCAATTTCCATCAAAGTCATTGGCTTTAAAGCTTCTATCCCTCTTTCCAGAAAATCCTTCTGTTTTCTGACAATATACTCTGCCACTCTGTAAATCGTCCTGTTCCTTTGATTGATGCTTTTGATAAACCAGAGGGCTCTTTTCATTCTGTCTTTAATGAACCTGGCCGTCTCCTCATCAGTTGCCATCCCGGCCTGAGCCAGCTGCCGGTAATAGTGGTTAAGCCTTAACCTGGGCAGCCCCTCTTCATTGAGATAAACCTTCCACTGGCCGTGTTCCCTGATGACATAAATGTCTGGGACAACATAAATTGTTTTATCTCCACTGTATTTCTGCCCCGGAGCCGGATCGAGATTCTTAATTACATCAAGATGAAGGCGCAATTCAGGCAGAGAGATATTCAGCGCACTGGCCAGCTCTTGATGGGCTGCCTTTTCCAGCCAGGGCAGGTAGTCATTGATTATCTTTCTGGCCACTTCATCCTGAAGATTAAGCGAATCCATCTGGGCCAGCAGCGATTCCTTTAGAGTCAGGCTGCCGCACCCAGGCGGATCAAACATTTTGACCTTCGATCGAACCTCTTCCACCACCGCCACATCTTCTCCCAATCTGGCCGCTATTTCTTCTGGACTGACTGTCAGATAGCCATCTTCGTTAATGTTACCGATAATATATTCCGCTATTTTTAATTCTCGCGGCTCAAAAAAAGTCAAACCGGCCTGCCAGTTCAAGTGATCCCAGAGAGAGGGACTCTCCGAAACCTGATTTTCGAAGCGGGTCTCATCCTGACCGTATTCGGCCAGAGTCGGAATAGATTCGTCCAGATAGTCCTCAAACCCGCTGGAAAAAATGACCTCGTCATAATCCTGCCCGTTGTTATCCTGCTGAGCACTTTCTGACTCTGTCCTGGCCTCCTCAGCGGCAAGCACTCCGGCCTGAGGTTCTCCCCAATCGCCCTCCATCTCCAGCAGTGGATTTTCAGCCAGCTCATCATAAACCACCTGCTGCAATTCAAGATTGGTCAGCTGAAGAAGCTTAATCGCCTGCTGCAGGGCTGGTGCCAGGATCAATTTCTGGGCTTGTTTCTGATTTAACTTTTGTTTTAGCATGGGC
>JAKPXU010000197.1 GCA_029571905.1 Acidobacteriota bacterium | reverse complement strand
TCGACTATCTTAATCACACTGGCTCATTCTTTGTGCTTCTCTGCCTTCTGGCTCTTATTCTCCTCTTTACCACCCGCTGGACACTTTCCGGTACAGTCAGTTTATTCTCCAGGCTTTTTCATTCAACCGCCCGAACAGTGAAAATAAGAATAACGCAGTACGGGCAAGCCAGAAAAAAAGAAAAAATGAAAAAGAAAATTGAGGAAAAATACAGAAAAGCGAGGGAAAATGAAGTTGAGCTGAGCGCAGCTGAAAAATCGAAAGCGGCCATCAGACCGGGAGAAATTCAGCCTCAAGCGGTTGAAGAAAGGAAAGTGACCAGGCCAGAAAAGGGTGCCTATAAAAAGGGAGAAAAGCTGCTGCCGGCTGACCAATCAGAGCCACCTGCCAGATCTGAGGAACAAGGGCTCCTCCTGCCTGATCTAAGAAAAGCTGGAGATTATCACTTCCCTCCCTTCAGTTTGCTTGATCCGGGAAAACCGAGCGAAAAAATAGACCGCAATGAGCTGTTTGAAAAAAAACGTCGGATCGAAGAAAAACTCAGGGAATTCAAAGTTTCAGGCGAAGTCCGTGAATATCACCCAGGCCCCATTATCACCACCTATGAATTTTTCCCGGATGCCGGTATCAAGGTCAGCCAGGTAGCCGGCCTGAGCGAGGAATTATCGCTTGCCCTGGAGGCCGAATCAGTCCGAATTCAGCGCATACCGGGTAAGTCTTCTCTGGGAATAGAAATCCCGAATAATAAGCGCGAAATAATAAAACTGCGAGACATTATCCAATCAGAAAAATTTCAGAACTCGCCTTCTAAATTGACTTTTGCTCTCGGTAAAACTGTCCACGGGGAGGTCTATGTCACCGACCTGGCTATTATGCCTCACCTGTTAATAGCCGGGGCAACAGGGACTGGAAAAAGCGTGGCACTTAATGCTTTGATTGCCAGCATACTCTACAAAGCAACCCCGGATGAAGTCAAGCTGATTCTGATCGATCCCAAGCGGCTCGAGTTTACCCTTTATGAGGGGATCCCTCATCTTTTCGCTCCGGTTGTTAATGATCCAAAAAAAGCTGGAATTATCCTGATGGATGCGGTGAGGAAAATGGAAGAAAGGCTGAGGCTGCTCAGCCAGATGAAAGTCAGAAATATCGAACAATACAACCAGCAGGTTAAAACACTGCTGGCTGAGAGAAAAGGCAAGCTGACCGAAGAAGAAAAACAGAAGCTAAAACCGCTTCCCTACATCGTCATTATTATTGATGAACTGGCCGAATTGATGATGACCAGTCCCCAGGATGTCGAATACTGCCTTGGCCGCCTGGCCCAATTGGCCAGAGCTGTTGGTATTCACCTGGTCATGGCGACACAACGTCCTTCGATTGATGTCATCACCGGTACGATTAAGAATAATTTTAACAGCCGGATTGCTTTCAGGGTGCCTTCCAAGATTGACTCCAGAGTTATTATTGATACAGTTGGAGCCGAGAAGTTGCTCGGTCTGGGAGATATGCTCTTCATGCCACCCAATTTCCCCCGCCTGATTCGCCTGCATTGTGCCTACGTCTCTATTCCCGAGGTCCAGCGCCTCGTTAAATATGTCAAGGAACAGGGCTCTCCTGAATATGATGAGCGTATCCTGCAAATCTTGAAGAGAACCGGAGACCTGCCCGCCGAGGAAGAGGCTGGCGAAAAAGATGAACTTTTTGACAAAGCGGTTGAGCTTGTTCTGGCCACCGGGCAGGCTTCTGCCTCTTATCTTCAGAGAAAATTAAAGCTCGGCTATGCTCGGGCCTCCCGGATAATTGACCAGATGGAACAGGAAGGGTTAATCGGTCCCCCTGAGGGAGCCAAACCAAGGGAAATCCTGGTGGATGCCAGAAGCTATTTTAGAGATAAGCAAAAGGTTAAACAAAAAGAAGACAGCTAAAAAAATTAGTTAACTGATGGCCTTCTGAGAGATCTTCTGGCCCGTTCTCTGGCTTTACTCCACTGATTAACCGGGATATTCAGCATGATATCTACCAGTTGCGGGTCGAACTGAGAATCCCGACATTTTACTATTTCCTCCAGGGCTTCTTCCAGACTGCGTCCCCGCCGATAGGGGCGATCAGAAGTAATAGCATCAAGGGTATCAGCCAGCGAAAACAATCTCGCACTCAGGGGTATCTCTTCTCCTGCCAATCCAAATGGATAACCAGCACCATCATATCTTTCATGATGGAAAAGGATGATTTCAGCCGCCCCTTGCAGAAAGCTAAACTCTTCGACCATAGCGAAGCCAATCAGGGGATGATAACGAATTATTTCCATTTCTTCTTCAGTCAGGGCTTCTTTTTTCTTCAGTATCGTCTCGGGAATACCAATTTTCCCTATATCGTGGAGTAATGCTCCGCGTTCTATATCAATCAATGTTTTCCTGTCCTGAAGACCATATCGGCGGGCCAGCAGCAGGGTATAAGCAGCTACATAGCTCGAATGGCCGAGGCTATCCTCGCTGGGGTCAGCTGAGGCCAGGAAATAAATTAGTTCGGAATTGAAGAAGCGGTTTTCCTGGAAAAACTTCTTCCAGGTTGGGATCTTGAGTGCTTTTTCTTCACGAACTTCTTCGTCCAGTTTCTCCAGAATCCGGCTAGCCTGAAGGAAAGATTCGACTTTAGGCATAATTAACGAACCAACGCTAACGTTAGACATGGCAGCTGCTGCCACTTGACCCGAACCCTGAATATCCCAGTTGGCTTTGAGCCAGTCAAAATCGAATATTTTAATTTTGGAAAGGCGGCTAACAGCCTGATAAGAGTCATTCAGATTCTTTTTGCTTTCGCTCACTAAAAACTTTTTCAGCCTGTCGTCTTTCATTTTCAATCTTTCCTTTTAACCGGGCTGGAGGAGACCCTTACGACGTCCTGATCGTCTTTCTTCAGCGGACTGGTGATCAGCAAAACATAACCGCTTCTGCTCATGAAACGGTCCAGATATTGATAAAAAGCGCCCTCTTTCTTAAAAATCTTGATATTAGCCGTTTTTTCTTCAGCCGGTATCACTTTCGCCTCCGCTTCCTATTCAGCAATGTGTTAGTCGTTCTGCTATATAAAAAATTGAAAATACCGTTAACCTGTGATATTTTCAGCTAATAAAAGCTGAGGTCAGACGTGCGGGAAAAATCGCCGGATAAAATACGGGCCGAAGAGAATATCAATGAATTGATGGTCCGCTATCGACCTATTATTACTTTTCGGGTAAGAAAGGCAATAGGAGCTCAGAACACTGATTGCGATGACCTCGTTTCAGAGATTCTTTCCCAGGTTGTGGAAAAAATTAGCTCGGGTGAGTTCAGGGGAGAATCCTCTTTAGGCACATTTGTTTATACCATAACCTCCAGGCGCATAATTGATTATATAAGAGAAAAAACCAGGGTAATGAAATTTGCCCCAGAACCAGAGCCATTTCCTGACCCCCAGGAAACACTGGAGCTAAAGGAATTGTCTGAAAAAGTCCAGGTGGCGCTGGGCAAGTTGAAACCGAAATACCGCAATGCTCTTTATCTCTATTATTATCAAGAACTTAGCAGAGATGAAGTGGCAGCCAGACTCGGGATTTCTCCCCGGAAAGTCAGTGAGCTGGTTAACTATGCACTGAAGCTTCTTCGGAAAGAGATAAAAATATGAAAATTTTTTCCATTTTTAGCAGTGTGCCCCGACTAAACCATTGGAAAATAAGGGAAGGTGGAAAATTATGAGGAAATGTAAGTTTGAAGGCATGATTGATGGGTACCTGCTTAATAAGCTCAGCGAAAGGGATAAAGAGCTTTTTGAAGAACATTATTTCAACTGCCCTGCTTGCTTTGAGGAACTCGAGGCTCGCTCGCTTATCATCAACACAATAAAAAACCATTCTGAAGTTCTGGTTAGCGAAGAAGTCAGAGTAAAAGTTCCACTTGCCGCCAGATTAAGGCGGGAACTCGCCGCCTTTTTCAATGTGCGTCAACTGGCCATGGCCGGAGTTATTTCCTTGATCTTTGTGGCTGTCATTATAGCTGTTGTCCCCAAACGCCAGGCCTTCCTTCCCGACTTTACCCTGACTGATACCGAAACAGTGCGTGGTTCTTCTATCACTTTGATCTCCCCGGTTATTGACATGAATCAAGTTCCTTCTTTCTTTGAATGGAAAAAACTTGGCGAGAATGTAGAATATCAGCTATCAATTTCCAACCACGAGCTCTTGTGGAAGACAACAACTAATGAAAACCGTGTTGTCTTACCTGATGAGGTCAAAGCCAAAATGGTACCTGGTGAAAGATATTCCTGGCAAGTTAAAGCTTTTGGCCCCGACGGCAGTTTGATCGCCGTCTCCAGCCGCGTCCAGTTTTTGGTATCACCAAAATAAGGGAACAGGTTTCGGCTCAGTCTTCAATCAACCCGTCATCAAAATCGTCTATATAAAGTCTCCCTTTAGATTCTTCTTCAAAAGCCAGGCAACACATCAAGCGCCCGCATAAGCCCGAGATCTTCATTGGATTAATGACTATTTGCTGGCGTCTCGCCTTCTGAATGGTGATTGGTTCGAAATTCTTTATAAAAGAAAAACAGCACAAAGGACGACCGCAGACACCCAGTCCACCAATCAGACGGGCTTCATCCCTGACCCCAATCTGGCGCATTTCAATTCTCATTTTGAGTTCTTTAGCCAGATCTTTGACCAGCTGTCGGAAGTCAATTCGGCCATCGGCGGTGTAATAGAAAATCCCCTTCTTTTCATTGAAAAAATAACGAACAGCTACCAGTTTCATCGGCAGGTTATGATATTTAATTCTCTGCAAGCAGAATTCAAAAGCCTGTTTTTCCTTTTCCCGCAGCCACTTAAATTTATCAATATCTTCCGGTGTAGCCCGCCTGATTATTTTGATCGCTTCTTTAGCTGTTTT
>JAKPXU010000196.1 GCA_029571905.1 Acidobacteriota bacterium | reverse complement strand
GGTGGTTATGGATGTTTCTTTTATCTCCATTCTCAAAATACTGCCAGCCATACAAAAGATCATCAAAAAAGGAGATTTAATAGTCCTCATCAAGCCTCAGTTTGAGGCCAGTCGAAATCAGGTAGGGAAAAAAGGTATAATTAGAGAAAAGGAGACTCATCGCCAGGTGCTGGGGCAAGTACTGGAAGGAGTGGAAGCTCTTGGTTTCAGGGTGCAGGGACTTTCAGTCAGTCCGATTCTGGGACAAAAAGGCAATCGGGAATTTTTGGCCTGGTTAAAACCAGCTGCCGAGGGGCATGTTCAGTTTGATTTTAAAAAGCTTATCCAGGAGATATTAGCCAATGGAGACGAAGAACATGATTAAAAAAATAGGAATTGCCATCAAGCCGCATGCTCCGGGAATCGAAAAAATCCTCAGGGAGCTGATGAGTTATCTTGAACGACAGGGAATTGAGTGCCTGCTGGAGGATGTAGCTGCCCGCCAGGTCAACCGGCCAGGTGGCTTTCAGCGTGAAGAACTTCCCGGGCTAAGCCAGGCTATGATAGTGCTGGGTGGAGATGGGACCCTGCTGAGCGTGGCGGCCGCGGCCGCCAGGGCGGATGTACCGGTCATCGGTTTGAATCTCGGCCGGCTGGGGTTTTTGACTGAAATTCCTGTCGATGAAGCCTTGCCGGTGCTGGAGGCTTTTCTAAAAGATAAAAATGGGTTTATCAGTCGGCGGACTTTACTTGAGGTCTCTTATAAAGATCAGACTGATCTCTGTTTAAATGATGTTGTTGTGAATAAAGGGGCCTTAGCCCGGATGATTGAGCTGCAGATTTCTATCAACGGTCAGGAAGTGACCAGATTAAAAGGAGACGGTATAATTCTCTCCAGCCCAACTGGTTCTACAGCCTATTCTCTTTCAGCTGGCGGGCCAATTGTTCATCCGGCAGTTGAGACTATTGTTCTGACTCCTATCTGTCCTCATACTCTGTCTTTCCGGCCCTTACTTATTCCTGCGATCTCCAATATCAAGCTCAAACTATTAACCCCGCAAGAGCCTGTTTATATCACCATAGACGGCCAAAGGGGGCAAGCCCTGGATAAGAACGAAATAATTGAGATCAAAAAATCAGCACGCGAATTAAAGCTGGTCACTTCTCCCTGGCGAAGCTACTACAGCCTGGTCAAAGAAAAGCTCGGCTGGGCTGAATAAAAGTTCCAATTTGTCCTTCCGATTCAACCAGGTATTCCTGCCTGTTAATTTGATTTTTGAAGATAAGACAGCTATTATTTTTATCTGAGGCAAAATGTTCAAAATAGCTGTTCTTACCCCTGAATTATCTCCCTATGCGCGCTCGGGAGAGCTGGCGGAAGCTACCACTGGCCTGGCCAAGTATCTAGCCCGGGCTGGTCATGAAGTAGCTGTTTTTCTGCCCTATTATCGGCGACCGGAACTTGAATCTCTTAATAAAAAGGCCCTTGAACCCGAACTGCTGGTACCGATTGGGTCTAAAAAAGTCAAGACGACGGTTTTTAAAGCTGAAGTCAATAAATATCGCCTGTATTTAATTGATCAGCCAAAGTATTTCCACCGGGATTACATTTATGGGTCGCCTAAAGGTGATTACCTTGACAATGATGAAAGGTTTATTTTCTTTAGTCGGGCTGTTTGCGAATTTCTGGCTTCGGCCAGAATGAAGCCTGAGGTAATTCACTGCCACAACTGGGCAGCGGCGGTAGCTCCTCTTTTTCTAAAATCAAGCTATCTGAAAAAAACTAATCTGAAAAAAGCAGCCACCCTTCTAACCATTCACAACTTTTCCTATCAAGGGGAGTTTCCGGCTGAATCTCTCAGTCTGACGGGACTCAGCTGGAATTATCTGAATTCTCACCAATTAGCTTTTAGAGGCAAGTTTAATTTTCTCAAGGCTGGCATTCTTTTTTCTGAAGTGGTCAATACGGTTAGCCTGACTTACCGGAATGAGGTTTTGCATTATCACCATGATGTCAACAGCTTTTTTTCCAATAAAAACAAACCACTGTACGGTCTCAGAAATGGTCTGGATGTTGAAGAGTGGAATCCAGCTACTGATCCCCTGATCCCGGCTAATTTTTCCGTCGGTGATCTGACTGGCAAAAAGACCTGTAAAAAGCAGCTGATGAAAGAATTCGGGCTCAATCTTGATGAATCAAGACCATTGCTGGCTGTGGTCGGCTATCTGACCAGATTAAAAGGTCTAGAGTTAGTTATCGAAGCTATAAACGATCTTCTAGCTTGGGGCTGCCAGCTGGTGGTAGCCGGACAAGGGAACGAAATTTATGAGCAGGCACTTTTGAAACTGAAGGAACTTCACCCGGGAAAACTTGGCGTCCGGCTCGATTTGAGCCCGGGTCTTTTCCACCGGGTGATAGCTGGAGCCGATCTCCTCTTGATGCCCTCAATCGAAGAGCCCTGTGGGTTGACCCTGATGCAGGCGCTGAGATATGGAACCGTCCCGGTAGCCAGAGCAGTTGGTGGTTTAAAGGAATCAATGGAGCCTTTTTCCGGCCAGAATAATTCTGGCTACAGTTTTGCTTTTGAAGACTACTCTGAATCAGCCTTTTTACAGGCCGTGCGAGAAGCTCTTTCATTCTACAGTCAGCCGCTGGTCTGGAAGGAAATCATCGCCCGCTGTCTGGTCCAGGATAATTCCTGGGCAAAAGTTATTCCCCAGTACGAAATTCTCTATCAAAAGGCAGTCAGGTTAAAAAGGAGAGAGACATGAGCAACAAAGTTGTTCAGCTCAACGAAAATAATTTCGAGCAGGAAGTGTTGAAGTCGGATTACCCGGTGCTGGTCGATTTCTGGGCGCCATGGTGCGGCCCCTGTCAACTGGTCAACCCTATCATTGAAGAACTGGCTAAAAGTTACCAGGACAAGCTGAAGGTGGCCAAGCTCAATGTTGACGAGAATTCAAACCTTTCCAGTCGCTATCAGATTCTGAGTATCCCCACCATGATTCTGTTCAAAAATGGGCAGCCAGTTGACTCGGTCATTGGCGCTACTACCAAACATAAACTGGAAGCCCTTTTAAGGCGGCATCTGCAGCTGACCTGAAATAAGAAAGAGGCTTATTCGGGCAGAGGTTGGTGGTTGCCATTTGTTTCATAGCGCTCATTCATTATGGCCACGACCTCTGCTCCCCAGAGGAGAATGACCAGAGATGAAGAGATCCAGAGCAGGAAGAAAATGACAGAAGTCAGTGTGCCGGCCAGCACCTTCGACATAACCACGCCTACGGCTGAGAGATGAATAGCATAAAAGGCAAAGCCTCTTTTAAATATTTCCCAGAAAAAGGAAGTAATGGCTGCGCCCAGTAAGGCACTGCGGGTATGGACTCTGACCTCCGGGATGAATTTATAAAGGATAAACACCATCAAAAAAGTCAGGCCAAAAGGCAGAAGATACTGGAAGAAAAAATTGTTTAAGACGCTGATTACCTGTGGATTAATGAATCCAGAGAAAACCGGGCTCTGACGAAGCAACTGCTGCAAGGCAATCCAGAGGGTGGTAATTGATAAAGACAGAAGCAGAAAAACTCCGGCCAGAAGCATCACCACATACTCCATCATGCGGTTATAAATAAAAGAATGATTATATTTTGCTCTGAAAATTCTATTAATGGTAGAAATCAAATTGGAAAAAAGAAAAGAAGCAGCAATCAAAGAACCAATAATCCCGAACCAGCCCAGATTGGACAGACTTCCACCCAGAGCCTGGAGTTTCTTAAAAAAGGCCGGGTCCATCTGAGCAAAAAATTCATCAGTAAAAATATTCAGACTGCGGAAAATCAGTTCAGGATTGCCCAGAATTTTGCCCCCGAGAAAAGCAAAGAGAGCAATTAAAGGGACCAGGCAAAGCAATGAGAAATAAGAAATAACAATAGACGCTGTAAAACAGCGGTCTTCATTAAACCTTTTCCAGGAGGCTAATAGAATTTGGAAAAAATTGGCAGCCATCTATCAGGCCATCAGGACGACAGCTCGATTAGTAAGCTCCCCATTTGACCATAAGGATGATAATGGTGATGAGCAAAGCATAAATAACCAGAGTTTCAATCAGCACCAGTCCAAAAATCAGGATGCCGCGGATGTTCTGCCCTCCAGCCGGATTGCGAGAAATACTCTCGCAAGCTGAAGTTATAGCCTTCGCCTGGCCAAAAGCTCCAGCCACTACGGCCACTGTAATGACCGCCCCCCCCACGATTAGCGATAGTTTAAATAGAGAAGCACGAGCCGGATCAACCGTCTGAGCAGCCAGCGGACTTAAAGAAACCAGCAGGAAAAAGGACAGCAGGGCTAAAATTTTACCTTTTTTTGTCATGTAAAATACTCCTTTGGGTGATATTCTCAATCATTCTTGTTCTTCCTCAATTGCCCCGGCTAAATAAATACAGGTAAGCAACACAAAAACATAAGCCTGAATAACAGCGGTAAAAATAGCGATAGCCATAAAGGGCAAAGGTAATAAATAGGGAATGATAGAAAGCATGATCAAAATTAATAATTCCTCAGAAAAAATGTTGCCAAAAAGACGCATGGAAAGTGAAATTGGCCGGGATAGATGAGAAATGATCTCAATCGGCAAAAGCAGCGGCGCCAGAAATGGATTGGCACCGGTAAAATGCTTCAAATAACCAAAAAGGCCTAAAGTCTTGATACCCTCCCAGTGATAATACAGCCAGACAACCAGAGCGCAGCCCAGGGTCACATTCAACTTGCTGGTTGGCGACATAAAACCCGGAATTAAGCCCAGCAGATTGGCGGTGACAATAAAGAGACCGACAGAAGCAACCAGGGGTAGATATTTCCTTCCAGCTATCCCCATAGTGTCATCAATCACTCCCTCAAAGAAGTCAATGATTGCTTCGAGTACTACCTGGACTCTGGAAGGAACCAGCTGCAATCGTCGTCCCAGGATACCGAGAAGAACAGACAATAGGATGACCACGATAATAGACATGACAATATAGTCAGGTATTAAGTGGTAAGGATCCTGGATTTCCCGGCCAAAGATCCTTAAAATAAAGGCCACCACCGGGCCAAAGATCAGGTTAAAACCATTGACCAGGGGAAGAGAATGTTCTAAGCCTTCCATTGCCTTATGTTCACCAGATTTCTGATGGCTTCGATCAAGATAGCCACTACCAACGAGGAAAAACCCGCGACGAAAGCGATTATCTTACCTCTAAAGATAAAAATTATAGCCAAAAAAACCAGGCAAATCAATAAAAGGCGAAGGCTGTAAAGGATTAATGCTCGCTTCCTGAAAACAGCTTTTTCTTTGAAAATATAGCGATCAACAAAAGCTCTCAGGCTGATAAAGCCAGCTGCCCCTAGAAGGGCCCCGGCCACCAGTAACCCGGCCGAAATCAGATCAAAAAATATCCAACCAAAAATTGAAGCCAGGCAGCCCAGGAGTATCGTCTCCACTGGAATTCTTTTTAAAGATTTTTCAAAAAGCTCGGCTGATTTTTTCTCTTCCATATGATACCTGCGATTCATTTACCAGCCCGGTCACTGCCCTCCGCCATTTCGCTTTCCCGTAAATATTTTCTTATTCCCCGAAAAAGATTTATCAAACCCGATATTATGCCGAACAAGAGCCAGATAAGCAACATATAGGGCTCAGTTTTAAACCAGCGGTCAAGAAGATAACCAATCGCCAGCCCAACAGCAATGGATGAGGGTAGAATTAGCGCCAGCGAAGAAATTGCTGCCATTTTTTTTAAATCCGGACGGACCAAAAATCCTACTCCTTCGATTAAAATTGCCTTGAGCTTGCAATAGATATTATAATATTATTAAATAATAAGTCTTAGCCTGCTTTTTTAGCAACAGGAAAAGGGTAAATGTCTGGCCAGCCATGGAGGAAGAAGTTGAATGCTCGTTGCCTGAAAAGGTATTTTGTATTGATAGTTATGATTGGTCTGTTTATTACCTGCCTGGCAGGTAGCAGCGGCCAATTGGGTGCTCAGGCAGCTTTGCCCGGCCGTCAGCCGGTCATCGACCCTTTCTACCTCAAAGTTTTTGAAGAAGCGAAAATGAACTTTGACCGAGGGGACTATAAAAAAGCCTTTGAAAATTTTAAGATTGCTGCTTTCGGGCTGCTCGACGAGCCAGACCTCCTTGGCCAGGCCTACGCTTATCTGACCGTCTCTGCCTATCAGTTAGGAAAAGCCGACGAGGTTGAACACTATCTGGAACAAATTGCCCGACTTAAGCTTTTCCCCCGGATTTCATCTTCTTCGCTCCCCCAAGAAGTTAAAGACAAGTTTAAAGAAATCTGCGACACTTATAAAGTGTTGATCTCGGGCTGAACTCCCCCAGCTTCACCTGGCTATCACCTGAGCTTTAGGCCCAGGGCTGACGCTATATCCTTGTCAACGACCGTCCGCCCATCCTGCCGGAAAACCAGGCCAAAACTCCCGTCAAATTCCCACATAGCCCAACCAATCTGATATTTCTCCAGCGCCAGTCTGACATCCCTTATCCAGGCCTGGCGGAAAGTCGGCAAACAGTAGTCGCGATAGGCACCAAATTCGTTGCACAGCAATCTGACACCATATTTTTCTGCCCAGGCTGCTGCCTTGAGAATTTCTGCTTCTATCTTTTGACCATTCCAGCGTTGTTCCCCATAGACCCGCAGATATTGCTTCAGAGTTTCATCTTCGACCAGCAAAATAGCCTGTTCAACTGACTCCGGTGAGGATGGGTAGGGCACCTGCCGTAGATATTTTTCATAATCTGCCCCCCAGGTTGCTCCCTGGTGGGTAAAGATATGAGGCTCATAGAAATGAAAATTATACCAGACATTAGGGTCATCAACTGGCTGCAAGCTGAGCAATCCCGAAAGATTTGACCAGAAGGCACCGGTAGCTAAAAGGGTGTGTTCAGGCAACTTTTCTCTTATGGCTCGAAGTAATTCTTTTTGAATTGGCGGCCATTTATATTCTTCACCCAGGAAAACCGGTTCATTCATGGGCTCAATCAACAGCTTGTCCGGGTCGAAGATAGCCAGCTTCATGGCCAGCTGCTGCCAGAAGTTAATAAATTCAGCCGTAAAGTTTTCATCCTGGCCAAGTGGGCCAGAATAATTGGAACCCCCGGTCTTCTGTGAAATACTATGAAGATCAAAATTCACGGCCAGGCCGCTTTTCAGAATCTTTTTTATCCCTGAGAGCAAAATCTGCAGGGCAGCCGGGTCGAGTTTATCTTTCCGGTTCGGGTCATAAATATTGGCCATATCAACCGGAATCCGGACAAAGGTCAAGCCCAGGCTTTTAATCAGGTTAAGATCAGCAGAGGAAAACCTTTTCTCCAATGGTTGCAACTCACCCTGATTTAGCCAGAACCAGTAAGGCAAATTTATCCCGCGGAGAAAATGGTGATAGCGGCCGGCTGAGATTGAGTCCTGGTCTCTCTGGACCAAAGCGCCATGTGAATTAGCCAGCAGGGCCAGGATTAAGATCAAAAGAACTGTTAATTTTCTTATTCTCATGGTCAATTTGCCTTCCTTTTCACCTGCATCTTATTTTTTTCTGGTTTAACCAGAAACCGCCATTTTTTCTGGGACCAGTAGGGCCCGGCATAATCAATTCCTATTCTGGGCGTCCTTTCTATATGAGCAGGACTAACGGTTTCTCCTCTATCCTCTATCCAGATCCTTTTTGATCTGGTTAAGTCTTCCCCGTAAAAAGACTTATCAAGCTGCAGATAGCGGCAGAGCCTGCCCGGCCCAGAGGCCACGTTTCTATCTTCGCCCGGCACTTCCAGGGCCCTGATTAAGACACACTCCGGTTTTCCAGCCCGGCTGGTGACGATATTCAACTGCCAGTACATGCCATACACTAAATAGATATATACATGCCCGCCCTCCCTATATTCTACTCTGTTGCGGGGAGTTATCTTGCCTCGGTAAGCATGTGAAGCTTTATCTTTGGGTCCTATGTAGGCCTCCGTTTCAATGATCTTGCCGACAAGTTTTTTTGAGCCGACTTTTCTTACCAGATACTTGCCCAACAACTCACGGGCCACTTTCAAAGTCGATTGCTGATAAAATTTTCTGCTTAATCTTCTGCTTCTCATAATTAATCTAATCTCTTTTTATACCGGCTTACTATTATAGCTACTTTTTGTCATTTTTTCCGGCCAGGCTTTTACTCTTCTCTGAGCCTGTTTTCTGGCAGAACAAAGCACTTTCTGGCCGATTCATAATCAGTCTGCTGTCGGCCAAATCCTTTTGCCGCCATACCGGATTTACCAGATTGAGGGGAAGTAATCCTAAAAGAACAAATTATTTACGGGCTAAAAACCCAATTCCTCAAGGCGTAAAGCAAGTTCTTTTTCATCTCCGTGTCCCTTCCGCCATTTCCTTTTAAAACGCTCAAGAAAGCCGGGGTTGGCTATCTCCATATCTTTTATTTTCAGCTTTATATTGGTCTTTTCTTCTTCAGAGAGAAGCAACCACTGCTCAAAGAAAACAACCAGAACATTGCTCACCAGAAATTCATCATGAGGAGCCCTCTTGATAGCTTCCCAGCAGAGCTCCCGTCCCCGATCAGCATAAACCATAAGAGGATAACTCATCAGAAAATAGACCTTGCTGAGTTCCCAGAAGGCAGCATAATCAACTGGCCTTAGATAAATAGCTCGCTTTAAAACCTCAGAGGCCTGGCTTAGATAAGGTTCACTTTCTTCAGGCTGGCCGAATTCGATTTCCGCCATAGCTCTTAGCAGCCGCAGCCGACCAAGTTCTAAATAAAATTCAGGTGAAGGATACCAGCTAACCGCCTTTTGCAGTTGTGCCTGTAACTGCTCGAAGTCTCGTTCCAGGCTGCGCATCGTGCGTTTTTCAGATTGATAAACACTATAATAATGGTACCCCAGATAGGAGCAGATAGAAGCAGTCAAACCGGCCAGACAGATAATTAACAGGAAAATCTTTTTCCCTCTGGAGCCGCGTTTGACGTTTTCAGTCATCTTGGTCCTCTTCCAGCTCTTCGCTGTCATATTGATTTGAGCGGAGCAGCGGAACTTTAAGACAGAGAACAAACAAAGACAGCCAGACAACGGCATTGCCTGGCATTCTGAGGCTGAAATCAGTCAAACTGTGCAGGAATAAAGCCACCACTCCTATCATGGCTCCCAGAGAAATACTGCGGGTTAGAGAATCACCAGTCTTAAAATACCGCTTTACCCCCAGCCCCAATAATAAAAACCCACCAAGAATTAGCGCTCCGCCGCCTATCAGGCCAGCTTCTCCCAGCATTTCCAGATAATCATTGTGGGCATGATCGATAATGGCATAAAAGTCTTTTCCCAGATAGTGATTTATGGCTTTCACATATGTCCCCAGGCCAGAGCCTAAATAAGGGTAATCTTTTATCAGGCCAAGGGTATACTGATAATAAAGCCAGCGGCTTTCATCAAACAATTTCTGGTTAGTAAATCTTTCCAGAATGGGCTGGATGCCAATTAGGATGACCCCGACCAGAACGACTAAAACAATGGCGTTCACCAGCCTTCTTTCTGTCTTTCTTTTGCCGGTAATACTGGTTACAGATAGCAACAGGAGGATCAAGAAAAAAGTCAGTAGAAAAATGATAATACCTGACCGGCAGCGGGAGAAAAAAAGTCCAACTCCGATGATGAGCGGCGGCAAAATAAATAAAATTGATTTTTGCAATTTCTCCTGGCCGAACCAGGCAATTTTCTGTCTTAAGGACAGTCCGGAAGGCCAGGAAAAATAATCAGCCCTGGCCAGAAAATAACCGAGACTCAAGGGAAAGATCATTTCAAGAAAAGCTGAATAATGATCACGGTTGACAAAAGTGCCAAAGGCGCTGCCAGCATAGTATTTATTTACCCAGCTAAATATCCGATGGCTACCACTAAAATGCTCAGAAAGTCCATAAAGCGACTGGAAAACGCCTGCCCCTATCAGGGTCAAAGTCAAGGCAGTAGCCTTTTTGCTGGTATTAATAGCTCTGGCCAGAAGCCAGGCAAACAGGCCATAGGCGAAATATTTGGTCAGCTCATATAGGCTGTCGACTGGTGAGAGAGAAATGGTTTGCCATCGGAGCCTGGTTTGATCGACCAGGCCTGAGGAAATAAGTGTCTGTCTCCAGTTATAGCCGACCGGAGACAGTTCCCGGATCACAGCCGCTGGGAGAGGAATGATCTGGAACAATCCAGCCATTAAAAAGGTAATGATCAGACAGTATGGTATTAAAGGAACGGCTTTTTTTTCTTCAGGCTTATATCCACTCTTTGAATTCCTGCTGCCTCCGGCTAGCAAATAGAGCAAACCAAGTAGAAAGACACTGAGTTCAAAGCCAAAGATAGCCCATTCGATGTTACCGCCAAACGGCAAGGGTAAAAAAACTACAATAAGACATAAAGCTACCAGTAACCAGTTCATTGCTTTTTATTATATAAAAGGCTGACTAAAATAAAAGAAGAGGTCGAAGACAGGCTTCTTAAAAAAGATCAGACTAACATTCCTGCGCGATTAGTTGATTAATCCCTGCTGTTTTGCTTGACTCTATTTTTTGGTGGGGGAAGCTTCTTCTTCGCCTTCAAGCAGCTTAAAAACGCCATATAGAGCCAGAGTGGTGGCGACCATCAAGACAGCTATGCCGGCTGGTGTCCTGAAGAACGAAACTTTTTCTTTCTCAGCTGGACGCTCCTGGCCCTGGGCACTCAGAGTTTTGGCTTCACCACTTTTCAGCGCCATGGATAGCTTGCCCATCTCTCCGCCCTTAACAACCAGGACATAGTCAAAATTGTAGTCGCCATTTGGAGTATTGATGCCCAGAATATATTTGCCTTCCTTCACCTGACCGATCTTATAAGCACCACTATTATCAGTTGGGTCAGAAGCATATTCCTGGCCATTGTCCAAGCTGCGAATTTTCACCACTGCATTTTGAACCGGCGTCTTCATATCACTACCATAAATAAAGCCGACCAGCGAGCCGGCCGGAGCCGTGGCCTGAGCCAGAGATTCTACCGGCAGCATGATCAACATGAAAGAAAATATAGTTAAAACCAGCAAGCCCGGAGAACGAAAAATTTCTTTTCGGAGCATTTTGACCTCCCTTTAAAGCAAATATAACAACTAAATTTTAAAAAATCAAGTATTTTTATCTTTTTCGTAAATTAAAGAATCTCCTCCTACCTTTGTCCGGCCGGAGGGGAGAACCCCAATCAGGAATGACCTCATTGTTTAGAATAGCCAGAGGAATTTCATCGACCATGGCCTGGGCTTTTTCCTTTCCGACCAGTGCCGCTGCCGCTTTGACTGCCCTGCTTAACACCGGCTTCCTTTTTTTGGAATCGTGAGCATCGGTCGCTATAAATTGAACCAGATTATTTTTTAGAAACAACTCTGACCTTTTATAGACGACTGAACCAAACTGCCCGGTGAGACTCATGGCTGTGACCTGAGACAGACAACCACGGCAAATGAGATCATACAGAAGCTCAGGCTGGCTGCCAAAAACAGCATTTCTTTCCGGATGACTGATCACCGGCGTCAGACCAGCCAGCATCATCCGGTAAAACAGATCCTTGGTCCCGGCCGGCACCTGATCAGTGGGAAATTCGACAAATACATATTCGCTGCCATTCAGACTGAGGTTTTCACGCTTTACATGCTTGATTATATCCGGATGAATGAATACTTCTGCCCCGCGATAAAACCTGATTCTTTTTTCGTCTTTGTACCTTTCAAAAAATTCTTCAAATTTCGCACGGAGGACACCCGGATTGTTCCCATGTCGGGAAAAACGCAAATAGTGCGGAGTTATGCAGATAGCTTCAGTTCCATCTTCGGCCGCCTGGGCAATCATCAGGTCAACTTCTTCCCAGGACTCCGGCCCGTCGTCCCAATCAGGTAACAGGTGACAGTGGAGATCGATCATCACTTAACCTCTGTATTCCTTATAATAATGGTGATAATAGTGGCGGGAATAATAGCCATGGCTATCTAGATTGAGGCCATTAACCACTACCCCAAAAGTTCTAAGCTTAAGGAGATCAATTAGCTCTCTGGTCTGAACCAGGGCATCACGTGGAGTTTTTCCAGCTTGTACCACCAGTACCAGGCCATCAACTAATTTTCCGACAATCTGAGCATCGGTCACTGTCAGGATAGGAGGGGTATCAATCAATATAAAGTCAAATTGGTTTTTCAAAGAAGACAGCAACCTGGCCATCTTATCCGAACCAAGGAGTTCAGCTGGATTAGGCGGAATCGGCCCCGAATTGATCAAATAGAGTGAGGGCACAATCGTTGACCTGATCAACTCTTCCAGTGGTAAATCCAGAGCCAGGTAGCTGGTCAGACCCTTGTGGTTTTTCATTTTAAAGATTTGATGCTGTTTTGGCCGCCTGAGGTCAGCATCTATCAGGAGAGTCTTTTTGCCGGTCTGGGCCAGGCTGACAGCCAGATTGGAAATGGTGACCGATTTGCCTTCTTCAGGCAGAGGACTGGTCACCATAATGGCCTTAAGGCTGCTCTGTGGGCTGGAAAGAAGCAAAGCTGTCCGCAGTGAACGATAGTTTTCAGCAAAAGTCGAATCCGGGGCAAAATGGACAATTAACTCGATATCTTGAGATTTTTGCCCTCCTTTCTTTCCCCCCTGGTCCCTATCCTGGCTTTTTTCCCGCCTGTAAGCATAATAGCCATACCCTTGATTGGCATCATCCGCAAACACTGGCACCACACCCAGAGTGGGCAAGCCGGTATAACGCCCGACTTCTTCAGCGCTCTTAACTGTATTATCCAGGTATTCCATGACAAAGGCCAGGCCAATACCACCAAACAGCCCTAAGAAAAGAGCCAGAAGAAGGTTCCTCAGCTTTTTCGGGCTGGAAGGATCGATGGGCAGATCAGCCCGGTCCACCACCCTGATGTTAGACGTTCTTAAGCCTCTCAGACGGGCGGAAACACCAGTCTCACTCTGCCTTTTTAGTAAGGATTCGAGCAGGTTCTTTTTATTTTCCAGCTCAATTTTGAGGCTATTGTAGAGGATAGCATTGGAATTAAGACGGAAAGCCTCATCTTTCTGCTCTTCAAAAAGTTTTTTTAAAGAAGTTTCCTTTTTTAGAGCAGCCTGATACTCGGAATAAGCTGCCTTAATCAGTCCCTCGGTTTCATTCTTCAGCAATTCACGAGCAGTGTCCAGCTCAGCCTTGAGCCTTTGCATTTCCGGATAATCCGGTTGGAATTGCTCTTGCATTTTGGCATATTCGCGACTGAGCTTTAAATAATCTTCTCTGAGTCGCTGAATTAACGGATTGTTCATCGCCTCTGGAATATAGTCCGGACTAGCATTTTTAATTTCGTTATAATAAGCTTCCTTGCGCACCCGATCAATTTGAGCTTCAGTCAGAGCTTTATTGACCTCATTCAATTTATCCAGGATGGTCGTTTCCTTATCGCTCAAAATGACAATATCTTTTTCCTGACCGTAGTTCTGAAGCTCCTGCTCTTTCTGGTTTATTTCCTTTTTCAGGTCTTCAATTTGCTGGCTTAAAAACTCGGTGGCCTGCTCGGTAGCTTCATATTTGGTTTCGATATTCATATCCACAAAACAATCAAAAAGGGTATTAACGCAGTCAGCCGCCAGCTGTGGGTCATGGGCCTTGAAAGACACTTCCACCAGCCTGGTCATCCTGATTGGCTTCACTTCCAGCCGGCTAAGAAATCGATCAATGAGTTTCCGCCGGAAAACAGGATCATTCCAGTCCTCCGCCGCTGCCGGTTTCCTGCCAGAAAATTCCTCTTTTTGCCAGAGTTTGAGTTTATCAATCGTTCTTTCAGCCAGACTGCGGCTTTGTAAGAGTTTGTACTGGGTCTGAAAATAATCATCACGAAAAGTTTCAACCTGAAAAATCTCTTCGAAACTCAGGATATTCGGTTCTTTTTCAATCATAACGGTGCCCGTGGCGGTGTAAACCGGTCTCATGGTAAATGACACCAGGAGAGTGATTACCATGGCGATGACAGTCACAGAAATAATGACCCAGCGCTGGCGGATGATGATATTGATGTATTTTCTTAAATCAATTTCTCCGCCTTCGACCGCTTCCAGCTCAACATTATTTTCGTTCATCTTATGCCTCGTTTTTCTATTCTTCTCTCCCCGCTTTAGAAAATACTCTGCTTGACTATAACCACATCTCCTTCCTGGAGAGGAATATCCTTTTTCTTGCCCTTGATAATATCATTCAGGTTAACCGTGATATTAATTTCCTTGCCGCTTTTATCCCTTCTTTTAATGGTCACTCCTCTCTTGGTAGCATTCTCGGTTAAACCTCCGGCCTGGGCGATGGCCTGGAGCAGGGTAATCTTTTTAGACATCTTAACTTGCAAAGCTCCTGGTTGCTTGACCTCCCCAAAGACATAGATATTAATCAGTTTATCAATCGGCACATTGATCACATCATTAGGCTGAATCGGGATATTAAGATTTTGATTGCCGTTAATCAGCAACTCTTCAAGATCAATGTTGATAGAAGCAGTTGTGCCATCCTGGCCTTCTCTCAGCACGTAAATCTCATTAGCGGCGGAATCTTTAAAACCACCGGCTTGAGAGATCATCTGGAGCAAGGTTTGCCTGCCGACCAGCTCATACATACCAGGTTTCTCCACCGCCCCGATAATAGCCACCCGGCTGCTTTGATATTCCTTAATGAAAATTGAAACCTGAGCCTTTTTGACGTATTTTTGCAGCAACTCCGAGAGCTTCTCCTCAGCTTTATCTTTAGTCAAGCCGCCAACCTGGACATTACCAATGAGAGGCAGAGTGATTGAACCGTCTTCGGACACCCTGACTGTCTGATCAAATTCCGGTAACTCAAACACTTTTATTTCCAGCAGATCTCTGGGGCCAATGATATATTCCCTGATGAAATAATCGCGTCCGTTAACTTGACCTTCTTCCTGGCTGCCATTGAACCGCACAGCTTGCTGGGCCACGCCCGGCACAACACCGATTATTAGCACCAGAAGGGACAGAAAACACATGGCAGCTGGGCAATATCTTTTCATTGCGTCTCCCTTTATTTAGGTATATAAATTTTTAAATTAAAAATCATAGGTTAAATTAAGGCCAATAAATTTTCTCGTCGCATCCCAGTTCAGAATATTAATTTCTCTTTTCCAGCTACCAGCAGTAATGCCAATTCCAGCCGTTTTCCCAATTTTATAATAAACAGCCACAGAATTTAAAGTATAAAGGTCACAACGCGGAGGACTGTCAGGGGCTTCCCCCAGAGGATATTTATTTCTGGTTTGACTATAGGTATAGTCAAGCCGAAATTTTTTTCTGAAAACATAAAAAGATGGCCCGGCCGACCAGGTAGTTCCAATATAGTATGGATTATCATACCAGACTGAAAAATTTATGTCTCGCTGATAGCTTCCTCTAAGGACGAGCGGTCTCATAATTTGCCAGCTGACAGTGGTATCTCCCACTAACCCCTGATAGTCAGGAAGCTCTTCATGCAGCGTCTTAAACGACTTATAACCAAGCCTGATCTGACCATGAATCCGACCGGTCGGAGAAAACTGGAAGCCGGAGTAAATTGTCTGACTGTTTGAATCCCCGGGGTTAAGAGGATCTTTAAAATCATATGAGCCCTTCTGTCCCTCGACAAAAAACTGAATTCTCGGATTAAGCCGATAATAAATCCGGCCGCTTAAATAATCCTCATAATGGCTTAACCTCTCATTGATATTGACCGAACCATATTCCAGGCTTTCATAACTATAATCAATGGTCCTGGCCGTCAATTCAAAAGATAGCCGGTAAGATTTCTGGTAAAGAAAAGAGACAAAGCCGCTTTTCTCTTTTCTTCGAGGCCTGATATCTAATTCCGTACTCCAGCGTTCTCGGGC
>JAKPXU010000131.1 GCA_029571905.1 Acidobacteriota bacterium | reverse complement strand
CCGGGGTTTAATAGCCGGGCAGGGAAGAGTGCCTTCCGCTGCTTTTCGTCCATTGGTTAAAAGCTCCCAGTGGAGGCTAAAATTATCTCGATCGAGAGCGAGAAAATCATATTTATTGGTGATTCTGATTTTAGCTTCCGTAGCTGCGGCTGGCTCTATTAGTTCGACCCTGGCAGGCTGATAAACTTTTTTTACTTCATTTAGAGCCGGATGTGGTGTCCGATCCGGAGCTACCAGACCGTTACAGCAAAAATTGGAATCGGACGGTGTGCCTGGTGGACCGTAATCTCCGCCATAAGCCCAGAAAAGCTCTCCTTTTTCGTTTTCTTTGGCAAATCCCTGGTCAACCCAGTCCCAGATAAATCCGCCCTGGAGAACTGGATATTTTTCAATCACGTCCCAGTAGTCCTGAAGATTGCCAGTGCTGTTGCCCATCGAATGAGCATATTCACACAGGATCAGAGGCCTGGTCGGATTGGTTTTCGCATATTTTTCCAGATGTTCAATCCTGGCATACATCGGGCAGTATATGTCTGTGTTCCATTCCAGTTGAGCCCGTTCGTAATGGATAGGACGGCTCGGGTCACGCTGTTTAATCCAGCGATAACCTTCTTCAAAGTTAATACCATTGCCGGCTTCATTCCCCATTGACCAGATAACGACCGACGGATGATTTTTGTCCCGTTCGAGCATCCTCTTCATCCGGTCCAGATGAGCCGGACCCCACTCCGGGTTTTTAGCCAGACTCTTTTCTCCGTAGCCCATACCGTGAGACTCAATATTGGCCTCGTCAATCAGATAGATTCCATAATAATCACATAACTCATACCAGAGCGGGTCGTTGGGATAGTGGCTGGTCCTGACCGCATTGATATTATGCTGCTTCATCAATTCGATATCATGGCGCATTGATTCTTCGGACACGACCTGACCTGTCCAGGGGTCAGTCTCATGACGATTAACGCCTTTAAAATAGACGGGCTGGCCATTGATCAGCAGCTGCCCATTTTTTATAACTACTGTTCTGAAGCCGACCATGGTGGTCAGTGCTTCCAGCGGCCGATTATTGCTGTCAAGAAGTTCCAGAGCCAGGCGGTAAAGATTCGGTGTTTCTGCAGTCCAGGGTTTGACCTCTTCAATTTTGTCGCCGAAACTGATGGTTTTTCGACCGCCGGGAGTTAAAGTAAAAGTTATCTCTTTATAGAAAACCGGTTGGCTGTCTCCATCAAACAGGTTAGCGCGAAGGGTATAGGCAGCCAATTTTTTGCTCGGGCGGCCGGGCGTCACCTCGCCCAGCACTTCTACCTCCAGACTCAACAGGCCGTCTTTATATTCTTCATCAAGCAAAGTCTGAGCAAAGAAATCACGGATTCGCACTTTGGGAGCAGCATAGAGATAAACATCTCTGGTTATGCCCGAAATTCGCCACATATCCTGACATTCTAGATAAGAACCATCTGACCAGCGATAAACCTGAAGGGCAACCAGGTTTTGACCGGGTTTAAGGTAAGATGTAATCTTGAATTCGGCCGGAGTTTTGGAGTCTTCACTGTAACCAACTTTCTGCCCATTGACCCAGATGTAGAAGGCAGACTTGACTCCACCGAAATGAATAAAAACATCCATTCCGCTCCAGCTATCCGGAACGGTAAAAAACAGGCGGTAAGAGCCAACCGGATTGTTATCGTGAGGAATATGGGGCGGCTGAGGATTGTCCGGAGCAAATTCATAATCACTATTGACATAAATTGGTAGGCCATAGCCCTGAAGCTCCCAGTTGGAGGGAACTTCAATTTCTTTCCAGTGGCTGTCATCGTAGCCTGGCTGCCAGAAGTTAAGAGGAACGTCAGCCGGTTTTGGAACCCAGTAAAACTTCCAGCGGCCATTAAGCGACTTATACCAGGGAGAATCGTCTGCACTGAGCTGCAGCGCCTGATTAAGATTCGGGAAAGGAATAAAGGTTGCATGAGGTAGTTCGGTGTTTATAGAAAAAATCTTAGGATTTTCCCAGTCGTTAACTATTTCCTGAGACTCAGCCAAAAGGAAATGACCAGCACTCAGCAAAATAAAAAGGAATAAACAGGCCATTATAATTTTTCCTGGATGAAACTGTGGCCTGAATATTGCTGATCTGGATTCTTTTTCCATCTCAAACTCCTTCTAATATTTTTTTGTCGCTAAGGGAACCAGTCATAGCTCCCGCCTCCTGGCTGGAAGATTTTTCCCGCCACTTTTTGATTTTAACATGTCTCAAAAATGAAATCTTCAACTAAAAGCCGGGAAAAGAACAGGTTGGGCGTTTAACTTGTCCCTGGCTGAAGACTTTCAGCCTGCTATCTTCTGCCCCCCTTAGGGGTGAGATTGGCTGGAAGAAAATCACCCGGCAAATCATTTTGGCTGGCGATAGCTTTTAGCTGGTCGGAATCTAAAATATTTAAAGTGCGAAGCCTTAATGCTAAATTTCTGACCTTTGTTCTGGCCCTGTTAATTGCCTCAGTTATTTCTTCTTATTTTGTGACTATTCATACTATTAACAAACAGGTCAGAGAGAGCATTGTTAAGAGAGCGGAATCATTAAGCAGGAGTATCGCCTCAGCTGCCGGCTATCATTTAATTCTCAAAGATCTGCTGGCTCTTGATAACATGGTCTATAAGGTCAAAACAGTCAACCCTGACATTACATCCATAGCTATTATTAGCCTGGACGAGGAAATCATCGTCAACAGTGAGGCCGAAAAGGCAGGCAGCCGCCTGGAAACTGAGGACTCAGGCCCGCGCTCTGAATTGTTACCCGAGGGCGCGGTTATGGCCGGTCTCGATCAAAATTCAAACACAAACCTGGTCATTGAAAGTCCGGTACTTTTTTTAGATAAAAATCTTGGCCGGGTGCGCCTGGAGGTGGATTGGTCAGTGCTCCATCAGGCTCAATCTGAAGCCAGGCGGCAGATTATGCCTTTTTTTGCCTCAATTTTATTTCTGGGGCTGATTTTGAGTTTTGTTTACTCCAGGCAAATGACCAGGCCAGTCAGAGAACTGGCTCGGGGAGTGGAAGAAATGAAACGCCGGGGAAAAAGTCGGCAGTTGAGAGTTTATTCCTCAGATGAACTTGGCCACCTGACTCAGAGCTTTAATGAAATGGCCAGCCTCCTGACCGAGCAGCAGGAAAAACTGGGAGCTTCAGCCCGTGAACTGGAAGAAGCCTATGTGGCAACGGTTAAAATTTTAGCTGCCGCCATTGAAGCCAGAGACAGGTATACTCTGGGCCATTCGACCCGCGTAGCCGAACTGGCAGTGGCTCTGGCTAAAGAAGCTGGCTTGAAAAAGGAAGACATTGATTTAATAGAAATAGCCTGTCTTTTCCATGACGTCGGAAAAATTCGTATCCCTGATTCAATTTTGCATAAGCGTGGTCGGCTGGATGCTGAAGAAATCAAAGAAATGCAAAAACACCCTGAATACGGAGCAGAAATTTTGAGCAAGGCTCCCTGCCTTTATAAATATATTCCAGCTGTTCGTCATCACCATGAGTGGTATAACGGCAATGGTTATCCTGATGGTTTGAGCCGTGACGATATTCCCCTGGCCGCGGCCATTATTTCACTGGCTGACGCCTTTGATGCTATGACCTCAGACCGCCCTTACCGCCAGGCCTTGAGTGTGGAAGAAGCCAGATTGTCTATCATGAAAAATTCTGGCCGCCAGTTTCATCCAGAACTGGCCAGACTGATGATTAAAATTATAGAGAAGAGAGAAATGGGGGGCGAGGTTAAAGAAAATCAAAGCGGGAGACCGCTATGAGAAATTCAAGATGCAAATGGCTGGCGATCATCCTGGTATCTCTGCTTTTAGGTTTAACGGGAGCCTGTTCAATCATCAAACACCAGGAGACCAGGACGGCAGCCAAACCAGAGGGCACGGAGAGCCAGAGAGAGGTCAGCGGGCCTGAAGAACAACTGCTGGCTGAGGCCGAAGAGGCTTTGGCTTCCGGCCAGTACGCCCAGGTCCTCGATATCTATAAAGCCCAGTTTGACCGGAAACCACAGAATCAAAAAATTCAGGCGGCGGCCCGTGATGCTCTGGAAGAAATCAAAAAGAAGGCTGACGAGGCCAGGATCAAGAACCACTATAGCCTGGCTATGGACAGGTATCTGCTTCTGTTGAAAAACTATGATTATTTTTATCGTGTTATACCCGACTTATCTTTTAACTCAGAGGAAATAGAACAATGCCTCAAAGAATGCCGCCTGGGAAATTATCTGGCCCAGATTGACCAGAGTCTAAAGGCCAAAAAATATGAACAGGCCTCGAGTCTTCTGCTGGAAGCTTTAAAAACCAGTCCCGGAGAACCGAGGGTAAAAAATCAGATAGAGAGGCTACTGGTCGAGCTCAAGAGTTCAGGCGACCAGTCTTTGGCTGACCTTGATTTTGCGCGGGCTGGTGAGTGTTACAGTCTGGCTAAAAAAAATTGGTCAAAATTTAAAAGTTACACGGGCTCACTGTCTTTTAAGCTGGAAGATCTCGACTCAGCCATTAGGGCCTGCAGTCAGCAATTAACCAATCGGGGGCTGGTCGAATATCGGAAAGGGAACCTAAAAGGAGCTATTTCCATCTGGGAAAGCATTTTAGACTTTGATCCCGGCAATGAACAAATAAAAAAAGCTATCGAGACAGCTCGCGCCCAGTTGCAAGAAATCAAAGGCTAAAGCTCTAAAAGACCTAAATCGGGCAGGGCTAAACCCAGAGTTTTTCTGGATATTTTCCTTCTTTTATGAGCTGACGGATACTGGCCTGAACCAAGGTACGTTCCTCCTGGTAGGTGACGCCAAACCATTTTTCTTCCGTGGTCAGCACCTTGACCTTGGCCTTGCCTTCTCTGGCCAGAGCGCCAACAACTTCTGGGATATAAAATTCAGCCCGGGTAAGATCAATCTCCGGATCACTCAGAAATGAGAAGAAGCGAGTCTGAAGCTCGGGGAAAATACTGGGTGTTAGACCGAAGATATTCATCGAAGCCAGATCGTCGGGTGAAAGAGGGTACCAGGTCTGGGCGTCTTCAGTATATTTTATACCGTCGGAAAATTTCTGGACTCTGGTCCTTTCTCTCAGGTCAAGAAGATAGCCATCTGGCGAGAGGCGGCAGATGCCACGAGCCACATGACCATGCTCGGAAAGGGTGTTTTCCAGACGATAAGCCACCAGAGCATAATTATAATAAGGCGGTTCATCTTTAATCTGTCTCATGTAATCAGCCAGCTTTTTAATGGCCTCATAGCCATAAAAATCATCGGCATTAAGGACCAGAAAATTGCCGGAAATAACCGGCTGACAGAGCATGACAGCCTGTCCCGTTCCCCAGGGCTTTCTCCGACCAGCAGGGATTTTGAAGCCAGCCGGTAAACCGCTCTCGATTTCCTGGAAAACATAGGAGACTTTAAAATGCTTTTCTGCTTCAAAGCCAATCTTTTCTTTAAAAACCTGTTCGAGATCAGGTCTGATGATGAAAACGACCTGTTCAATACCTGCCCGCCAGGCATCATAAAGCGAGTAATCAATGATAATTTCGCCGTTGGGGCCAACCGGATCAACCTGCTTCAGGCCGCCGTAGCGACTGCCAATGCCCGCTGCCATAATTACCATTGCCAGCTTGCCCATAATCCTACCTCTTAAGTAAATTAATTAGCACAAAAGTGCTCTGAAGGCAAAGGCGTAGATTGTTTTTTACTTGCTCAGTTTCTTCCTGAACGGAAACGGCCCTGTTAATGATAGATAGGCCACTTGTAACGATCAGATCTCCTGGCCTCTCCAGTGTCCCCTGGCGGAAAGGTAGACCATGGCTCTGTCAAGGGATGAACCGACGGGGCTGGTTCCTGAGGCTGGCCTGGAGAGACCAGGACGCCCCTAACACCATCATGCACTCCAGTTTCAGAGGAGCTGCTCAATAGAGTTGACCTAACTGGATCAAGGCATACATTGGTTTTAACAAGCGACGCGGCAAAAAGAACCTAAGACAAACTGGCTCAGGATTTAAAAGAATAAAGACCTATTCCTGCCTACGGATTTATAGACAGTTTATACCTGGCAATTTTAGCCTGGTCTTCATCCCAGACAAAAATACTTCCGCCAGCCGATACATTCATCAAATATCCCTTTTTATCCATTTCGGTTGAGCCCAGATATTTGTAATTTTTTTTACCAAAAACCTCAATAAACCTGCCCTTTTCCTTTCCCTGAAGAAAAACCAGACGATAATCTCCGTATTCGCTCAGGCCAGAGATACCATTAAACTGAAAATGCTTCCCCTTTTCATCTTTCAATACCTTGGGGGGTTCATAATTGGCTGATTTTCTGGTTATTGTTTTTTCCAGCTTCAGGTCGTTATAAACCCTTATCTCATAGCGAAAAGGACTGGCCGCATATAATTTTCCTTCTCTGGAGATGAAAACAGAAGAGGGATCCCAGTATTCATTCGCTTCTCTAAAATCCTGATTGGCTGCTTGAAAACCTTCTCCGAAAGTGGTCTTGAGCTGTCCTTCAGGGTCAAAGATATAAAATAACTGGCGCATAGCCTGGACATTCACGTTCGCCAGAACTATGTTACCGGCTGGATCAATAGCGATATACCTGGGAAGGATGGTTGGCTTAAAGGACTTCAGGAAGTTTCCCTCGGTGTCATAGATAAGAACAGGATTTATCAGGATGACATAAATCTTCTCATTTTTTAAAGTCATGGCCACCGGAAATTGCGAGATTTCTCCTGGCCCGACTCCCCGCGAAGCTATGGTCTTTAAGCAGGACTATAATAGTTATTTTTTTCATTCATTACTCCCTGCTCGAGGAAACCAAGATCATGAATAAACTCCTCTGGTTTTTGTCGCTTGCTGGTAGAATCAAAAACTTCAGTTAACAGCTCTGGCCACACTATTCTTGATGATATCTAAGGTGGTTGTTAGAAATCAAGTTGACGATTTTTAACAAGACATTATAGCCGGGGCCGGGTGGCTTAAAAGCTCTGGACATTTATTGTATAATCTTAAAGTAAAAGGTGATTCCATGATCAGGTCAACAACGGTTATCTGTATTCGACATAATGGCCAGGTGGTTATGGCCGGCGATGGTCAGGTTACCATGGGTCAGACGGTGCTCAAGGCCACTGCTCAGAAGGTCAGGCGGCTTTATAAAGGGCAGGTGCTGGCCGGTTTTGCAGGAGCAACTTCTGACGCTTTTGCTCTTTTTTCGCGCTTTGAAAATAAACTGGAAGAATACCGAGGCAATCTGTCCCGGGCGGCGATTGAACTGGCCAAGGACTGGCGACTGGATAAATCACTGCGCCAGCTGGATGCTCTACTCATCGTGGCTGATGCCAGTAATACTTTTCTTATCTCGGGGACAGGGGATGTGGTTGAACCGGATGATGGCATTATCGCCGTTGGCTCAGGTGGACCTTATGCCTTAGCCGCAGCCAGGGCTTTGACCAGGCATTCCAATTTGAGTGCTAAAGAAATTGCTCTTGAGGCTTTAAATATTGCCTCTGAGATCTGCATCTACACCAATAATAACTTTACAATCGAGGAACTCTGATGGCTATAGAACTTGAAGGCAAAGTAATCAAAGAAGGCAATCTGTTAGCTGGCGGGATGGAAAATGAGCTTACTCCTCAGGAAATCGTGGCTGAACTTAACAAATATATCATCGGCCAGAAAGCAGCCAAAAAAGCAGTCGCCATTGCTTTGAGGAACCGTTTTCGCCGCCGGAAGCTGCCGCCTGAACTGGCCGATGAAATTGCGCCAAAAAATATTTTGATGATCGGGCCGACCGGAGTCGGCAAGACTGAAATCTCTCGCCGCTTAGCCAGGCTGACCTCTTCTCCCTTTCTTAAAATTGAGGCCAGCCGTTTTACCGAAGTTGGCTATGTTGGCCGCGACGTGGAATCAATGATCAGGGATCTGGTCCGGATCGCCGTCGAACTCGTCAAACAGGAGAAAATTAAAGAGATAGAGGCCAAAGCCATATCAAATGTCGAAGAAAAACTGCTTGATTTGCTTTTACCTCATAATCGACGACGTGAAAACAATTCCACACCAGAAGATCTCAAGGAATTT
>JAKPXU010000190.1 GCA_029571905.1 Acidobacteriota bacterium | reverse complement strand
GCCCAGCTTAAATCTTCCGGGCTGCGTCCAAAATAAAACCAGGAAGCAGCATTTATCCCGACGATGTTCCGGCCAAATGGCGCCTGATCAGCAAAAAGCGATAGAATCTCTTTTTTGCTAAAGTGGAACTCCAGCCTCAGAGCCAGGATCGCTTCTCTTATCTTTTGCTCAAGACTCCGGCGGCGGTTTTTCTCAACTAAACGGGCCAGTTGCATCGTGATGGTACTGGCCCCACTCTTGACTTCACCGGCCCTCAAATTCTGCCAGAGGGCTCTGGCCACTGCTAACGGATCAACACCGGGGTGAAGATAGAATCGCTGGTCTTCAAACTGCAGGACTGCCTTAAAATATTTCTCAGGGATTTTTTCTCTGCGGGGAAAACGCCATTGACCATCGGCCGCCAGCCTGGCTCCCAGGAGCTGCCCCTCTTCTGAGAAAAGCACAGGAGAAAGCGGTTCTTTAAAGACCGGGCCCAACGGCCAGAACCGGAGGAGCAGGATCGTCATCAAAAATAGACCACCAATCGTCAGCCACAGCTTCTTTTTTGGCGGCCAGAACCGCCTTGCTTTTTGTTTTCTCAGTCTTGCCATCTTCATTTTAACTTTTCATCACTGACAAAGTAATTATCTATCAGGGAGAAGCCGCCCTATTCTGTAACCTTAGATGTTTTTAAAAGTCGCCTCCTCTTGCTTCTCTATCTAACTATCTTGACCCACTGGCCAGTGGTATTAGCCTGAACTGAATCATCATACATAGCTTCAACCATTATTCCCGGCTGGTAGAATTGGCCCAGGAAGGAAGCATTCAAAGTCACTAAAAAGGTCTTCAACTCACCAGGATCAAGGTTGAAATAAGTGTAGATCCTATCGTCCCGGACATCCTGGTAATCATAATGTTTAACCGGCCTGCTGTCACTGCTGAAGAGAGGATTCTGAATCTGAAAGCCAGAAGCGACCAGATGGGTTAAGACCAGGTTCTGGAGCTGGCGAACCGTGTTATTTCTTATCTGAACATCAACCAGAAGGTCAGAGCCTTGAGTAATAGAGCTGATCTCAACCGGGCTCATTTTCAGATCACGGTAAATGACCTTAACCTCCAGGCCCCGGGCAAAAGTTTCTTCCTGGCCGGCAGCCGGAATTCCCTTAGTATAAATTGTCACATAGAGTGGATTTTTAGAGCTATTGGTCAGCGATAAATTACGGCCTTCTACCGGAAAATTCTCGTAGGTTCTTTTTTCCAGCAAGACCAAAGACTCAACTTTTTCTGGGTTCCTATCATCCCAGGCCAGGGTAAAGGTATAAGGTTCGCTGCCGGCTGTCCCGTAAAAGCTGGATAAAGCCAGAAGAACCGTGGCTGTTTCGTTGGTGGAAAGCCAGAGGTCAGAAGAAGTGACTTCAGCGATTTCTTTGATGAGCGGCTTAGCCTTTTCTTTCATGTCCATCAGACTCAAACAATGGGCAGCCAGAGCTTTGTCTCTGAGTTCCGAGCCAAAGGTCACAGCGGAATCCCGATATTTACCAAATTCCAGTTTGACCTTTTTAACCAGTTCGGCAGCCGCCTCTGGTTGTCCGCTCAGGTGAAAAGCTGCAGCCAGAAGAACTCCTGACAACTGGCTTAAATCCGTTCTTTCCCTGAGCCGGTTCATGGCTCCAAGGTCTGTCTCCCTGGCCTCAGCTAAGGTAAACAGGCGGAAAGCCTGAGTTAACTGGTTAAGAAGGGTTCCAGTCGTCCAGCTGTTGGCCAGCATTTTCTGATTTTCTTTCCAGGAGTTAAGCATGGCCTCAGGTACATAGTAGCCGGCCCTTTTTGCTTCCAGCAGAAACCAGCCAGCATAGACTGAGGTCCAGTCATGGGCAGTCTGGTCACCAGGCCAGTAACTAAAAGCTCCGTTGGGCAGCTGGAAATAGCTCATCTTAGTGACCGCCGCCCGGACGTAGTCCTCGATGTCTTTGGTTTCCTTCGAAGTCAATCTGACCAGATTTTTTAGATACAGCTGGGGAAAGGCGATGGAGAGGGTTTGTTCCAGACAGCCATGAGGATAGCCGATCAAAAAATCCAATCTTTTTTCTAATTGCAGGGCCGGCAGGCTGGAAACTTCCACCGTCACCTGGTTGGTGCCTTTAAGTCCGAAGGGCACGACCTTCTCCTTCAGATCCTGACCAGGTTTTACCTCAAAAGAAGCAGCCCGCGTCAGTAAAGGATTGGAACTGAGGACTTCTATAAAAACCTGATCAGAAATTGTTTCTGAACCACCCTTAACCTGAAAACTGACCTGACCCTGGCCAATAGATTCGGCTGTTTTCAATTCAAAATTGACTATCTGGTCTCCGGGCTGGCTGAAAGCGAGAGTTTTCTTTTTTGAACCAATAATCTCAAAAAACTCATTGGCCTGCAGGGAAACTTCCACTTCTTTAAGACTGGGATTGGTCACAAAAACAGTGACGGGCAAACTGATCTGTTCTCCAGACCTGACGATTCTGGGCAGGGTAGGCAGAGCC
>JAKPXU010000189.1 GCA_029571905.1 Acidobacteriota bacterium | reverse complement strand
CTCCGGTCGGAAAAGTGGACCAATATGGTAAAATAAAAACCAGACAATGATGAATGAACCTGGCCGGTCAGGAAGCCGCTCAGGGTTTTTATTTGTCTCAGATGGAGGTAGCAATGATAGATTTTGGTCTGCCCGGGGAAGCTAAAACCGATGTTCTTTATGATGTTATTATTCTGGGGGCAGGGTCGGCCGGGCTGACGGCCGCTATTTACGCCTCAAGATCTTTACTTAAGACGCTGGTGATTGACCCGGCGCCGGCTGGTGGGCTGGCTTTGACGACTGAAATTATTGAGAATTATCCGGGCTTCCCTGATGGAATTATGGGACCGCAGTTGATGGCTTCTTTCCGACGCCAGGCCGAAAGATTTCAGGCAGAAATAATTGAGATTACACCGGTCATGGCTGTCAGGCTTTCTGGTCAGGAAAAGGAAGTGGTGACCGACCGCGGAACATTCAGATCGAAAGCGGTCATTATTGCTACCGGCAGGCGATACAAGGAGATCGGGGTCAAAGGTGAAGATGAGTATAAGGGAAAGGGGGTCTCATACTGTGCTACCTGCGATGCCCCTTTATTCCGTGGAAAGGATGTGGCCGTTGTCGCCGGGGGCAGCTCAGGAATTCAGGAAAGTCTTCGTCTCCTGAAGTTTGTCAACTCGGTTATCCTGGTTGGATTTCCACCGCGCCAGACAGCCGATCCTGTTCTACTGGAGAAAATGAAAGAGCAAAAAAATATCACTTTGCTTTTCCACCACCGGCTCCTGGAGATCTATGGGGAGCGGACTGTCAAAGGAGTTAAGATCGAAGACCTGGAAACTGGAACGGTCCAGGATATCAAGGTGGACGGCGTCTTTATTTTTGCCAGTTTAACTCCAAATTCTGAGCTATTTGACGAGATTGAAAAAGACAGCCGCGGTTTTATCCTGGCCGAGGAGAGAACCCTTACAACCAACCTGCCTGGCGTTTATGTCGCCGGTGATGTCAGGTCAAAAATATTAAGGCAGATTGCTACCGCCGTGGGAGATGGTGCTTTGGCTGTTCATGGGGTCAAACGATATCTTCATGAACTGGAAAAGGAAAAACACAGATAATAGTTAAGCCTGGCTGTTTTTCCTCTGGCGGTGGAGCCAGAAGGTGATATTTTTGTGGCGGTCAATAACCACCTGGCCGCCAATCGGTACGGCCATCATATCCCCGGGGACATTATGTCCGAAGTTAGAAACAGAAAGAATAGGCAGAGGATTCTTCCTCTCCTTTCTTTTTTCAATGATATCACTTAAATAATTCCTGACAAATCGCAGATGTTCCTTCTGGACAGCCCGGTAGTTGCCATTTTTGCTGTAGCTGGCCAGCGAGCCTATAACCAACGCCTTTATCTCCTTGAAGACCTTATGGCGGCGCAAAGCAGCCAGCAGGCGGTGAAGATCTTCGACGTCAATCTGAATATCCTCAAAGAAGAGAATGTGTTTTTTCCAGTTAAAGGCTGGGGGCTCTTTTCTGTTTAAGAAATTGACAAAGGTAGATAGATTGCCGCCCAGTGGGATGCCGGTTAATTTCCTTCTGGGTGGTTCGGTCAGCCAGGACTTGCCGTGATATTGAATCGGCCGGTCGAAAAATAGGTCTTCTATTTTCTTTAAATTTCCCTGTCCGAGACGAAGAGTTGGGAAATAAACAGCCGGAATACGGGAATTGTAATAAATTTCGTTTAAAAGAAAGGTAAAATCAGAAAAACCAATAAGCAAAGGTTTCCTTTCCTTCAGTATCCGGTAATCTTTTTTGTCGATTTTAAAAAGAATATCTTCAGCCCCGGTGCCGCCCGTTACCGAGATAATGAGGTCTGATTTTCTGATAGCTTCTTTGAAGTTTTCGGCCCGGTCTTCCAGGGAAGCGGTGACGTGGTCAATCAGTCCGTCGCTGGAAAAAAGGTAGGGGCTGACATCAGTTTCAACCTGACCGAGA
>JAKPXU010000128.1 GCA_029571905.1 Acidobacteriota bacterium | reverse complement strand
GTTTCCTCCGGGGCCTCCCTCGGGGCGGTTCTAAGTCTTGAGCTTGGCCTGACCTGGACTGTCTTTGGCTTCTCCAGTCAGAGCTGGCTGGCCTTTCTGACCAGCCTCCTTTTAGTCGCCTCTGTCTATCTTGTCTCCGAGAACCGTCGCCTGCGTCAGGGCGAAAGCCTGCTGCTCACCGGCATAGCCGCCGGAGCGATGGCCTCAGCTTTAACTTCTTTTTTACTTTTCCGACGGGCAGATGCCTATGAGCAGGCAGTCTTCTGGCTATTGGGCAGCTTCTCTCTCTCCGGCTGGAAGGAAGTCTGGCTCATCCTTCCCTACTTTCTTCTGGCTTTAATTATCTCGGAATATTTTGCTCCCGAGATGAATCTTCTGGCGCTCGGCGATGAAGTCGCCCAGTCTCTGGGTTGCCCGGTTAGAACCACCAGAAGGCTTTTTCTTTTCCTGGCTACTCTCCTTGCTTCGTTTTCAGTGGCGGTAGCTGGCATCATTGGTTTTGTCGGGTTGATTGTTCCACATTCGGTAAGGCTGATCGTTGGACCGGATCATCGCCCTCTTTTCTTTTATTCGGCTTTAACCGGTGGGACCATGCTGGTTTTATGCGATCTGGTAGCCAGAACAGCCTTCTCGCCATCTGAAATTCCTATCGGAGTAATCACTGCCGCCCTGGGAGCACCCTTTTTCATTTATCTTTTAAACTGGCAGGGGCAGAAGCACTCCTGAGAGCCGACCCCTTTTCTCTGCAACTGAACCAAACCAGACAGCTCTCTGCCTCACCATTTATTCCTAATCCAGTTTTCAATGAGTAATGTGATTGACAACCAGCCCTCTTTTGGCTTAATGTAAATATATCATGCTGCTAACCTTCAACCAGACCCTTTTTCTGATTTTGACTGTGGCCGCCGTTGTTATAGCTGTTTTTTTGATTCTCTTCCTGATTCAGCTCCGTCGGACAGTCAGAGAAGCTGAAAAATCTTTTCAGCAACTGCAGGTCACCCTGGATAAGCTCAAAAAAATTGAGGACAAACTCGACCTGCGTCTCGATGAAACCGGAAAAGTAATTGAATCGGCCAAGAAGACAGTCTCGGGTCTATCGGAGCTTTCCCTCTTCTTAACGACCAGAGTTATCAGGCCGGCCTCCAGATACTGGCCAGTCCTTTTTCCTCTGGTGCGTTTTGGCTGGCAAATGATAAAAAAAAGAAAGGAGAAAAAAAATGGCAGATAACGAAGGTTCTCGTTTCACCGATTATCTACTGACTTTTTTGGCTGGCGCGGCAACGGGTTTTATTGTCGGCATATTATTTGCTCCTTCCAGCGGAAAGGAAACCAGAAAGAAAATTAAAGAACAGGCTAAGAAGGGCCAGGAACTGGCTGTCCAGGGTTATACGAAAGTGGCTCAGGAAGCAGAAAAAGGAGCCAAAGTAGTCAAGGAAAAAGCCGAGGAAGGCATCGAAGCCATAAAAGAATTTCTGGAAAAGACAAAAAGCGAAGTGACGGGAGAGAAACCGGAATTTCCCGAGGACTTAGAAAAAGAAAAATAACGAGTCGGATTTTTTGCTCCTGATCAAGCTGGTTATGATAAAGGGGATTTTTATAGATTTTAGCTAAAATATTAGCTAAAATAGAGGATGGGTATGGGCAAGCATTTTTCTAACTTCATCTTTATATCAGTAATCCTGGTCGGACTTTTAATTGGTCCAGTTGAGCTGCGAGCTATTGATCTCAAAACAGCAGCTGCTATTGACCTGGAAATCGAAAAAAACCGGGCTGAGATAATAAAAATCCGCCGCTTTCTGCACATGAATCCCGAGCTCAGCAACCGCGAGTATGAGACCAGCAAACTGGTGGCGAGTAAATTAACTTCTCTTGGACTGGAAGTAAAAACAGGCGTCGCCAGGACTGGCGTGGT
>JAKPXU010000174.1 GCA_029571905.1 Acidobacteriota bacterium | reverse complement strand
ACGCCTGCCAGGTGATTTCCAGTTTAACGGGCAGGCCGATTATTCGAGTTCCTTCGATTTTTTAAGAGAATATGAGAATAACTTTAGCCTGTCCACTACGAACAACCGTTCCTATCAGCTTAATCTGACCAAAAACTGGTCATATTTCAGCCTGAACCTCCGGGCGTCAAGCTTTGAAACTTATTTTCCGGCGACAGGTCAGAAGGTAATCTCCAATTATTTTCCGCAACTTAATTTTAATCTGCTGAAATACCGGCTTTTCTCCTCCCTCTACCTTTCCTGGGAATCCGGCCTGACCAACTGGCACTATTCTTATCAAAACGAAAATCAGCCAGCTACCAGCCTGGCTCTCGGTCAGGCCTTTTTCCGGCCAACTTTAAGCCTGCCCCTATCACCAGCACCCTTTTTAAACCTTTCTATTTCCACTACTGGCCTTTTTACCGGTTATTTCCAGAGCTATGCACCTGGGACGACTACCAGAGAAAACAAGCCGCTGGCGACCGCCCAGGCCAGACTGGGCTTTAATCTGGAAGGGCCAATTTTCTATCGGATTTTTTTCCGCGGCGGTGAACCATATCTAAAGCATCTTATTGTCCCTTTCTGCTCTTACACTTTTGAAAGCCTGCTCAGCGAGAGCGTTTCTTCCCGGATTATAAGCCCCCTCGGTTTCTATCGTGATGATGAGTTGAAATACGGTTTTACTCAACATCTTCTGACTAAAAACGGTGAAACCACCCGGGAAATGGTAACTTTCGGTTTGTCTCAGGTTTATTATTTTGACCCGGCTACCAGCCGGATAAGATTTTATTACCCACAAAATCCAGACAGGCATCTGGCCCCGCTTAACGGCTTTTTACGTTTTTATCTTCAAACCAGATTCAGCCTCGACCTTAGCGCCGATTATAACACCTATGAAAACAATTTTTTTAGCTTCAGATTAAGTGCCAATTACGGCGACCCGTCAGATAATTTCTTTCTCGGGTTGAACTGGTCGAAGAGCTACCAAATCCTGGCTGCCGACAGTTTTTTCCGCAGTCATCAGGTCGGCCTCCAGTCAGGCTTTCGCCTGCCAGGCAGGCTGGATTTCAAGGGTCAGATTGAATATGATATTCAGCTGAAAAAAGTTATTTATACTGGTTTATCCTGTACCTACCATTATCAATGCCTGGACTTCAGTTTTGACCTCAGAATCTTCAACTACCGGCTCAGGCCGGAAACCCAGTTCAGGTTTTCTGTCGGGCTGGGAAATATCAGCCGCAGTTCGGCTTTTCTGGGAGGAATGGCCTTCTGATGCCTGGGCAGGAATGAAATCATTGCCCTGTCGACAATTATGATAACCAGGATTTCTGGAGAGTCATGAGAAGTACCTGTCGGCGTGAATTTGACAGATAAGACTAAAAAAGCTATAAGATTTATAAAATAAACAAAAATAAAAATAAGTCCAAAAGTAATCTAGGTGGGAGATAGCATGCGAGTTTTGATAACAGGTATTTCGGGCTTTATCGGCAGTCATCTAGCAGAATATGTGAATTCTAATCTGAACCAGCCTCAACTTTATGGTTTAATCAGGCCACATTCTTCTCTCGCCAATCTTAAAAAAGTTTCCGGTCAGGTCAAGTATTATACTGCTGATTTGCTGGAATTCCCCTCCTTGCTTAGCCCTCTGGATGAAATCAGACCAGATTTTATCTTTCATCTGGCTGGACGAGGAGCGCCCTCTTTTTCCTCGAGTTTGCCAGCCAGAACGGTGGAAGTTAACCTTGTAGGCACGATAAATTTACTCGAAGCTATAAGAGAGCTCCACCTTAATCCCAGGATAGTCATAGCCAGCTCTGGCGAAGCT
>JAKPXU010000168.1 GCA_029571905.1 Acidobacteriota bacterium | reverse complement strand
GGCCGGGTTCTTCTTGATTGCTGCCTCCGAATTCCCGGGATAAAAATTGCTGCTCTGGCCGATATCTGGGAATACAGCCGCAATTATGCTTCCGGTTATCTAAACAAATATGGCCAGACACCGCACGTTTATGAGGATTATAAGCAGCTTCTAAACAGCGAGAAAGACCTGGATGCGGTCATTATTGCCACGCCCGATTGGGTACATGCCGAACAGGCAAATGCCTGTCTTAATCATGGCCTCCCCGTGTACTGTGAAAAAGAGATGTCCAATAGCCTGGACCAAGCCCGCACCATGGTCGAGACAGCCCGGCGAACCGGCCGGTTACTTCAGATCGGCCATCAGCGCCGCTCTAATCCCCGTTATATTCATGCCATAGACAAACTTCTCCATGAAAGACAGCTCATTGGCCGGGTGATGATCGGTTATGCTCAATGGAACCGGGCTAAGGCCGAGATGCTGAGCTGGCCCAAAAAATATACCATTCCTCCTGAAATCCTTCATCGCTATGGCTATGATTCAATGGAAGAATTCAGGAACTGGCGCTGGTTTAAAAAATATGGTGGTGGACCAATTGTTGATCTGGGCTCACATCAGATTGACCTCTTCAGCTGGGCGTTTAAAGCCAACCCGAAATCGATGGTGGCTTCAGGCGGCATTGATTATTATCCCCAACGCGAGTGGTATGACAACGTGATGGTCATTTATGAATATGACACGCCCGCCGGTGCCGCCCGGGCCTTTTATCAGGTTCAGACGACGACCTCGCATGGAGGCTTTTACGAAACTTTTATGGGTGATAACGGTTCGCTGGTCATTTCGGAGGTGCCTCAAAGAGGAGACTGGGCCTATCGCGAGGCTCATGCCCCGGATTGGGCACCGTTAGTGCGGGAAGGGCTGATTATGTCGGAAGCACCGCCCATTCAAAAGGTCCAGACCAAAAATGTTTTTGTTGATGTGCGCGTCACGGCTGAAGCTGGCCGCTGGCCGCTTCCTATCGAGCTGGCTAAACCGGCCCATCAGCCACACCTGGAAAACTTTTTTGAGGCCATCCGGCGGGGAGTGCCGCTTAACTGCCCGGCCGAGCTGGCCTATGAGTCAGCGGTAGCGGTACTTAAAGTTAATGAAGCGGTCAGAAGCCGCGCTTATCTTAAATTCAGGTCGGAAGATTTCAAAGCCTGAAGGTCATGAAATCCATGAGGCCAGAAGGATTTGAGATCATAAAGAAATAAAAGATAAAAAAAGATTAAAAAAAGCTAAAAATAACAAATAAAACATGAAGCGCTCAAGCCTGATGCCAGAACAAAGCCCGGCCAGGAGGCTGACCTGGAAAAAGCTCGGCCAGGTAATTATCTATGCCGTTTGTTCTTTCCTTTTTATCTTCGTTACACTCCAGATCTCCTCGAGGCTGGCGGCTAAAGACGATAAAAGACCGCAGGAAAAAACCGAAGAAGAAAAAATAGAATCAGAAAAGACGAAGGCTCAAAAACGAAATGTGGAGAAAAAAGGAATAATCGAGAAAATTGCCCTGGAAGAAGAAGTAAAACAGACGCCCTGGACGCGGAGCCAGATTTCGCCGCTTCACCGGGTGCCGTTGATGGACGAGTTCAATGAGCAGATTGTGCCGGCTGCGCCCTCGGCTTGGCCTCTGTCGACGCGCTACTCCTGTGCTCCCTGCCATGAATATGAAACTATAAGTCAGGGACTGCATTTTAACCTGAAGAAGCGGCCGGCAGTTGACCGCCCGTCAGAGCCCTGGGTGCTGGTTGATGACAAGACCGGTGTCCAGCTTCCCATTTCCTACGCTAATTTCCCCGGGCTATGGAAACCGGATCAGATTGGCTTGAGCGACTGGCAATTTATCAGTCTTTTCGGCCGTAATCTTAATGGCGGCGGGCCAGGTGAACCGGGTGAGAAAGAGGTCACCGCCGATTCGCGCTGGAGTGTTTCGGGACGACTGGAAATAAATTGCTTTGGCTGTCATAATGCGTCGCCCCTTCAGGATCACAGCGAATGGGTCAAGCAGGTCATGCGCGAGAATTTCCGCTGGGCGGCGACGGCGGCCTCCGGTCTGGGCGAGGTGAAAGGTATGGCTTCGCGCCTGCCTTCGACCTGGGATATTATTGATGGCCCTAATCCTGATGACCACGAATGGGCGGTGGTGCCTGAAGTAAAATATAACCAGACTCTGTTTGACAGCCAGAACAATGCTCTACTTGATTTAAACTATCAGCCTGACGATAGCCGCTGTTTGGCCTGCCATTCAGTCACAGCCAGAAAGGCAGAGACGAAGGCGGCGGTCGAGCGGGATGTCCATGCCCTGGCCGGCGTAAAATGCGTTGATTGTCACCGGAATGATTTAAGCCACCAGATGGTCAGAGGTTTTCAGGGTGAAAAGACCAGTATTCCTGGCATCAAACGGGACAGTCTGACCTGTGCCGGCTGCCATTTGGGCGAAAAGCCTGAAAAGGGTGGCGAAGGTTATGCTGGCTTTCTCGGCGCACCGCGTCCAGCTCATCGTGGCATTCCCAAAGTTCATTTTGAGCGCTTAGCCTGCACCGTCTGTCATTCAGGTTTGATGCCAGAAAAAGAGCCTCAAGAAATTTATACCTCAAGAGCCAACCGCTTAGGGATTTTTGGCAAGGCGAACTGGACGGCTGATTATCCGCTGATTGTTGAGCCGGTTTTCGTCAGGGAAAAGGATGATAAAATTTATCCCGAGCGGATGATGTGGCCTGCTTTCTGGGCAGAAAAAAAAGGGAAAGAGCTGGTGCCAGTAGCAACCCAGACAGTTTTAGAAACTTCGTCCGGTATTTTTGAAGTTAAAGAAACGGTGGCCAGCCTGCTCAACTGTCTCTATCCGCTGGCTGAGGAAGGATTTGACCCGGCAGTTCTTATTTCCAATTTTTTGTTTGAACCAAATGCGGACGGCAGTCTCGATGTTCACCGCGTTAAGCTCAGTAAAAAGGCAGCTGAAGACAAATTTCTGCTGATGCAGAAAAAAGGTAGTGAGGTCAAACTACTGCTGACGGCTTTTAATCCGGATGAAGCCACCGCCGAAATGGAAGACAGAATTCTCAATGTCCTCAATGCCTTGAAGCTGCAGAAACCAGCTAAAGAGCCAGCGCTGGCCGTGGGAAAAGTGATTTACAGGCTGGAGGAAGGGTATCTACAAAAAGAAGAAATAGAACAGAAAGAAGTAAAAGAAGGGAAAGAAGGCGAGGCTGTTCTGCCCGCACCTGGCTGGCTTGAAGATAATAGCGTCAGGCCACTCTTTGATGACTTCTGGCTGAGAACACTCGTCGAGCTGGGTGATAGCGGT
>JAKPXU010000120.1 GCA_029571905.1 Acidobacteriota bacterium | reverse complement strand
GCTCTGGATCGGGCTATCAGCTTTTACCAGCGCCAGCCTTTTTGGTCAAGACTCAAAGACAATGCCTTCCGCTGCGATTTTTCCTGGGAAAAATCTGCTTCCAATTACCATGAGCTATATCGAAAAATACTCTGCTTTTAGGTAGTTGGTTGTTTACTTTTTCTCAGATATTCAGCTGCCGATTCTGGTGACATCGGATTGATATAAAAGCCAGTGCCGAGCTCAAAGCCAGCTACTTTGGTCAGAATAGGTAAAATCTCCAGATGCCAGTGATAATAAAAATCAATACCTGGCCAGGCTTTTTCGGCAACCAGAGGGTTAGGAGCTTGATGGAAAACAAGATTAAAGGGCGGATCAGACAGCTCAGTTTTTAAGCGGCTGAGAGCTTCTTTCAAAACTTCGGCCAGAGCAACAATCTCCTCGTCGCTGATCTGGCGGAAAAAAGCCGAGTGCCTTCTTGGAATGATGGCCATTTCAAACGGAAATCTGGAGGCAAAAGGGGTTATAACCACAAAGGAATCATTGTTAAAAACCAACCTTTCACCGGATTGAAGTTCTTCCCGCAGCATTCGACAGATAGCGCATTCGCGGAAAGAATTGCGAAATAGCCTTTCTGCCCCGTAGATTTCTTCTTTGATCCTCTTAGGAACAATAGGAGTGGCTATAATCTGGGAGTGAGGATGGGAGAGTGAAGCCCCAGCTTCTCTCCCCTTATTTTTAAAAATCTGGACATATTGATAGTGAAGTTGTTGCTCAATAGCCACTGTCCGCAGACGATAAATTCTTATAATATCAGCCAGGTGATCAAGAGGCAAATCAGCCATTTCCAGATTGTGATCTGGATTTTCAATGACCACCTCATGGACTCCAACTCCTTCCATCCATTGATAGCTTCCTCTATTTTTCCGGGGAGGAAGCGGGCCTGGTTTTAAGGCAGGAAATTTATTTGGAACTACCCTGGCTTTCCAGCCTGACTGGTCAGGCCGTGAACCATCGTTTCGGATTGAATAAACTTCCGGCGGCGTCTTAGCTTCATTACCTGGACAGAAAGGGCAGAAAGCTAGATTTTCTCTCCTGATTTCGGCAGTGGTTGGGGAATGGAAATCATCGGGACGCCGGCTCCTTTCGGTCGAGATAATGACCCATCTTCCGCTCAACATATCTTTTCTTAATTCTGGCATAAATTCATTTCCTTTTTTTAAAATAATTAATTACAGCTAAAAGTTAGTTGCCAATTAGTTCTTTAATTTTAGCTTTTAATTCATCTA
>JAKPXU010000088.1 GCA_029571905.1 Acidobacteriota bacterium | reverse complement strand
CATCAGGACATAAAATGGATATTGATTTTTCTCCAGAAAATCTTTGACCACCTGTTCCTTGTTTTCTTCCTCCTGCCAGCAATTAACAAAGACAAAAGCCACATCCGGTTGCTTCTGGTATTCTTCAACCAGCTGCTTCATACCCGGGAATGAACTGAGGCAAGGTCCACACCAGGTAGCCCAGAAATCAAGCACAACCACCTTGCCCGCATAATCATTCAACTTAACAGTTTTACCCTCAAGGTCTTTCAACTCAAAGGGTACGGCTGGCTCATTTATCATCTTCTTGGCCAGGTCTTCTCTCATCACTTTAAGAGCTGAGGCTTGGAGGTCGGCAAGATATTTATCCCAGCCTTCTTCTGATTTGTGGAGACCAAGAAAAGCCTGTTTGAGAAGGTCAGTTAACTCCGAGTTAATAAATATTCCCCGGCCATATTGCTCGATCACCGAAGTAGCCTGAGCGAAATCCTGAGTGGCCAGGAGAGCCCGAGCATAATCAGCTGTTAGCTTTGAGTCCTTTCCCTCGCTCAAGTCAAAAGCCTGTTTTAAAAGTGGAAGGGCCTCGCCGGTCTGGCCTTTTTTCATCAACAGCTGACCTTTAAGACCGAGGAACATTGGTACAAGATTTTTCTCCAGATCCTGGCTCCAGTCTTCCTCAGTGTAGTAGGCAGGTTTGAATTTATCAGGCTGGCTGAGCTGCTCTTTGGCTAGAGCCAGGCCTTGATCAATGGCCTTTAGAGCCAGTTCAATCTGGTCTGGATTCTGGCTGGCCTGAGAAGCAATAACATAGAAATAATAGGGCTGGGCTTTATCCCGGTTGTCCTCAAGGAATAGCTCGGCTTCTTCGAGGTTATTCTCCTGGATCAGGGATTGAGCCATCATGCCGACAATCGATTCAATATATTTTGAGTCAGGGAATTCTTCCTTAAATTTGGCCAGAAAATCAAGCCTGGCTTTAGGATCCTGGATGCCTCGGAATTGCATCAAGGCCTGAACCTGGAAGAAATCGCCTTTGGGATTTTTCTGAGCCTGCTGATAAATGGCCATAGTCTTTTCCTGATTTCCTTGCTGAGCATAATAGCCATAAATGGTGGTCAGGGCTGAATCATCAAGGTCTGGCAAATTGGAGACTTCATCCAGAAAAGCCTGTGCTTTCTTTTCCCAGTCTTCTGGTTTCTCAGATTGGAGGAGACGAAGATAGCTATTGATGAAGTCCTTTTTGATAGATGGGTTAGCCAGAAAATCTTCCTCGGTCAACTGCAAAGCTTTTTTCAAGTCCTGCTCAACTCCAATTAATTGACCCCAGGAAGTATAAGCCAGGGCCAGGCCGGCCTTATAACCTGGCATGATCTGACCGGAGGCATTATAAAGAGGGAAAAAATACCCCTGACCGTTATTCGTATCTTCATTTTTCTCATCCAGTTTAACCTTGGCTGCCAGGCCCAAAGCAGTTTTATCGATTAAACAGCTGCCGGTCCATTTTTTGCCAGATTTGACCAGCTTAACTGGGGTAACTGATGGCAATTCTTTGGAAAAGGAATAGACATAAAGGATAAATTGGCTACTGCTTTGAAACTGCTTGTCTGCTGGTACATAAGAGAAAGTCACCGAATCTCCTGGCTTGGGCTTGACCGGGGAGATGGTCAGCTGTGAAGTAGAACTGCTCCCAGAACAAACAATGAGCAGACTGGCGAGCAGAACCAGGGTCAAGGACAAAGAAAATGGTTTTTTCATCTTATTTCCTTTCATTTAAAAAAACATTATCTCAGATTAGCGAGCATTTGACAAATAGGCAAAAATCTTCTGCGACATATAATTAAGACCCCTTTTGATGGCCACCCCCGCGGTCCATTTTTATCTGCGGCTTAAGCTGGAATTTCCTGCCACCCGAAGGGTTGCTTTAAAAGGCAGGCGAGCCGGCCGCAAGCAGGCTTCATCATTGCAGGCTTGATAGCGGACTTTTCCAGCCATTTCAACGGTGCTTTCTTTGACTGCCGGTTTTAGCTCAATTTTAAGTTTGACCTTGACCTGGCCTTCATAAACAGACAAAGGCTTAGCGGCAAATTTAAACTTCTTAACCTGAGGTTCAGGGAAAAATATTTCTTTGATTTCGAAGGCTTCTATGTTCTCGAGCTCGATAGAAGTTGGAACGAGCATCTCGTCGCCTGGCTTTTCTGAATTTAGATGAAAACCAGGTAGAATATGAAGTTCAAGTGAGAGTTCAAAAACCTCACCAGGGCGAACAGGACGTTCAGGCGGGAGAACTTTGACGGTGACGATGGACTCCTCTACCTTTGTCTTTTCCTGGGGAAAAGGGGAGGAAGGGCTTACCGACTGAGAATAAGCAGATCCAACTAAAAGTAAAATGGACAACAGTAGATAGGTCTCAACTTTCGGACGCAATTTTCTTTTACCTCCAGTTACCAGGTAATTACCTGGCAGATGTAACGATTTGACTTCAACCACCATTAAAATTATATAATAAAAGGGGGCGAAAATTAATTTTTTAGAAAAATAGTCAAAGCTGATATACTGAAAGTAGAGATGAGAGGAGGCAAGAGGTGAAAAATAGGTCTAAACTGATCTGGGCGCTGGCTCTTTTACCCTGGCTGGTCGCCGGGGCAATATTTTGTTCTGCCGGACGTTCGGTGGATCATAAAATCAACAATAAATTGGTTAACGAGGAGAGTCAGATGGGTGAGAGGGAGTTTTCTCCAGATGAAGCCAACCTTATAGCTTCAGCTTCCAATCAATTCGCTTTTGATCTTTATTTGAACCTTAAAGACAGCGAAGACAATATTTTCTTTTCACCTTTTAGCCTGTCCACGGCCATGGCCATGACCTATGAAGGAGCCGCCGGCCAAACCGCCCAGGAAATCAAGCAGGTTTTTCATTATCCTGACAGTCTCGAAGTAATGAGAGAGGAATTTGCTCGGGTTATTAATCTGATTAATAAAAAGGACAAACAATATGAACTCCACACGGCCAACGCCCTCTGGGCGCAGAAAGGGTATCCGCTTTTAACTGAATATGTCAGCACGGTCGAAAAATATTACGGCGGGAAGGTGACTGACCTGG
>JAKPXU010000076.1 GCA_029571905.1 Acidobacteriota bacterium | reverse complement strand
CCCGGAAGGAATAGAAGAACTTTTCAAAGGTAAAAAGAGAACCAGGCTTAGCCCAACTGCCCCGGCCAGGGGCCTTTATCTGGTCAAGGTCATCTACTGACCAGCTGGCCAGTTAACTCAGGGTCAAACCCATCAGGTATGCATCTTCGACTGGATTTGTATAATAGTCTTTTCGGATACCGATTATCTGAAACCCCAGCTTACGGTATAAGGAAATAGCCGGGCGGTTGGAAGTTCTAACCTCAAGAGTTACCAGTTGGGCGCCGCTCTCGCGCAGGTGCTCCAGAACATAGCGCAGGGCCAGTTCGCCGTAGCCTTTCCCCTGATAATCGGGATGTATGGCCACATTATTAATCTGAGCCTCATTTCCTATTAACCAAAAAATTATATAGCCAATGATCTTCTTGTCTTCCAGCTGAATGACAGACAGCGGAAAAGAAATGCTTTTGTTTTGAATTTCTCCTAAAAAAGTTTCGGCAGTCCAGGGATTGGAAAAGCAAACTTTCTCTATGGCCAGGACTTCTTTCAGGTCTTCTGGCCTCATCCGGCGGAATAAGACTGGATTATCTCCGGGCTTGGACAGTTTTTTTCTCCTCGGCCTGAGATGGACGGTAATAGATTGGTTCAACTTCCTCCGGTTTCAGGCCCTTCCCTTGAGCCAAAAGTGCTTCCCCCAGTTGCCCAATTTCAGCCGCTAGATAATAGCTTCTCTCTGTTATAACCGCCCGCTTGCCAAGTTTTGTTTGAATAAGCGGAAGATATACATCAACTCCTGTCCCAATAAAATATACTGGCTGCTCGACTGAAATCGTCGCCAGAAATGTCTCTGGCTCATAAGCACCGGCAGGCACTATCTCGTGCAATCCAGACTTTTTAACCTGATAAAGGCAGGCAAAGATTTCGCCCTTTCTGGCATCAATGACTGGTGCTATGATTTTAACTCCTGGCCAGAGCAATTTCATAGCCAGAGCGTTCAGGGCAGAAACCGCCGCCACCGGCCGGTCAGAAGCCAGAGACAAAGATTTGGCCAGACTGAGGCCTATTCTGATGCCGGTAAAAGAACCGGGTCCAGCTGCCACCGCCAGCCCGTCCACCTCATTTATTTTTTTCCCCGTAATTTTAAACAAGGCCTCCAGGGCCTCAAACACCTGGCGAGAATGATTGAAGGGTGAAAGGTAATTGATTTCAGCTAAGAGCTTCCTTCCTTCGACCAGACCAACTGAACCGAAACGGGTGGTTGTATCCAGGCTCAAAACCAGCATCTTTGAACCAGTGGCCAGCACTGCCAGCTGATCAGCCTTATAGCTTGGCAACTACGGCTTCAGCCACATCCAGAGTTTTAGCTGAGCCACCCATATCATAGGTTCTGACCTTACCTTCCTTGATGACCTCGGCCACGGCTCCCTCCAGTCTGGCGGCGAGATCTTTTTCACCCAGCCAGTCAAGCATCATTTTTGCTGCCAGCAGCGTAGCGGTCGGATTAACCTTGTAAAGACCGGTATATTTGGGAGCCGAGCCATGAGTTGGTTCAAAAACAGCGTAGCTATCGCCAATATTTCCAGCACAGGCAAAGCCAAGACCTCCAACCAGTTGGGCAGCCAGGTCGGAAATGATATCGCCAAACAGGTTTTCTGCCACCAACACATCATAATCCTGAGGATTTTTGATTAACCACATGCACATGGCATCGACATTGGCTTCAATAAACTTAATATCAGGATATTCAGCCGCTACTTTTCTGGCCTCCCTCAGCATCAATCCACCGGTCTCTCTTAAAACATTGGGTTTTTCGACCAGGGTAACCGATTTTCTTTTATATTGCCGGGCATATTCAAAAGCCGCCCTGACGATGCGTTCGCAACCTTTTTTAGTCATAATTCTGGTAGAAACAGCGATTTCATCAGCAGGGACATCCTTAAAGTCCTTCATTTTAGGATGGAGCATCAATGCCCGACGAACTTCCTCGGGCAGGGGAAAAAATTCTACGCCAGCATAGCTACCTTCGGTATTTTCCCTGAAAATGACCAGATCAATATTGTCGCGATAATTAAGCGGGTTGCCTGGATAGGCCTTGCATGGCCTAAGATTTATATACAGGTCGAACAGTTGGCGAAGTTTAACAATCGGGCTAACATAGGACAGCCCCTTGCCCTGAAGCTCAGGGGCCAGTTCTCTGGCTGCATCCTCCTTGGGTTTAGAAGTGATTGCCCCAAACAGACACGCATCGGTTTCTTTTAAAAGTTTAATAGTGCGATCAGGTAGGGGATTTCCTTCCCGACACCAGAATTCCCAGCCGATATCGCCGTAAATGTACTCAGCGTCGAGATTAAGTCGCTTCAGGACGATCATGGCGGCTTCGATAACCTCTTTGCCGATCCCGTCACCAGGTAATATTGCCAGACGATATTTAGCCATCTCCGATACTCCTTGAATAAAGATAATTTAAATCTAATTATCTTAAAAAATGGAGGATAAAGTCAACGCCCGGACATCAAAAACCCTAGACCGGCAGCCGGGCTTTTGATCCTGGCTCGGTTCTCCGTGTCGGGCTAACTGAAAGCTCTGATCGAAATTATTAAACAGAAAGCCCGGGTCAGACCGGGCTTTCTGTTTAAATCTTTAATAATTCAGAGCAGGTTGGATTATTCAAGCCAGATCTTCACCATCTCATCCTCATCATTGACTTCAATAATAGCCATAGGTCCAGCCTTTTTTAGTTGGTCCATCAGGTCCTTGATCTTCAAAGAATCATCCTTGTCTTTCATTTTAAAATCTTTGTTTCCTGCACAGCTCATCAATATCTCTACCAGTGAAATAGGCAGAGTCACTTTTACCTTTTCCTGGCCGCTGGTTTTATCAATGACCAAAACCTTGAACCATTTGGCCTCACCTACTGATTGGCCTTTAGAATTCTCCTGGACAGCCTTTTTTATAACCTGATAATCGTCCTTATCCAGGGCTAGAGATGGCCCAGCCGTCAGATAAAGAAACGCCACCAGCAGTCCAGCTAGCAAGACTTTCTTTTTCATTTTCGTCCTCCTCATACTTTAAGAAATTATTCGATCCAGATTTCAATTAAATCACCGTCTCCCTCAATTCTGACCAGCTTTTCTCGCGATTTGGCCAGGTCGCTCAGAAGCCGGTCAAGATCGTAGCCCTGCTGTTTGATCCGATTTTTGTCTTCTTCAGACATAGCCTGAAGAGCCAGATCAGCCAGGGCCAGAGGTAAATTAATTGAAACACTGGGAGCTTTTTTGCCTTTTTCATAGATTCTGATTTTAATCAGGCGGTGTCCCCCAGAAACAGGATCATCTTTTATCTCTTGAAAAGATTCAGGAGAAATTCTAAGCAGTGCAATTTTTGCCCGATCAACCAGTTCCTGATCCTTTTCTTCCGCCATCAATTTTTTCAAAACAGGTACAGCCTTCCTGGCAATTTTTTTGTCGTCAAGGTAACTCAACTTAAAAGCAGCATAATAACGTATTACCCTGGATGGATCATTCAGGCTGTCAGTCAGTATCTGAGCGAAACTTGTCTGCCCGCTTTTGTAAAGAGCAAAAGCCAGATCGAGACTGGCAATTCTGGCCTCTTCCACCAGCCCTTCGGGCATATCCTGCCTTTTCAAAAATTCTTCAAAAGTCTGCCAGGCCTGAAACTCTTTGCCTTTCTGTTCAGACAAACACTTGCCTTTATAGAAGAGAGCCTGAGCATAAAAAGGACTCTGAGGATAACGACTCAGGAGCTCACTCAACTTTTGTTCAGCCTGCTCCCATTTTTTGTCAAAAATGAGTATCTTGGCTTCTTGTAAGAGCTGCTCATCCGGCTTGATCTTTTCTCCTGATGTCCGGGCAGAAAGGCCGGCCGCCAGCAGCAATAATAGGCCAGCTAATAAAATCAGAGTCTTATTCCGGTTCTTCACCTTAGACCTCACTTGTTTGTAATTCCTTTTTGACCAGATTAATTTTCAGTAAAAGCTGGTGACCCTCGATGATTTCCCTGAGACTCTGGAGCTCAGCTTCTGACATTTCAGGGCTCAGCTGGATCAGCTCCAGAAAAAGCATTTCAATCTGGTCACAGAGCATTTTGGCTTTGGCCAGCTTGACTTCTTCCAGCTGATTGTTTAGATATTTTTTCTCTGTTAACAATTTTCTTATCCTGTCCTTGGTCAGGAGAGCAGAGGCCTGGTGGGGACTTTTCGCCTGAAGAAGTTCCAAAAGTAAATACTGGCTGCGCTCCAGGTAATCCAGTGTTTCTCTCTGAGCCAGAGCCAGATCCACTCTCTGGACAAAGCCAGCTGGTAAATTAACCTTTGAATTCCCTCTGCTGGACGACTCGGGCCATTTTTCTGGCCGCAAAAAGAGATAACTAAAAAATATACCCAGCAATAAGCCGGCCACCAGGCCGGCCATCGCTGGCTGCCAGCGGCGATGTTTTAAGGCAGCTGCGGTGCCGGCTGCTGATTGGCTTTCTTTTTGCCTGAAGGCACTGTCGGTAATAGCCACCTGTAACCTGTCCCAGTCAATGTCAGCCATGGTTTTACCGAGTTCGTTTTTCCAATCCTCTGTGCGGCCGATGACATCTTTTATTTCATTTAATTCTTTCTGGCAGCGCTGGCAATGAGCTAAATGCTCAGCCATCATCTTTTGCCGATCAGTATCGAGCTCGCCAAGAAAATAGGCCAGCCAGTGCTGTCGGTAGTGACGACAATTTTTCATCTCTCGCCTCCCAGCTGTCTGGCTAAAAGCTTCCTCAACTTACGCACAGCTTTATAGTGCAATGATTTAACAGTACCGGTTGAAATCCTTAGCTCCTCAGCAATCTCCTCATACTTGAGCTCCCGATAATGATGAAGAATAAATACTGCCTGTTGCTTGGCTGGCAAACAGCTAACTGCCTGACTGATCAATTTCCCAGGATTAAAGTGGGCCGGGTCCTGATGACCATCAGCTAAATCAAGCCGTTCCGGGCTTAATTGATCCAGGCTCTCTTTTTTTCTGGTTTTCTGTCTTCTTATAAAATCGAGGCAGATGTTTCTGGCTATCTTCATCAACCAGGCGCTAAAGTTCTCGCCCGAACGATAAGTGTTAATTTTTTCATAAAGTCTTAGAAACGTTTCCTGGACCAGATCAAGGGCATCTTCTCTCTCCTGGACCATTGAATAGGCCAGGACGAATATTTTTTGTTGATAGAGCCCGACCAGTTTCATAAAGGCCTCTTTATCTCCGTTTTTAATTTTAGACACCAGAAACTCTGGATTCGATTGACCATGATCAGCATTTCCCTGTTCCATTCTCAAGTCTTATCCTTTGCCTGTTTTCCTGGTTGTTAATATACATTTATTCAGATTAAATAAGAATCTCTTTCACTGGAAGTTTTGAAATAAGATAAGAATCGGTCGGACAGCCAGACTACTAAATGTCTATTCGGGATATTTTCCCCTGACCTGGCAGAAAAGAAAGGCAGATCTGGCTGATGATAGTCAGAATTAGAAATGGCTGGCCACCATTCTAAGTCAATCTGGCCTCTATTCTTTTTGACTTGTTGGTGAGTTGGACAACCAGCTATCCTGCCCATCAATAGCTGGGAATAGCTTAAGCCGATGATAGCTCCCCCGGCCATTTTGTTACTCTGCCAGACAGTCATCTTTCTCTCCTTAATTCCTGCTTACACCAGAAATTACGGAAGAAGAGAGAAAAAGGTTTACTCTGGCTTCAAGAAGTGGAGAAACCTGGCCTTCTCAGACTGAGTTATCAGACTAAAAGGGTTAACTTGACCGCAAGGGCAGAAGAACTACTCTTCCGGCTTTTCTTTTTTTGTTGATCAGAGAGGTTATTAGTAGCGGTTGAAATTTCTTCCGCCGCGGGGTCCTGACCCCTGGTGGCCGTCACCGCTTCTTCTTTCCCCCTGAGGTCTGGCCTCATTGACGATGATTTTTCGTCCATCAAACTCAGTTCCATTTAGCTTGTTCTTAGTTTCTTCCGCCATGTCTTCAGTTGACATTTCAACGAAGCCAAAACCACGACCCTGCAGGATGTTAACTGAGGTAACTTCTCCAAACTGAGAAAATAACTCCTTCAGTTTTTCCTCGGTAGTCCTGTAGTTTAAGTTACCTACATAAAGTTTAGCAGACATAAAAAAAACCTCCTCGACCTCTCCCCGCCGGCTTTCTCCATTTCGACCCGAGACCACTCAGCGGAAAGGGCTTCAGCTATAATGACATAAGAAAAAATTAAAATCAAGCAAATTCTAAGTTCTTCAGGTAGGCGGATGCAGGCGTTTTTTAAACCAGATCCGGACGGCCTCCATTTTTTTGCGTTGAGCGGCTGGAGCCAGACCGCGACAGGTACAATATTCTTCAGATCCAGGAGAGGCCCCCCATCGGTATTCGACACAATCATTGGGATTATAACCCATTTCGAAAGCCTCCTCTCTTCCTATTACCTCCTCCAGGGTTAATACCCAGAGACTGCCATCCGAGCGCCGATAGCTAATTTTTAATTCTCTGGCCAGGCTGGAGGATGTTCTGGCCAGTCTATTTCTTATTTTTTCATGGGATTCAGAGCGGCCAATTTTATACCGCTCCGGGGCTTTAACGACCTTTTCGGGAAAACTCTTGATAGTATCAATGGCAATTAAAAGGCGTAAATCGCGGTTGGGTGTTGAGTAATCTTCCCACGGGCCGCTGGTCTGGAAGATGGCCGCCCCGGATGGCATCGGAATAACATAACCAGGATGCGCCCGCTTAAATTTTTCTGCCATCTCGACTGAATCAACCCTGACCAGCAACTGCTCATGTAAGGCCAGAAAAAGCTCTTTTAGAACAACCTCAGGGGCTAATGGCCGTGGATTTATCAACCGATCCATCCGGTCATAAAAATCTTCAGGGTTCAGATTCAGCTGTTCAAAAGAGACGTTACCGTAATCCTGGCTGGTTTCTATTTCTCTGTTGGTCATTAACTCGAGTTTATTATTTTTTCTAATAATTGGTCGGAAAGCCTTAAAACCGGGCTGGCCGACCACCTCTTCAGTGGCAAAAAGAAAATTGCCTGGCCAGAATCTCTTGATGCCAACCGTATTATCTGGCTGAGCATCCACGGCCAGCATTTCACCCGGCTTATCCTTAAGCTGAGGCTGCCAGTGAACAATGACCAGGGTGTGACCATAAGGATCAGCAAAAACTGTCCCGGGACGTAGATCGCGCTGGGTGAGTGGTAATGGATAATAATCAGAAACCTCAGCTTTTAAAGCTGTTCGGGCTGTTCCAGAGTGAACAGTATCCATAACCAGGCGCATTAGCCGGTAAAACTTATAAGCTTCGTTTCCCCGAGGAGCAGGCATTTCATTGTTGAACCATTTCTGACAGACAGGCATCTGGCCCAGGGAACCACGTGAACAGGCATGAAACCCAAAGGGCAATCTCAGCTTCCAGGCAAAATAGCCTCGGAGAACAAATGGATTATCAGCACAATCTGGCTGGAGTTGATATTGGCTTCGGTCTTCTCCAAGACCAAGGTGATTATAAAGAAAATTTCGCTCTGGATCATTAAGAGCCATGCTCAGGTTCGGCCAGGAATCTTTTTCCTGACTATCACCAAAGAGAGCCTCAATCCAGGCTGAATAGAGGTTCTCTTTTCCCCTATTCCAGATATTTTCTGCGAACCAGTAACAGGCCGAGGATTCAGGTTGGCGAGTGGCAGCAGAAACTTCAAATTCCAGAGTCTTTATAACCTGCCGGCGGCGTCTTATGATCAGGCGGTATTTCCCTGGCAGGCTGGTCTGACCTGACCACCACTGCCAGAAAGGCGGGCCACCATTCTTTTTATGCAAATTTAGCCGAATCTCCTGATGATGGGGATTAAGAGAAATAACATTAAGGTCACTTCCCATAAATTTTTCCTGACTTTCTGACACCAGGATCAATCTGAATTCCTGGCCTGGCCCTGGCGCCGAAGGCGAAAGGAATGCTTCTATTTTTTCTTCTCCGGCCAGAGCCGAACAGCTGACAAGCAGACAAGCAATGGCCAGAAACCAGCAGCCAGTTGAAAGGAATTTTATCAGCTTCATAATTTAAGATGGGGCATATTTCTTCAAGTTTTTATCTTATCGCAGGTCGAGATTTTGTCAATCTGATAGTCGGCTGCCTGTCAGCTATTTTTTTAACTAAAACTAAAATTACTCTGTTAACAAATAACATTCTCTTCTACTTGTTTATTTTTAGGGCCAGCTAAAGTAAAATTAAAAAAAACGGACAGGAGCAAAGATGAACAAAAAAACTGCCTGGGTGGTCATTGTTTTATTTTTTGCTATTCTTATTGGGCTTTTGATTGTTTCTTATACCGTTTCCAATCTTGGTCCTCGAGAAGTAAAGATTGCTGCCAACACTTATCTGGAAATACGACTCAACGGTCGCTTGGAAGAATATGTTTCCTCAACCTCATTGGCCAACGTTCTAGAAGGTCGAACTATTTCCCTCTTTGATACCTGGATGAATCTGAGAAAAGCCGCGGTTGATCCCAGGATAAAAGCAGTTGTCCTTAAATTCGGCCTGCTTGATGCTGACTGGGCTAAAATCGAAGAGCTGCGTCAGGCTGTGCTGGAATTCAGAAAATCAGGTAAGCCAGTCATCTCCTATTTTGAAGAATCTCCAGAAGCCGATAAAGAGTATTACCTGGCCACAGCCTCAGACCGGATACTAATGCATCCTCTGGGCTGGCTGGGAGTCAATGGTCTTTCGAGTTACGTTTTATTTTTTAAGACCGCTCTGTCCAATCTCGGCATCAAGGCTGAATTCGAGCACATTGCTGAATACAAAACTGCTTACAATCAATTTACAGAAAATGGTTTTACCCCTGCTCATAAAGAAATGATGGAATCCATCTACCAGGATATTTTTGACCATTATTGCCACCAGATGGCTGCCGCCAGAAAAAAATCACCGGAAGAAATGAGAAGCCTCATCGACCGGGGCTATTTTCAGGGAAAAGAAGCAGTCACCGCTGGTCTGGTTGATGCCCTGGCCTATGAAGATCAATTGCTAAATCATATGAATCTTAAGGGGGTAAGTCGCCTGCAGAAAATTTCCAATGAAAAATATACGCCTATAGCTCCGGCCTCCGTCGGTCTTGATGTTGGTAAAAAGATAGCCATGATTTTCGCCTCAGGAACAATTATCAGCGGAGAAGAACAAACCCTGGCCCTGGGCAGCGAGACTGTAGCCAGGTGGCTGAGAGCAGCGGTTAAAGATGACTCTATAAAGGCGATTATCGTCAGGGTGGATAGTCCAGGGGGTTCGGCCGTTGGTTCTGACATAATTTACCATGAGCTTATCGAGGCCAGGAAACAAAAGCCGGTAATTATTTCTATGTCCGGACTGGCTGGTTCGGGAGGCTACTGGCTGGCTTTGGGTGGCCAGGAGATTATTGCCCAACCCCAAACTCTGACCGGCTCAATAGGCGTTATTGCCGGCAAATTCAGCTTCGGTCAGCTGCTGGAGAAGCTCGGTATTAAGGCTGAAAAAATTGTCATCGGGCGTCAAGCTGACGCCTTTTCAGTTTATAGAGAGTTTTCTCCTCAGGAAAAAGAGATACTGGAGAACCAGTTAACTTCTATCTACCGGGAATTCCTGGAAAGAGCAGCCGCGGCCAGAAACCTGACAGTAGAAGAAGTTGACAGAATTGGTCGGGGGCGAGTCTGGACAGGAAAGCAGGCCCAGGAACTTCATCTCATCGACCGGCTGGGAGGCTATGCCGAGGCTATCGAGGCAGCCAAAAAGCTGGCTGGTATTAGACCGGAAGAAAAGGTGAAAATGGTTATCTGGCCCAAAAAGCGCTCCTGGCTGGATATCGTTTTGGGCCGCGAAAAAGGAGTTGTTTCCATCAATCAAACAGCTCAGTTGGTAGAAAGCCTCAGGACCTGTCTAAATTACGGTTCTGAAGCTCGAGTCTGGTCTTTAATGCCCGGCTGCTGGCTGCCCTGAAGTTTCTGTTTTTTTTCTGACAATCATTTTTTCTTCGGGTTTGATCAACCACAGCCTTTCTCTGGCCTCTTTCTCCAGAGATAATGGATTGGTCTGGAGATCTTTTATCTCGGCTTTTAACTTCTCTATTTTCTGATCATATTCCTTAATCTGAGCTTCAAGCTCACTGTATCTTTTTTTCTGTCTTTGGATGTCCAGGAAGCCCTTTTTCCCGAAAAAAGTGGTGACCAGACTGGCCAGAAGTAAAATAGCCGCAATCAGATATAACAGTTTGTGACCGACAGCACTTTTGTCCTTAGTTGAAGTTGCCTTTAACATAGGAGCTTTACTCCCAGCTTAAGTAAAGCTTGAGCTTCCCGCCTGGTTTCAGCTTCGCTGTAACAGCGGACGACCGGCTCGGTGCCAGAAAACCTCAGGGTAAGCCAGCTATCCCCAGAAAAAACCAGCTTCAGGCCGTCCATAGTTTCGACCGAAACAACTCGTCTGCGCCCTACCTGTTCTGGAGGATCTTTTATAAGTTTATTGAGCCGCCTGGAAATCCTGGGTGAAAGCTCAAGGTTGGTTTGAGCACCAACCATTTTGCCGTATTTTTTAAACAGCCTGGCCAGCAGCTCGGTCAGACTTTCACCATAGGCGGCTACCATTTCGGCCACCAGCAGCCCGGCAAAAATACCATCCTTTTCCGGCAGATGGTCTTTGACTGCCAGGCAGGCGCTTTCCTCCCCGCCAAAAATTATCCTGCCCTGGATGAAAAGGTCAGCCAGATACTTAAAGCCAACCGGTGTCCGATAAACTGGCAGATCATAATTTCTGGCAATGCGGTCAATAAGGTGAGTGGTGGTGACCGATCTGGCCACCCCGCCCCGCCAGCCCTTAATCCGCAAAAGGTATTCCAGCAGCAGGGCCAGCACATAATTAGCAATAACTATTTTCCCCTGTTCATCAACCAGTCCAAAGCGATCTCCATCAGCATCAGTGGCCAATCCCAGGGCACAGCCACGATCAGTGACCAGCTTTTTAAGTTCAGCTAAATTTTTTTCAGTGCAGGCCGGAGAAATGCCTCCAAAGTAGGGATCGATGTAGCCATGAATGACCTCAACTGGAATACCATTTTCTTCCAGAATTTCATCCAGATATTCGCGGCTGGTGCCAAACAGAAGATCAATCCCGATTTTTATCCCGCTCCTTTTAATTGCTTCAAAATCGACCTTCTTTTGCAAAAATTCCAGATAACCAGACTGAAGATCGACCGGATGAATATAGGAACTGTCGGGATAATATCGAGGAATAACCTCTTCTGCTCTTATTCGCTCCACCTCTTTTTCAATCAGATTAGTCACCTCCGGTAGGGCCGGCGCTCCGGTTTCTACATTGAACTTCAAGCCGTTGAACTTGGGTGGATTAAAAGAAGCAGTAAAATTTATGCCTCCAGATTGGCCTCCCCGGATAATTTGATAGGCCAGCGCCTGCGATGGGCAATCGCGTCGAGTTAGATAAACCTCAATTTTGTTTCTGGAAAGAAGCGAGGCAGCTTCCTGGGCAAATCTCTCCGACAGAAATCTGGTATCGTAGCCGACCACCAGGGATATATTCTGACCGGCGAATTTTTGCTTTAAATAGTTGGCAATGGCTTGTACCACCCGACGGACATTGTTAAAGGTGAACTCCTCACCCATTACTGCCCGCCAGCCAGACGTACCAAACCTGATCATGTTTCTTCTTATTTTAAGTTAAAACTACCACAAGAAAAAGATTAAAGCAACGGCTTTAGCCGGCAGCTGTCCAGAATTTAACTCACCCCTGATGATGACCCAGGACGGTCAAAAATCATCATCCTTCTAACCACCAGCGGTGATTGACCGGGCAGTCGGTTTGATTAAGTTAGAAGCATGAGTCAAAAGCGGCGCAGTTTTTCGCCAAAAAATTAATTGACAAGGAGAATCTTTTTTGATAATTGATAGGCAAGTATAAGAGGAACTGAAAATATAAATGGAAAGAAAGGCAATTTATCCGGGGTCTTTTGATCCGATTACCAATGGCCACATCGATATTATTCAACGAGGAAAGAAGATTTTCGATTCAATCATCGTGGGCGTCCTGGATAATCCTAAAAAATCTCCCTTCTTTTCCACAGAGGAAAGGGTGGAATTAATCAGGCAGGTTTTTGCCAACGACCGGGCAGTTGAGGTCACAAGTTTTAGTGGCCTGCTGGTTGATTTTGCCCATCAGAATAAAGTAAAAATAGTCATCAGGGGATTAAGGGCTATATCAGACTTTGAATATGAGTTTCAGATGGCTTTAATGAACCGGAAGCTAGCTGGAGATATTGAGATACTGTTCATGATGCCCAGCTTGAAGTATTCTTTTTTGAGTTCAAATCTGGTCAGAGAAGCTTTTCAGCTGGGTGGTTGCATCAAAGGGCTGGTGCCTCCTCTGGTGGAAGAAGCTTTAAAGAATAAATTATCCAATTCTAAGAGAAAAAGGCGGTAAAAATGTTTGGTTTGGCCAAAGAAAAGAGTTTAGTAGGCCTCGACATCGGGTCCTACTCGGTAAAGGCAGTAGAGTTAAAAATCAAAGAAAAAAACGAAAATGTCCAGTATGAAGTTCAAAAGATAGGTTATGAGCCGCTTCCTCATGACGCCATAGTGGAAGGCACCATTATCGATTCAACTGCAGTTAGTGAAACCATTAAGCTGCTCTTTGATAATGCCAGGATCACCAATAAGGATGCGGCTATTTCCATCTCAGGCAACTCAGTTATTATCAAGAAAATCGCCTTACCTAATATGGATCCACAGGAGCTGGCAGAATCTATTATCTGGGAAGCCAAACACAATATACCTTATCCTTATGAAGAAACTAACGTTGATTATGCTGTTCTCAAATCACCCCGGACGCCTGAAGGCAATGTTGATATTCTGCTGGTGGCTGCTAAAAAAGACAAAATTGCTAACTACAGTAATGCCATTTCGATGGCCAGAAAGAATCTCGTAGCGATTGAAGTGGATATCTTTTCCCTGATTAATGCTTTTGAGGTCAACTATCCTGAAATCTTCAAAGAAAAAACTGTGGCCATTATAAATATGGGCGCTAATATAACCAATGTTGGCATTGTGGAAAGAGGAGTACCGCAGCTTTTCCGGGATCTGTCTCTTGGAGGTTATTTCTTCACCGAAAATATCAGAAAAGAGCTGAATGTCAGTTTTGAAGAGGCCGAGGCAGCTTTAAAGGGTATCCCCGGGAAAAATATTAATGCTGATCAATTTGCTGCTGTTCTGACCATGAACATCAGAGATTTGCTGGATGAAATGGAAAAGACTTTTTCCTTTTATGAGGCCGGAGAAAAAAGAGACCGGCGAATTGAGCAGATTTTACTCAGCGGTGGTCTGGCTCTAATTCCTAATATGATCAGTGCTTTTGAGCTGAAATTCAGAATCAAAACCGAGCTGTTTAACCCTTTCAAGATGATCAAATACGACGAGAAAAAGTTCGATTCCATCTATTTCAATGAAATGGCCCCGGTTTTCGGGGTGGCGGTTGGACTTTCAACGAGAAAGGCAGAGAAATGAGCCATGATCAGGATTAATTTATTAAAACCGGAAGTCAAGGAAGTCGGGGAACCGGCAGCAGCCGGTTTACCCAAGGTAGCCAGAGAAAGAAAAAAGACCAGCCTGGGCACTATTATCTTCCTGATTTTGCTGGTCAGCCTGGCCGGTTATTATTTTTACCAGACCTGGGAAATGCAAAAGGAAAAACAATTAATCGAGCAGGCCCAGCAGGAGAAAAACCAGCTGCAGTATGTGGTGGCCAAACTGGAAGAAGTAAAAAATCAGAAGGCCCAGCTGGAGCTCAAAATCAATTTGATCAGACAACTGAAGAGCAACCAGGATATTGCCGTTAGAATTATGGATGAGATTAACCGTCGCTTGCCAGATTATGTCTGGTTGAAAGAAGCCAGCTACGATGGCCAGACCCTCAAGCTTAAAGGGAATGCCATCTCCAATAATCTCATTGCTGATTTTATCACCAACCTTGAACGCAGCGAGATTTTTGGCCAGGTTAACCTGATAGATTCAACGCAAAAATCTCAGGGAGGAGCTGTTTTTCTGGAATTCAATCTGACCGCTCCAGTTAACAAGCCTCAACCGCCAGTAGTTGAACAGCCGAAGCCCAGGACTACTCCTCAGTCAACAAGAAGGAGAGCATCATGAGAAACTGGCCATGGTATGGATACCTGTTACTGGCAGTTATTATTTTTGCTCTGGTTTTCTTTTTCTTCTTTAAACCACGCAATGCTGAAATACAGAGTCTTCGAGAACAGAGGATAAAACTGGAAAAAGAAGTGGAAGTGTTGAAAGAGCAAAAAAAGGAACTGGATAAAATAGAAGCCGAGCTGGTCGTTCTTAATGCCACTCTTAAAGATCTCGAACAGATTATTCCCCAGAAAAAGGAAATTGCCGACATTCTGCGCCGGATTCAGCAATTGGCTTATGATTCGCGATTGAATGTTCTCAGGTTCCAGCCCAGGGGCGAGGTTAATAAGGACTTTTATGCAGAATGGCCGATCAATATTGAAATTTCTGGCACCTATCACAATCTGGGCATCTTCTTCGATAAGCTCAGCAAATTTTCCAGGTTGTTTAATGTCAATAATTTTTCTATTTCCGCCCTGAACACACAGACAGATGAGTTGACTATCAGCGCCAAATTCGTCGCCACTACCTATTATTTTATTGAAGAACAACCGGCCGCAGCTAAAACCGCCGCCAGGACACAGAGGTAAAAACATGAAGAACAAGACCATAAATTTTATTTTGGCAATGAGCTTAATAGCCGGAATTGGTCTTTTTAATACCAGCCAGGCTCAGGAAACCCAGAAAACCGATCAGCAGGAAGTGACCACTACTATTAGCCCTACACTCGATAATCTCAGACCGCTGGCTTCTTATAATCCGGGTGGCCGCCGGGATCCATTTAAAGATTTGATCGGAAAGGGACGGGTCAGTGGCCCAGCTTCAGCCGAGGGCGGACAGCTGAGCATTGGAAGTGCCACTCTGGTCGGCATTGTCAAAACCCAGAAAGGCTATGTGGCCATTATCAGCGGGCCCCAGCAAATGCCTTATTTTTTGAAAATCGGGGATAAGTTAGCCGATGGTTATATCTTTGATATTAATTCGTCTCAGGTGATTTTTAGAAAGACTCATGATAGGGGCTTTCCCCTGATGAGGCCTATAAATGTGGTTAAAGAAATCAATCCGGAGGAGCGTTAACATGAAAAGGAAAAATCTTTGGCTTGTACTGGCCATAATAAATCTGATTATGGTGCCCGGTCTGGCTCTCCAGGCGGCCTCCACCGCTACTGATCTTAGCAAGATAGAGGTCATACCGGGAGCTCTATCAACCAGGGTGGTAATGATAGCTGAAAAGCCCCTCACCGTCCGGCAGTCTGCCTATATTTCCGAGACTCCCCCGGTTCTTGTTCTGGAGTTGAGTGGCGTCAGGCCAGTAGAAATTCCAGCCAGGCAACCAGTTGATGGGCGCCTGGTCAAGGAGATCAGGGTTGAACCAGCCGGTGAAAATCTCAAGATTTTATTGTCATTAAAAGAAAAAGTACCCTATCGCCTCGGTCTTGAACAGGGAAAATTATTTATCGAGCTGAATGAATTTCTGAAAGCAGCTGACTATCCGCTGGATCCAGCCCTAAATAATTTACTCAAGAAGGAAAACCAGGTTTATTTCAGCGAGATGAAAGTCGAGGCCAATCCGGGTAAAGCCAATTTCAAAATTTCCCTAAGTGGAGAAGCTCCTCTTCAGACTTTTGCTCTTAGCAACCCGGATCGTCTGGTCATAGACCTGCTCAACACTCAATATCCAAGAGGCAGTCAGTCCTTCCAGGTAGGTCAGGCCAAGGTGAACAAAGTTCGGGTCGCGCAGTTCAAGCAAGCTGATCCTTGCCCCATTACCAGGGTGGTCTTTGAACTGAAGGAGGCGGGCTGGTATTATCTCGACAATTCATCTGAGGGACTTAACATTACCTTTTACTCTCCAGAGGATGTTTTGACTGCCAGCAATAAAGTTGCTTCCGGAGAGGAAAATCCTGTCCGCCCAACCGCTAACTCCTCCATGGCCAATGCACTGGCCGTCCCAGCTTCGGCCAGAGAAGTTAAGGAAGAAACTCCAGCTACTCTTGAGCCAGCCAGAATCAAACCTCAGCCGGCTGAGGCCAAAATTGAAGCGGAGCCAGTGCCAAAGAAATCAAAAACAAGCTCGGTACCTGAACAAGACCAGCCTCAACAGGAAAAATTTAAGCCAAGAATCATTCAGTCGAGCGAAGAAAAATATACAGGCGAAATTATAAGCCTGAAATTTAAAGATGCTGATATCAGAGATGTGGTTCTCTTCCTGGCCGATCTGGCCGGTTTGAATGTGGTCTTTGATCCCGAAGTCAGAGGAACCGTCTCCTGCAATTTACAGGCTGTTCCCTGGGATCAAGCTCTTGATGTGGTTTTAAAACAGAATAAACTCGGGAAGACCATAGAAGGCAACGTTTTAAGAATTGCTCCGGTAGATGTCCTGGCCAGAGAAGACGAAGATATAAGAAGAATTCAGGAAAGTAAAGAACTGGCAGGCCCGATTCAGGTTAAGACTGTTACGCTGTCTTACTCTAAAGCCAGAGATGTTCAGAGCCTGCTTAAAAGCAAGCTTTCCAAGAACGGCGAAATCGTCATCGATGAAAGGACTAATACCCTGATTATCTCAGAAGTTAGAGATCGCATGGATCTGCTGGAAAAATTGATTGGGGTCCTTGATACTCCAACTCCCCAGGTCTCGATAGAGGCCAGAATAGTCGAGGCCACTTCTACTTTTATCAAAAATCTGGGAATCCAGTGGGGTTTTAAGGGGATTGCTGATCCTTTCTATGGCAACCAGACATCTATTTCTTTCCCCAATAAAATTCAGTTAGACGGAGCCATGATTCCTCAGGGTATTGTGACTAAAGGTATCGGCGGGCCATTGGGTGGCTATGCCGTCAATTTACCCGCTCCAGCCTTTAATACAGCCATTGGCTTTTCCTTTGCCAATGTTCTTGATACTTTCAGGCTCGACGTAGCTTTATCAGGACTCGAAACCTCAGGTAACGGCCGGATTATTTCTTCACCAAAAGTTACAACCCAGAATAACCAGGCAGCAGAGATTATCCAGGGCCGTCAGATCCCTGTTCAGACGGTTGCTAACTTCACCGTGACCACCAGGTATGTCAATGCTGCTCTGGAATTGAGAGCCACACCCCAGATTACAGCTGAAGGCACTATCATTATGAACATAGAAATTCAGAACAACGCAGCTGATTTTGCCAACCTGGTAAATGGCATTCCTCCCATCACGACCCAGAGCGCCAAAACTACAGTCATGGTACCGGACGGAGGCACAACGGTCATTGGCGGAATCTACAGGACTGAAGATTCAATTACCAGAGACAAGACTCCTTACCTCAACAATATTCCAATTCTGGGAACCTTATTCAGATCTTTCGCCAGAACCCGTCAGAACAGGGAGTTACTGATCTTTATAACTCCCAGGATTATGAAATAACCAGAAGGAGAAAACCAAGATGAGTAAGATAACCTTATCCTTAAAAATAGTCGGCATCTTAACACTGTCTTTATTGTTGTTTTCCTGCAACCCAATTGAAAATGATTCAGATTCCAGCAGCTTTATTGTGGTCGAAAGCATCATGGGCAAGGATATTTCGGGTAATGATTCGGCTGTTGTTTTTTCTGATGTCAACAGTGGTCTGCCTGATTTTGTCACCGCTACTCTAAGATCAGCTATGCTCGACCCTGACCCGATTAGTGGGGTTTCACAATATAGCGATATCATGCTGACCAAATATGTGGTCACTTATACCAGAAGCGATGGTTCGACCACCGAGGGTTCAGCTGTTCCCTATCATTTTGAGTCTTCTCTTTCGACTCTTCTGCCTGTGGGTTCGAGTGTCACTCTGCCTCTGATGATAGTGACCGAAACAGCCAAAAACCAGGCTCCTCTGGCTGATCTGGTTGGTACTTCTGATGTCCTGGAATGTACTGCCCGGATAGAATTTTACGGTCATGATTTAAGAAATAAGAATGTCAGCCAGGTTGCTTCTATCCAGGTTCGCTTCCTTGATTTTCCTAATTTATAAGAGATAACCAGCACTGGTTAGGAGCCAATTTAGATTCGCACTTAAAACTCTAAAAAAGGATTTTATAGGAAAGTCTGATCTGCCTGGAGTTGCGGCTAAATATTTCCAGAAAATCATGAAAGGCTGAAAGCGCATCACTCCCCCCCAGCCTCAGGTAAAGCCTTACCTCTTTTTGCTGCTTATGCCACACTCTGGGTTTAACTTTTGGCCCGATAATCTCCACTGAAGGAAACCTCCTGGCAAGTTCTTCTACCAGGCACCGACTGGTGCCAGCCACCTTCCTTAAATTCCGCCCGGTCAGAGTCAGGCTGACCAGCAAGCTAAAGGGCGGATATTTTAATAGCTTTCGGTATTCGAGTTCCTGCCGGTAAAAACCAGGATAGTCACCATCAGCCCCAAATTTAATCGCCGGCTGATCAGGCATGGAGGTGATAATGATCATTTTCGAGGAGGGTTGGTTGGCCAGAAGCTCTGTAGCTTTAAAGATTTTGACAAAAGTTTTTTCAGCCGCTTTAAAATCAGGAAGATTAAGGCCTATTTCTGGCTCGACAATAATTACCCTGGAAAAACTTCCGGGCTGAAGCCGGGGCAAAGCATATTCAGTCCCGACCACCAGTTGAACTTTCCCTGAATTTATTTTTTTCAGGCTGTCCTCAATCCGATTCTTTTCTTCTCCTTCTTCCAGCAACGCCAGGTAAAAATCAGGTAGAAGTTTTTTCAGACGCTCCACCAGAAACTGACTGCCTTTGATTCTTCCTGGCTTCAATTGATGATGACAAACCGGACAGGTTTCCAGCTGGCCAAGGCTTTGTTCGCAGTAGCGGCAAACCAGCTCGTTTTTCTTTTTGTCGAGAATTAAAGGAATCTGGCAGGTCGGGCATCTGGGTACATAGCCACAGGCCGGGCAAACGAGATAGCCAGCATACCCTTTGCGGTTAATAAAAAAGAAAGCCTTCTGCCCCGCCTTAAGCTCTGGCCCGACTTCAGCCAGCAATTCTTCTGACAACCAGCAACCGATCTCTTTTCGGCTGAGCTCGCACAGATGATGTCTGTCGCTCTGGCCAAGGTCAATTAATTCCCCGTTGGCTTGAGACAAATAATAACAGCTTACTGGCGGCGTAGAAGACGATAAGAGCAACACCGCTCCCTCTTCTTTAGCTCTAATCTGAGCTCCTTCTCGGACATCTAAGGGCAGACTCTCTGCCTGCTCATAAAGGTCATTTTGTACCTCATCTATGACCATTAATCGGACTGGATTAACCGGCAAAAAAAGTATGGCTCTCGTCCCGATAACCACCCGGCTCTGGCCTGAAATGATCTTATCCCAGTTCTCTTTTCTTTTTTTCTCGGATAGCCGGCTATGGTAAAAACTGACCTGGCTACCAAGCTGCCCAGCCTCACGCCACCACCTGGCTATCTGTTCAATTTCAGGTACCAGAATAAAGACATAGCCATCACTTTCCAGAGCTTGCCTGACAATTTTAAGGATCACTTCTTGCCTTTTCCCGCTATCTCCGGCCAGAAGAAATCGCCGAAATTCCCCGGCCGCCAGGGCCTGAAAAACTGGACCGACTTCGTTATCCTCTTCCTGGAAACCAACTGGCAAAGATAATTGTCTGGGAGCAGCCGGGGAAGAAATTCTCTGACTCTTAACTCGCCTGGTCTTCCGCCTTATTTCTATTAACCCTGCCAGCTCAAGAGATTTCAAACGAGCGTTCAAATCTCGCCATTTAAGCTTTCTCTTTAGAAAAGCAGAAGAAAAAGCTTTCTGGCTGATCTGCTCGAGAAGCTGGCGGTTCTTGCCTTTCAATTGTCCTGACTGCAGTTCGTCTTTTCCCTTCTGAGTAATTATCACTTTCTCTTTGACTTCAGCTGACCTGCCCGGACCTTCAGCCAGCTCCAGAAAAAGGCCAGCTGAACAGAGGCTTCTCCCGGCCAACTTCTGGATGAAGTTCAGGAAAACAGGAGGGAATGGCGGCCAATTTTCCAGGACATCATAGATATCTTTGACCTGAAAGCCAGGCGCAGCCGGCAATTCAGATATTTCCAGCACATAGCCTTTAATTTTCCTTGGGCCAAACGGAGCCAGAACCGCCGTGCCCGCTTTTACTCGACTCTTCAGTTCATCAGGCAAACGATAAAGAAAAGTCTGATTGACAGGCAAGGCAAAAGAAAGATGACAATAGGTAGTCATGAAGATTCCAGTAATTTCATGACTTTCTTCATGTCTTCCCAGACCAGCCTTTTAATTTCCCTGTTGCCTTCGTTCCGGATGAGGTAGGCCGGATGAAAAGTCGGCATGACCGGAATACCTTTAAATTCACCGAAATGCCCGCGTATATCAGACATACTTTTATTAGTTTGAAGAAGAAACTCGGCTGCGATTTTTCCCAGCGAAACGATCACCCTGGGATTGATAAGTTCGATTTGACGCAGCAGATAGGGGGAACAGGCTTTAACCTCATCCGGCCGGGGAGTCCTGTTTTCCGGTGGCCGGCACTTGACGACATTGGTGATATAGACATCCTGTCGCTTAAAGCCCATAGCCTCAATAATTTTAGTCAGTAACTGGCCAGCCCGGCCCACAAAAGGCCGGCCCTGCCAATCTTCATCCCGGCCAGGAGCTTCACCGATAAACATCAATTTGGTCTGGCAATTACCTTCTCCAGGAACCGCCTGAGTTCTTCCCTGAAAAAGGGGGCAGAAATGGCAGTCCCGGATACGTCTGATAAGTTTTTCCCATTCTTCGGCCTGAAAGGGGCGAGTTTCTGGCTCAGTTTTTAGTCCAACCAACTCGTCGGCGAGCTTTCCCTCATCAGTTGGTTTCTTTTGTGCTGCCACTAAAAAGCCCGCTCCCAGCTGCTGATAAAAACGCAGTTTGTTCTCCAAATTTTCCAGTCTCTCAATTATTTCCTTTTCTTCCATTGACCATTGCTCCGATTTCAGTCAGGATTTCCCGGCTCACTTTTTTCTTACTGGTTTTACCAATTAATCTCTCCCGACCATCGGGCCAGAGCAAATAGACCTCATTGTCATCGCTTTCAAAGCCGATGTCATGGCGGGAGACATCATTGACCACCATCAGGTCGAGTTTCTTTCTTTTCATCTTCTCCTGGGCTCTGACTTTTGGTTCAGACGTTTCAGCGGCAAAACCAACCAGCAATTGACCTCGTTTTAAACGGCCCAGCTCCTCCAGAATATCAGGAGTCCTGTCCAATTTGATGGCTGAGGGCAAATCTTCTTTTTTTATTTTTTCCTGGCTGGTTTGACTGAACTTAAAATCGGAGACAGCGGCCGACATGATGACCACACTGGCTCGGTCGTAATATTTAAGAACAGCCTGTCGCATGTCTTCAGCAGAGATGACCTTTTCAACCTTAATTCCGGCCGGAGGCGGGAGTTCCACCGGTCCGCTGATCAGAACCACCTCCGCTCCCCGCTCGTAAGCTTCACGCGCCAGTTCGTAACCCATCTTACCGGAAGAACGGTTAGACAGAAAACGGATAGGATCAAGAGCTTCTCTGGTTGGGCCGGCAGTGACCACGATCAGCTTATCCTTAAAAACTGGCTGCTGGCGAATAAGCCTTAAACTTATCTGGACTATTTTTTCCGGAGAAGCCAGTCGCCCGCTGCCTTGCTGCCCGCAGGCCAGATAGCCGGACTCCGGCTCAACAAAAGCCACGCCAAGATCCCGTAATTTCTTAATATTAGCCTGGGTCTGAGGGTGAAGAAACATGGCTTCATTCATGGCTGGAGCGATTAGAACCGGTGATTTAACCGCCAGGTAGAAAGTCGAGAGAAAATCATCGGCCAGCCCTGAAGCCAATTTGGCAATTATATTAGCTGTAGCTGGAGCAATCAAAAGCAGAGAAATTTCAGCAGCCAGGGTAATATGTTCTATTGGATGCTTCTTCTGGTCAAAGAGCTTGACAATGGTTGGCTGCCCGGACAGGGCTGTAAAAAATTCAGGCTGAATGAAATTAGTCGCCCGATCAGTCATAATGACCTGAACAGTCAAGTCTTCTTTCTGAAAAAGGCGAATAATATCGGCCGCTTTAAAAATACTGATAGAAGAAGTGACACCCAGAGCTATTTTGTTCATCTCGACTCCTCGCTTCTAAGATCCAGAGCCAACCTCGAAACTTTTCAAAATTTCCTGAAATTCCTTCTGCCTGGCTTGGAATTGACAGCAGTGAGCGATAATAATTGACCGCAACTCTTCCACCGCTTTATCCAGTTCTCCATTAATAACCAGATAATCAAAAATGTCAGACTGTAGAATCTCCTTTCTGGCATTTTCAAGACGAAGAGCAATAGCCTGAGGACTGTCAGTTTTTCGTTCCCTCAATCTTTTTTCCAGTTCAGAAAAGGAGGGAGGAACAACAAAAATCA
>JAKPXU010000070.1 GCA_029571905.1 Acidobacteriota bacterium | reverse complement strand
GGTTTTAACTGGCAGCCTAATTATGTTCAGCGAGGTTCCGGTCCCTATCCTTTTGCCTGGCCTGAGACCAGGGCAATCAGGGATTTTATAATGAAGCATCCAAATATCATGGGTGCTCAGACTTTCCATAACTACGGTGGGCTGATTCTTCGCGGCCCGGGAGCCAGGAATCTGGGTGATACACTACCACTGGATCGTCAGGTTTATGATTTTATAGGGAAAAAGGGCGAGATGATTCTTCCCGGTTACCGTTATATTGTCATATATAAAGACATGTACACTGTCTACGGCGGCAGCGTTGATTTCTTTTACAACCTTCTTGGCATCTTCACTTTCTCTAATGAACTGGATTTTGACCAGTATGTTGGGACCATTCGGGCTGGAAGAACGAGGGCTTCGGAAGAGGAAGATTCAAGTGCCAGGAGGAGATTTGGCCCCGTCGGCAATCTGGAGGAAATTATTTATCACCAGCTGGTCTTAATGGGTGAGCAACTGGTGGAATGGAAGCCCTATAAACACCCACTTTATGGCGATATTGAGATCGGCGGAGTCAAAAAAATGGGACGCCGGGTACCGGCCTCCTTTCAGTTGCCTGAAACCTGCCATCGTAACGCTGCCTTTTGTCTTTATCATGCTGACCAGCTTCCCAGGCTAAATCTGGAAGAGATTAAAGTCAAAAGGCTGGATAGCGGTCTTTTCCAGATTGACGTCAGAATTGGTAACAGCCAGGTTACTCCCTCCATTTCGGCTTTAGCTGCTCAGAAGAAATTGCACCGACCGGATATTTTAAGAGTTCAGGGTAAAGCTAAAATAATTACAGCCGGCGTTATGACCGACCGCTTCCGAGAGCTAACTGAGCCAGTCAAGGTCAGAGAAGACTATTTTCTGGTCCAAAATGGCATTCCCGGGTTCGGCTATGTGGATTTCAGACTAGTAGTCGATGGTTCGGGTGAGATTAATTTAATCTATGATTCACTTAAGGGTGGTTATCTGGAGAAAAAAATCAGCCTGAAATAGACAGCTTCTGAGAACAGGGCTCTTAAAAATTCAGTGTGCCATTCTAAGCTGGCACCTCCTGCCTGGCTCTGTAGCCAGTATGATCCAGTTCCTCTTGATAATGGCTTCTTTCTGGGTCTGTATGTGCCAGGATCCTTATTCGCCGCCAATCTGTAAGCTCTTAATCCTTATGGTTGGAGCTGTCATCGTTCGGTTAAGATCCAGGTCATTTCCAACCAGGTCCAGGCCGTTGAAGATTTCTTCTGCCGAGCCGGCAATGGTTATTCCTTTTACCGGAAAGGCTATCTTGCCATTTTCAACAAAAAAGCCAGAAGCACCGCCACTAAAGTTTCCATTGACCGGATTAATTCCGTATCCGGTAACCTCTTTGATCAGTACTCCCCGACCGGTATTCCTGATAATCTCTTCCGGGCTGGTTTTGCCTGCCGCCAGATAAAAATTGTGTGGTCCAATTCCGGGTAAATCCGAAAAGCTGCGTCGGCTGGCATTGCCCGTGCTCTTAACACCGGCTCTTCTAGCCGCATAGGTGTTATATAAAAATCCCTGGAGGACTCCCCTATCGATAATGGTTCTGATCTGAGTGGGAACGCCTTCTCCATCGAATGGGGCGCTGGCCAGACCTTTTTCCCTTGTTCCGTCATCAATAACAGTCATCAACTCAGAACCAATTTTTTGCCCCATTTTCTTCCCCAGGAAGCTGGCTCCCTGCAAAACTCTTTCACCATTAATGGCCTGGATTATACCACCCAAAATGGCATAAGCCACTTCTGGATCAAGGATGACCGCTGCTCTCTGAGTCTTTATCGGTCTGGGATCAAGCATCTCAATTGCTTTTTGGGCTGCTTTGCTGGCCACCTCATCGGCTGGCTTAAGGTCAGAGAAATAGCGCCTGCTGCATGATTCGTAGCCACTTGATTTCTGCTCTCCTTTTTCAGCGATAACGCCCAGTCCGTAACCACAGCCGGTTGACTTGTAGCTTTTAACCCAGCCTGAAGAGTTGGCGATTAAAATCAGACTCTCATTTTCGCCATAACTGGCTCCGGCACTTTTGGTTATACCCGGCTTTTTTAAAGCCAGACTTTCTACCTCCTTGATTAAAGAGATCTTACGGTCAACTGCTACTGTTTGGAGCTGAGGATCATAAAGTCCCTTAACCTCTGTTTCGCCCGCCTCAACCGGCAGTTGATTGTTTTCATCAGGACTCACTGCTTTAGCCAGTTGAAGAGCCCGGTCAACAGTCTTTTTTAGAGCTTCTGCCTTCAAATCATTGACAAAAGCAAACCCCAGTCTCTTTCCGGCAATCACCCTGATGCCCAGCCCATAGCTCTGAGCCTCCTGGATACTTTCTACCTGCCCATTCCTAACTTCCAGATTGAGCTGGCGATTATCCTCAAGATAAACCTCAGCCTGCTCAGCGCCCTTATTGAGACAATCCTTGATGACCTGTTCGGCTAATGCTCGATAATCCATGATTTCCTCCTAGCTCCTCTGTCTGGTGCCGCCGACGTTAATTCCTCTTATTCTGACCGTGGGCTGGCCGGCTGTGACCTCAGCTGACTGCCCTTTGCCGCAAATTCCAGGGCCAAAGCCCAGATCATTGCCAATCGCATCTATCCTGGTGATTATATCCAGGCAGCTGCCGATTAAAGTAGCCCCTTTGACCGGGACAGTCTTCTTACCATTCTCGATGAGATAAGCCTCCCGGCAGGTAAAATTGAAGATGCCTGTAGTAGGATCAACACTTCCTCCACTCAAGCTCTGGACATAAAGGCCGCTTTTAGTTGAAGAGATTATGTCTTCTGGTTTATCCTGTCCTTTTTCAATAAAAGTATTGGTCATGCGTGGTATCGGATAATAGCGGAAGCTCTCACGACGTCCGTTCCCGGTTCTTTCCATTTTGAGTTGCCTGGCAGAAAGAATATCAGTCATGAATTTGACCAGTATCCCATTTTGAATGAGAACATTTCTCTTCATCTGGGTGCCTTCATCATCAAAATCTGTTGTCCCGCGAAAACCGGGCAGACTGCCATCATCTACCATGGTGAAAATATCGACTGCCACTTTTTTCCCCAGCTTGCCGACAAAAGCACCGGTTTGCCTGGCAATGTTATCAGCCTCCAGTGGGTGGCCAACCGCCTCATGAACCAGGACGCCTCCCCAGCCGTTTTGAATGACCACATCCATTTTCCCGGCCGGTGCTTCCTTTGCTTCCAGCATGGCAATCGATTCTCTGGCCGCTTCCCTGGCTGCTTTTTCCGGGGATTCTTCCTCAAACATCTCCAGTCCAGCATGTCGGCTGAGCCTTTCTCTTCCCATGTGAGAAGAACCATTGCCTACGGCTAGCGTCTGCACAATAAAGAAGATAAGTGGCAGGCTGCTCTTGAGCAGCAGTCCTTCGCTGTTAGCGATCAGTCGGTCTCTGGTCTCATCATAATAATCAATCGAAGCCATCTTAATTCTGGGATCATAGCTCAAAGCCGCTTCCTCTGCTCTTTTCATAATCTCCATTCTTCTGGCCTCAGCCACTTCTTCCAGAGGAATCTTGACGGTCACATAAGAAGGGCGCTTCTGTTCCTTGATATTTATCGGTCTTGTTTTTTTACCGGATGAGGCAATAAAAGAAGCAACCTCCGCTGCCCTTAGCAGTTTTTCTTCACTTAGTTCATCGCTATAGGCGTAACCAGTTTTATCTCCATCAATTACCCGAACTCCGGCTCCGCCTACCAGTCCAAAAACGGCACTCTTAAATTTACCTTCTTCTAAAAGAATAGTACGCGAGATTCTATTTTCGACATAGACCTCAGCAAAATCCCCTCCCCTTTTTAAAGCACTGGCAATAATTTTTTGAAGCAACTCGGGTGGGACTTCCAATTTAGTCTGGCTCCCGCTGGCCAGAAGAGTTTTCACCATGTTTGGGGTTAGAGCCAGGGCTACTGCCCCCTGAAGGCCCAAACTCATAAACTTCCTTCGCCCCATTGATTTTGATTCAGGGAAAATATTGGTCATTCTTATCTCCGCCTTTATTTTTTTGTTTATCTGAATTTAAATTTCATTTTTATTTTAATTAAAAGTCATCGGCACTTTTTGGAAAGCTCTTAAACTTACTTAATCTCTCTACCTTTTAGCCTATCTCTGCTTGCAGGTCAAGCTGAATTATTAGCTCTCGAAGCATGGCTTTTACCCGAAACCTAATTTAAGGAAACCTCGTCCAGATAATCAGGGAGACTGGTTGACCAGTTCGTTTTATCTTTAATCTCACGGGCAAAACTTTCTATGACTTCTCGTTCACCATGCATGAGAAAAAGTTTATGCGGAGGTGTTTTTAAATAGCCAAGCCATTTCAATAACTGCCTTTTATCAGCATGGGCAGAAAATCCCTGAATTTGTTCAATGGAGGCTTTGACCGGATAATACTGACCATATATGCGGACTGGAGACTGACCATCAAGGATTTGACGGCCGAGAGTTCCCCTGGCTTGATAACCGACAAAGAGGATAGTTGATTCGGATCTGGTGATATTATTGACCAGATGTTGTTTAATACGTCCGCCGGTACACATTCCCGAACCAGCCATGATGATGGCTGGTTTAGACATTCTGGCAATGGCCTGAGAATCCCTGAAATCGCGGACGAGTTTCAGTCCAGGGAATTCAAACGGATTCTGCCCTGAAGCAAAAAGCTGCCTGGCCTCGGCATCCAGGCATTCCAGATGATGGCTGAAAACATCAGTTACATTGACCGCCATGGGACTGTCCAGAAAAACCGGTAGGATTGGTATTTTCCTTCTTCTGACCAGGTTGTTGAAATAATACATTAACTCCTGCGCACGTTCGATAGCGAAAGTGGGAATAACCAGATTTCCCTGGCGGCTGATAGTTTGATTGATGATTTGAGCCAGCCTCTCCGGGATCGCGTCTGATTGTCCATGATCACGGTCACCATAAGTGGATTCAAGGAAGATATAGTCGCCCTGCTGAAAAGTGTCAGGATCTCTGACCAATGGCTTATTCCATTGTCCCAGATCACCGGAGTAAATGAGACGGCACTTCGAATCGTTGTTTCCGGCTAAGATCTCGACCATAGCCGAGCCAATGATATGACCGGCCTCATAAAATATAGCTTTAACCTCTGAATTCAGATTGATTTCTTGATGATAATCAACGGCTTCTACGAGGGGCAGAGCTCTGTCGACGTCGGAAGTTGTATATAGAGGTACTTCCGGGTAAGGGCCCCGTCGCCCTTCTCTCTCGTGACGCTTTCTTTTTATTTCAGCATCTTCTTCTTGTAATTTGGCTGCATCGTAAAGGACAATGGGAAGAAGCTCGGCGGTTGGCCCGGTGCAAAGGATCTTTCCTTTGAACCCTTCTCTAACCAGTTTAGGTATTAAGCCACTGTGATCAAGATGGGCATGAGTCAAAAGTAGGTAATCAATTTTGCCTGTAGGAACCGGGAATGGTTGCCAGTTTCGGCTGAGGAATTCCCTTTCTTGATAAAGGCCACAATCAACTAAAAAATTTAAACCGTTGGTGGAAAGATGGTAACAAGAACCTGTTACCTGAGAAGCTGCACCAAGAAACTTAATTTTAACCATTAACTTTCCTTTCTCATGGAAAAATAGTTATATTCAACACCGATCACAACCTGTCTGGCCAGCAGTCTAAATAGAACATAAGCCTGGCCGGCAATAATAAGAACAATGAGGCTACCTGGCTGTGCAGGAGATAATAGCCGGTAGATCGCCAACCAGACAGCTGAGATAATAACAACGGCCAGGCTGACCAGCAAATACAGGCCCCACATCTGGAAAAAATGGCGCCCGAGAAACTTAAGAGCTGAGGCATAGGCAACTGTAACCTTTTTTGACTCAGCCACCATAAAAATTCTGACCAGATCGAGTATAACCTTAAAGGCTGGCCAGAGAAGAGCCAGAAGAACAAAAGATAGCCAGCCGGCCAGGATAACGGGCCATTCACTTACCGCTTGGGCCGACCATAAATGGAGAGGGGCAGACAATAGTTTAAAGATAAGAAAAAAAACCATGAGGAAAGGGATAAAAAGGACAAGAGACAGCAAGAACCGGCCGAAATAACGGCAGCCGGCAGCCAGGAAATTGGGGAAGGACACTATGTCTCCCGAGTTGATCATCTGACCGAAGAGCCCGCCGCTAAGAAAAACGACTAGACCAGCTGAAAATAAAAGGGTTACCAGAAGGAAAAGGGAATAAGAGCCCAGCAAATTTTGATTGGCTATAAAAATCTCGACGAGATTAAGCTCAAACGGCATCAGCGAATTTTCTGGCCAGGACAAATGTCCAAGGGCGGTCCTGATCTGAAAATTCACCGGCAAAACCATGATTAGGGAAACGACTATAACAATCAACCAGAGATAGACAGATAATTTGAATTTAGAAATGGCTTGACTAAATCCTGATTTTATAAAGGGCATTACAGCCATTAAATTCTCCTTTCTCTCACAGCCAGCCGAAAATCGTTATGATTAGATTCTGGGCTATCCATAGTAAGCCAGTAGTAACGTCCATGATTTTTGTCCCAGGCCCCTTTCGGGCATAGCTATTATTGGATAAATTGGCATCTACCAGCCAGAGGCCTTCAGGATCAAGAACAGCCTTCCTGACCCTGGTTGGTTTTTCAAAATAAAAGCGCACCCAGCGGCTTTGACCATCCCATTCTTTCCATTCCAGACTGCCATCCTCAAATTCGACCATCAATTTAAGTTTATAACCAGAACCGAGCTTGATGTCGCCATATCGCCTCAGGGTAATAGTGGTGTCGTATATCTTTTGTTTAGTCCCGTCTTTTTTCTGCACGGAAGCCTGGTTAATGGCTTCCCCACTCTGCTTTGAAGTTCGAGCCGGCAGATCATCAAAAATTCCCTGGTATTTCTGTGGTTTAATTCTTGTTTCTACATAACTGATGGCATAATCAAAATCCTTGGCCTGATAGAAAAATTCCTGGAAAAACCAGTTTAAATCCTGGCCAGAAACCTCGTTGACTACCTGGATAAAATCCTCTGTTCGTGGATGCTTGAACCGATATCTCTGATGATAGGTACGCATAATCCTGGCCCAGGTCTTCTCCCCCAACAATCTTTCCAGGGTAAAGAGAGAGGTGGCTGCCCGGTAATAGACATTAAGCGAATAACCGCCTGAATTATAAAATTTCCAGGACGGAGTGACGATTGGGTCAAGTTTGGCCACGGGGCTGGAAATAACCCTGCCCAACTGCCAGTCATAGACTGCTGGCAACTTGAACAACCGGCTTAAAGGCAAGCCGTTAAATCGGGCAGGTATTCTGCCCGGTCCATAGGCTACAGCTGAAACCTTACCAGTTGAATAAGTGTTTATCCCTTCGTCCAGCCAGGCCTCTTCAAACTCATTATTGGCTACCAGCCCGTACCAGTAGTTATGGCCAAATTCATGGATAATGACCCCTTCCGGAGTAAGAACATCTTTTTCCAGAAGAACAGAAGTGCCGGCAGTAAAAAGAGTAGGATATTCCATACCCCCGCTTCCCGTCCGGAAGGGAGGATCAACCATGGTGATTGTCCGGTAGGGATAAGGCCCGTACCAGAGGCCATAATATTTTAAAGCTGCCTTTAGAGCTCTAAAGTGACGTTCAATCTGATTCCGATGCTGTTTTTCAATGAGAAGAATCATTCGAACATCGGGCAGTTTGATGTCCAGAACATCCACTCCGAGAAGCGAAGCCAGCTGCTCGTATTCTTCTGGAGTCACCTCCTGTTCTCCTTTAAACCACCGCTCAACTTTGATAAATCGTGGCGAGGCTGTCCAGGCGAAATCGTGAATGTTTTCCTGAACATAGGTATAGGTAGTTTTTCCAGCCGACCGGTCTTCCGACTTTTCTATCTCTTCCCCGCAGGCTCCAACTACAAACTCAGAAGGAACTTTAATCTTCACCTCAAAATCGCCAAAATCAGCAAAAAATTCTGAATTTAGATGATATTCGTGGCAATTCCAACCCTTGCTCTCTTCATAAACACCTGGCTTAGGGAACCATTGAGAGATAAAAAAGCCGTCTTTATAATAGCCGGTCCGAAGGCCATTTTTTGGCACCCTTGCCTGGAATTCGATGTTTATCTTAATTGATTGTCCAGGCGCCAGAGGCTCGGGCAGGGGAACCCGCATAACAGTCTGATCATGAGGGTTAGGAGGCTCATCTGGACTGATAAAAGCAGCCAATGGCAAGAGATCCTGCCCATCAGCTGTCGTCATTGAAGTTATTTTAATCCAGCCCCATTCATCCTCTTTGGCTTGATATCTTTTAATGTATTTCTCCCGCCTGGCTTCCCTGGCCAGGGTCGATAGTTCATTTTTAAAGGCGTTCCAGTAGAGATGAAAATGCATATCGGATATATAGTCTTGACTGAGGTTGGTCCAGATTATGGTTTCCTTAGCCAGCAGGATGGCAGTCAGGGGTAGAAGTTCGACTTCCAGCTGGTAATTTACAGGCCTTGGCTGAGCTGAGCCAGAAATTGCCGACAAAAGGCTGATGCTTATGACCAGAATTAGGCACCTGGTTATAGCTTTTAGCCAGATTTTTTTCTTCATTCCGACCTCTCCTTAAGATTTGAAATACCCATAAAGACTGCTGTCAATAAAATCCCTGCCCTGGGTTAAGACTTAATGCCTCCAGGATATTAGCCAGCTCCTTTTTATTTCTTAGATATGGCTGGCTAGCCATTCTTCCCAGGCACGGCGTCTGGGAAAGAAGATAAACAGCAGAGCTACTGAAATAATCAGGAGAACATAAAAATCACGATTAAGACCGGCTAATAAAAATAAGAAAAGACCAAATAGAGCTGGCAGCTCACTCATGATGACCATAATGATTGATGTCCGATGAAGTTTATTCAACAGGGTTTCAGGTCTATCGCCTGGTTTTTTCCTCAGCAGCAACGATTGTAGTAACCTGGCCAGAATGATAGAAACAGCTGCCAAGCCGTAAAAGATATAGCGCAGAGTCTGATGATTGGAGAGATGAGAAAAACCGTAAAATGGAGCCAGCTTGTGTCTGATTAACTCCTCCAGAACAAAGTATAAAATCAGCGCACCGAAAACCGAATAGCCGATGGCCGCAGCCAGGCGATGCGTTTTTTTTATGACTTCTTCGAGGTTCATCTAGGCCTCCTTTGGTGATTATATTGTTTTTACCACAGGCGGGCAAATTTTTTTGTAGAGACTGGTTTTAACAGTCGCCAGCCAGGATGGCAGTGGCTCATGTTGCTATTATCCTGCTCACCCACTGCTTTGACGTGCTTACAGGTCCTCAACTGACATAGAGCAGGAAGCCCTTTAAATAATCGCTTTCCGGATGGAAGATGCTGACCGGATGATCAAAAGACTGGCGGTGATGGGATAAAATTCTGACCTTTCGGCCAGCCTGTAAGGCAGCTTGAAAAATTATCTTTTGAAACAGGTCCCGGTTGACATAATAAGAACAGGAAAAAGTCAGTAAAAGACCGGTTGCTTTCATTTTGGTCAAGGCCAGATAATTCAGTCGCTGATAAGCCCGGCTGGCCTGTTTCTCATCTGCCCTTTTTTTAGCAAAAGCCGGAGGATCAAGAATCACCAGATCATAGTCAAGCCGGGTCACATTGTTCAGAAAGTCAAACATATCCTGCTTAATTAAGCGGAAGGAGGAAGCGGGGAATCCATTCATAGCCATGTTTTCTCTGGCCATGTCCAGAGCCTGGGCTGAATCATCTACCAGGTCAACTTCAGCAGCCCGACCTTTTAAAGCCGACAGCGCAAAGCCGCCGCTATAGCTAAAGCCATCCAGGATTTTTTTCTCGCCGGCTAACTCCTGAACCAGCCGCCTCATTTCTCGCTGATCGAGAAAAAGGCCTGTTTTTTGAGCTCCAGAAAGGTAGACTTTAAATTTTAAACCTCGCTCATCGATCAGAAGTGGTTCGGTCAGCTGTCCGGTCAGTAATCCTTCCTGTTCTTTTAATCCTTCTTCTTTTCTCGAAGGTAAGAGTGATTTTTCATAAATAAATTTCGGTTTGATTAATTCGGTTAAAAATTGAATGATCAGGGGCTTGAGTTTTTCCATACCGAGGGTTGAGACCTGAATGACCAATCCAGGGTTATAACGGTCAACAATCAGCCCTGGTAAGGAGTCGCTCTCGCCGTTGACCAGACGGCAAGCTTCGGTTGACCTGTAAAATTTTTCTCTTAATCTAATAGCTTCAGCTAAATTCTGGTGTATTGTTTCATAGGGCCTGCCTCGTCCAAAACTGGTTAGTCGGCCGGTGAGAGAACATCTCCTGTTAAAATAACCATAACCATGAAGCTCACCCTCTGCTGAAAAAATTGGATAAATATTTCCATCTATAAAGCCTGGAGGAAAAGACTGAATCGCTCCAGAAAATAACCAGTGATGGCGGTTGAGAACCGATTTCTCTCGCCCAGGTTTAAGAACCACACCTTCCGATTTGAATTTTTTTCCTGGTTCTATCTTTCTTAGATTATTCATGCTATTTATCTGATGTTTATCAGTTCAAAGCTGCTCATGTTTCCTTGTTGAAAAAATTCTTTTTCTGATTAAGAACCAGATATCCCAGACCGTAAATAAACCCTTCTTCCGCCTACGAGGCATGTACTTTTCTGGGGCAATCCGGACTCAACTAATTCTGCTCCAGGTTAGCCTTTCTGTCAACTTTGACTATTTCTGCCCTACCGGTCAGGGGGATTCTGGATAGGCTAATAGCTGGTGCCCATCTTATAACTCCCATGACTTGAGGCTAAGAGACTGATGCTGACTTTCACAGGCTTACATCAGCCGTGTAATGTTAATTCTGATTGTCAAAGCAGATTAATGTTGATAGAATCATACCCAAAGACAGTTGTCTAAAAGGTATTATAAAACCAGTAGAGTTGGATGAAAAAAATGAAAGATTTTAAAGCAGCACCGCTTTCAGCTGATATTGCGCCAGAAGTTTACCACTGTTATCGGACTTCCTCCAGCCTGGAAATTGACGGAAATCTGGACAAACCAGCCTGGAAGAAAGCCAGAAAATCGAAAGGATTTGTCGATCTGGTTTCTGGTCGGCCTGCGTTCTTTGAGACCAGACTGGCTTGTCTGGCCGATGATCATTATTTTTATCTGGCTTTCTGGCTGGAAGAGCCAGACCTTCAGGCTCACTTAACGGAAAGGGATTCTTTTCTCTGGCTGGAAAATGATGTGGAAGTCTTTATAGCTGGGCCCGACTGTTACTATGAGCTTCAAGTTAATGCCCTTGGTACAATTTATGAGGTTTTTTATATCTGGCAAGAAGCTCTTCAGCCAGGCGGTTTCTTTGACCGTTCCGAATTTGATTTGAGGCGGCGCAAAGTAGATGTTCTGGGAGGATTTCAGGACAGTAGCCGCTATGGTCGCCACCCTCGTGGCCGCCGTTGGGCTTTTATGGACTGGGATTTTCCAGGTATGAAATGGGCGGTAAAACTGGATGGAAGCCTTAATGATTCATCTGATATTGACCGGGGCTGGTCTGTGGAACTGGCCTTTCCCTGGTCAGGTTTTGAAATCCTGGCTCAGGGGCGACCGCTACCACCTTCTCCGGGCGACATCTGGCTGATGAATTTTTTCCGTTTTGAGGCTCTTGAGGTCAACTCGCGGCCGATCGAACCATCAATCGGCTGGTCACTTAGCCCTCATGGTGTTTATGATTCTCATTGGCCTGAGCTTTTTGCCCGGGTTGTTTTTCTAAAAGAATCAATTTAAAGTTTGAGGTTGAATAAATGGATCAGAGTCAAAGCCTAAAAGTTGCTTTTATCACCCCAGAGATGGCCCCGCTGGCTAAAACGGGTGGGCTAGCCGATGTGACTGGAGCTTTACCTAAATACCTCAGCCAGATAGGTCAATTGGAAGTTATCGTCTGGTTGCCATTTTACCGAGAAGTAAAAAAAAGAAACCTCAACCTGAAGCAGCTGGCCAGCAACGTCAAGCTCGAACTGTTGCCAGATGGAGTCCAGAATAAATTCTCACTTTTTGAATATCAGGCTGAAAAATTTAAGGTTTATCTGGTTGAGAATGATTTCTATTTCGATCGTGACTACCTCTATGGTACCCCCGGGGGCGACTATCCTGATAATGGCCAGCGTTTCGCTCTTTTTTGTCTGGCTGCTCTATCTGGCTTAAAGTTGCAAAATTGGGCACCAGATATAATCCATGCCCACGACTGGCAGGCAGCTTTAACTCTGGCCTATTTGAAACATGTACTGGCGAGCGATAGCTTTTATCAAAAGACCAGATCACTTTTTACCATCCACAATCTGGCTTACCAGGGGCTTTTTCCGCCCGAAATTCTTCGCCAGATTGGCCTGCCCCTCAATCTTTTCAATCCGGAGGATATGGAGTTTTATGGCCAGGTCAATTATTTAAAAGCAGGCCTTCTTTATTCTGACGCTATCAGCACAGTCAGTCCAACATATAGCCAGGAAATTCAGACCCCGGAATTTGGGTTCGGTTTGGACGGAGTATTAAGAAAGAGACGAGATCGGCTTTTTGGCATTTTAAATGGCATTGATTACGAGGAATGGAACCCTGAGACCGATCCAGCCCTGCCTGCTCACTACTCGCGCCAGGCGCCGGCTGGTAAATTCCTCTGTCGCCAGGAGCTTCTTCGCTACTTTGGTTTTGACTCTCAAAGTAAAAGGCCGATTATCGGCCTGGTCTCCAGGCTGGCCGGGCAGAAAGGCTTTGATCTTCTGGTCAAAAGCCTGGATGAAATATTAAAAAGAGACCTCTATCTCATTATTCTCGGTACAGGAGAGAAACATATACAGGACATGCTGATCGAAGCTGCTAAAAAATATCCTGAAAAATTTGGCTTGAAAATAGCGTTTGACGACCGGCTGGCCAGGCTGATTTATGCTGGCAGTGACTTTTTCCTGATTCCTTCCCGGTATGAACCATGTGGATTGACTCAGATGTATAGCTTGAGATACGGGACGATTCCGATAGTTCGCAGCACGGGCGGGCTGAAAGACAGTGTTCGGGAGTTTGACCCCGAGCGGTTGGAAGGCAATGGCTTCCTCTTCCACGAATATGAAACGGTGTCCCTGCTGGCTGCTCTGGATCGGGCTATCAGCTTTTACCAGCGCCAGCCTTTTTGGTCAAGACTCAAAGACAATGCCTTCCGCTGCGATTTTTCCTGGGAAAAATCTGCTTCCAATTACCATGAGCTATATCGAAAAATACTCTGCTTTTAG
>JAKPXU010000039.1 GCA_029571905.1 Acidobacteriota bacterium | reverse complement strand
CCCGGGCCTGCCTGACGGCAGTGATCACAGGCCTGACAGGGATTGATTTTTAACTGGGCGAGGTTAATGATTTCAGACTCTCCGTTGCCCCTTTTTACTCCCCGGGCAGCCGCCCTGGCCAGGCTGGCTCCATAGCTATCTTCCCGGGGACTGGCAGCAAAAATCAAGACTTTTTTCCTCATGAGTTTATTCCTCCTTTTTTGCTTCCTGCCCTGCTTTTGCTTACAGTCAGCAGAGCGATGCCAATCCAGACAGCATTCACGCCAACTGATGGCCAGGCGCCATAGTGATAAGCATTTAATAGCAGGCAGAGACTGCCTGTTAGATTTAAAAGTTGATAAGTCAGTGAATCTCCGTTTAGCTTTCGGTTGGAGACCAAAAAATAAGCCAGAAGCAATAGTAATGCTCCTGACCAGCCAGTTAGATTAATAAATAAATCAGGCAACTTTCTTTACTTTCTGTGGCGATTAAAAATGTCATTATACAGCATTAATCTATTTTTAAAAATGAGTAAAAAATGAGAATTGCCCGTCATTAAGATAGAAAGGAGAATAGCTATGACCGAAAAACGTTTTAATCCGCACCGCGACGATAAATTAAGCGTTGAAGAGTTTGTTGTTCTGGCCATCAAGTCCTTGAGGATGGGCGACTTTAAAGGGATCCACTCGGTTTACAGCGGATTCAATGAAGCTTTTAAGAAGTATTTTGGCCAGGACCCGGTCCAGGCCACCAATAAGCTGGCTGAAGAAAAAAAGATTGAAATCAGGCCAATCAAAGGCGGGGTGCTGCTCTATTTACCAGGCGAAGCTCCTTCCCAGTCAAGAGGTGATCAAGCCCTGGAAAAAATGGGCATAAATTTCCCTGGCCGCTCCTAGCCTCTGAGCTAAGATAATTTAAGCCTGATTGGAAGGAGAGTCTGAAAAAGACTTTAATTTATCTCTCAGGGCTGATTCGGCCAGTTTACGCAAAGCCTTGGTCTCTATCTGGCGGACCCTTTCCCTGGTAACCTTTAGCTTCTGCCCGATCTCTTCCAGAGTGTGTTCCTGTCCATCTCCTATCCCAAATCTCATCTTGATCACAGTTGCTTCTCTTTCGGTCAGAGTATTGATAGCTCGGGTGATCTGCTCTTTTAAATTAGCCCTGATAACAATATCTGCCGGAGAGGGGTTATAGACATCCTGAACAAAATCGCGCAGGAAACTCTCTTCATCATCACCAATTGGCGAGTCGAGGGAAAGAAGTTCCTGGCTATCCTGCAGAATTTTGGTCACCTTCTGGACAGGCATTTTGACGGCCTCAGCAATTTCCTGGACGGTTGGTTCACGACCGGTTTTCTGAACCAGTTCCTGGTGAACTTTTTTCAGCCGGTTAATAGTCTCAACCATATGAACCGGGATGCGAATTGTTCTGGCCTGATCGGCAATAGCCCTGGTAATGGATTGTTTTATCCACCAGGTGGCGTAGGTTGAGAACTTAAAGCCGCGGTGATAGTCAAATTTCTGAACCGCCCTCATTAAACCCAGATTACCTTCTTGAATAAGATCTGACAGACTGAGCCCGCGGTTAACATAATTTTTGGCAATGGAGACAACCAGCCTGAGATTGGCCTCGATCAACTTGTTTTCAGCGTGCTTCTGAATTCTCTCGCCCCGGCTGACATCCATCAGGATTTTTCTCAGCTCAGAAGCTTTTAGCCCTGCTTCCTGCCGCAAGCTTTTTTCTTCAGACTTTACTGCTTTTAACTTCTCTTGTAGAGTGGGCGGTACTGGTTTGGTTTTGGCTCTGGGCCAGGCTAGCTCAATTTCCTCACGCTTTTCTTCGAGTTCATTCATTAGCCGCAGAATTTCTCTCAATCTTTCAATGGTGTCAGCCATTTTTTCTGGAGATAGGTGAAGTTCTTCCAGAATCCTGTACATCTTGACTATCAAGCGACCCCTTTGAAAGGCAGATCGGGCGGTGGGCTTAATAGAGTTAAGCTGTTCGGACAGTTTAGAAAATTTTTCCAGCGTCTGACGTAGTTCTTTTACCTTTTTCCTGGCTGAATCATCTTCGAAATCTTCGGTTTCATCAAAAATCCGTAAAAATTTGTCAGGCTCTGTTTCTGATATCTTGCGGAGGACCAGGATATCCTTGATAGCCAAACGAGTTTTGAGGAGGGCTCTGAGCTGGATTTTCCGGCCTCTTTCCATCTGACGGGCCAGGTCAACCTCATCCTGTTGAGATAGTAGAGAGATCTTGCCCATTTCTCTAAAATATATTTTTACGGGATCATGGTCAGACTCAACCACTTCTGCAGCCGCTGGTACTTCCCCCCTGGCAGTTTTGGGTAGTATATCTTGTAGTTCTAATTCATCCAAATCTTCCGTTATAGTTTTCAGCTTGTTAGAGGAAGTAATTTGCGGCTCAATCGCTCTCGCTAAAAATAGCGGATTGAGAGTTGCTTCCAGCATTTCGGTGGGTAGAGTCTGTTCTGGACTCATAAACTCGATCTTTTCAGACCGACTTTTATCCTGTCTTTTTTTAGACTTCACTCCGTCTTTTTTTTCTTGCTTGGTCACTTTTTACCCCTATTAAATGTCGTCCCCAAGCCTGGGGCTCAAGGAAGGCACTAACTAAATCAATTTATGTCTCAGCAAAATTCTCTATAATAGATAAGCCACCAGCCTTTTTTTGTCAAGTTGTTTTTCGTGCATCTTATCTTGAACCAACGAGTTATATATTATAATATACATCATAGGAGAGATAATGAGAACAAAGAGACTGCTGACACTGGCCATATTGGCCGGTCTTTTGCTTGCCTTGACCACCCCTAATTTTGCTCAGAATAAAGCCAAAGCCCCATCTACCAAGGAGTTGATTAAGGCTTTGCCAGAAAAATACAGGAAATGGATAGAAGAAGACGTGGTTTATATTATCTCCCCCAAAGAAAGGGATGTTTTCCTCAGACTGGAAAATGACCGTCAGCGAGATATGTTCATTGAGGCTTTCTGGAAACAGCGGGATCCAAACCCTAACACGCCAGAAAATGAGTTTAAAGATGAACATTATCGCCGGATAAAATACGCCAACCAGAATTTTGGTAAAGAATCACCCGGGCCTGGCTGGCGGTCAGATATGGGCAGGATCTATATAATTTTAGGTGAACCTCATTATATTGAGAAATATGATAATCTGTCAGATCTTTATCCGACCATTATCTGGTTTTACCAGGGGATGGCCGAATATGGCTTGCCCAATGCCTTTTCGGTTGTTTTTTTCAAGCCATACGGCGGCAATGAATACGTCCTCTATTCACCGGTCAAGGATGGTCCTCAGAAACTCATGCCCCACTATAATGGCGACATGACCGATTACCTCCAGGCTTTCCAGAACCTGGTAGATATAGAACCTAATGTGGCCAATGTTTCTCTTTCCTTGATTGAGGGCGAAACCCTGATGGATATCAGACCTTCAATAGCTTCTGATGTTCTTCTTTACCAGAAAATTCCTTATGCTCCCGTCTATAAGGTTAAGGATACCTATGCTGATAAACTTTTCAGGTATAAGGATATTATTGAGGTTGAATATTCTGCCAACTATGTCGATAATGATGCCCTGGTCAGTGTTTATAGATCTGAGGCTGGAGTTCATTATGTTCATTATCTTATTGAGCCCAAAAAGCTATCACTTGAGAGAAATGGCAACAATTATCAGACAACAATCCTAATTAATGGGATTGTGACAGATGAAAATGGCCGTCAGGTTTATCAATTTGACCGCCGCCTGCCGCTTAATCTTCGGGGCGAGCAGTTCGACAGCATTAAAGACAGACTGATGAGCTTTCAGGATGTTTTCCCGTTGGTGCCTGGCAAATACAAACTAAGCATTCTTCTCAAGAATTATGTTTCCAAGGAATTTACTTCTTTTGAGGCTTCTCTCAACATTCCAGAAAGTGGATTGCAGATGAGCCCACTTATTCTGGCTAACCGACTCACCAGGAACAATCAGTATCGCGGGCTTAATAAAGCCTTTCTACTTGATGATCTGCAATTTGTGCCTTCTCCGCGGAATGATTTTGTGGTGGGGGATACGCTGTATGTCGTCTTCCAGTTGTGGGGCTTGACTCCAGAATTAAAGCAGGGGGGAAGTCTTACCTATGAAATCATGAGGGAAAACGGAGATAAGGTTAAGTCTTTCTCGAGAAAGCTTTCTGATTATCAGGCACAGGGCTTTTTTTATGAAGAAATTTCTTTACAGGACTGGGCACCAGCTAACTATATGCTCACCGTGACTTTGACCGACAGCACTAACAACGGCCTGATTACTCAGAAAGCGAATTTCTTTATCAGCCATCTTCCCAGCCTTTCACGTTCCTGGGTAATGACTCAACCGATGGAGGGTGATGCTTCGGCTGAAGTTCAACATGCTCTTGGGATTCAATACTGGAATCGGCAGGACAAGGCGAGAGCAGCCAAATACCTGGAAACTGCTTACCGCCAGAATCCCGGTCAGGCCTCTTACGCTCTGGATTTTTGCCGCCTCCTTTTAGATTTGAAAAAATACCAGGAGGTGATGGAGATAGCTACTCCTTTTGTCAGTCAACAGCAAAATTATGATTTTCTGGAAATTCTGGGCCAAGCAGCTCAGGCTCTTGGTCAGTATGAACAGGCCATAAATTACTATAAGCAATACCTGGCTCATTTCGGAACAAATATCAATGTCCTGAATGCTATCGGCGAATGCTATTTGACACTGGGCGATATAGATGAAGCTCTTTACGCCTGGGAAAGATCGCTACAGCTTGAACCAGGTCAGGAAAATATAAAGGCTCAGGTTAAGGCTTTGAAAGAAAAGAAATAAGAAAAGATCATGGAGAGGCCGCTATCGGCCCGGTTTAATTATGAGAATGGAGGTTATGATGAAAAAGTTGAACTGGCGTCTTGTCTTGATAGTTACCATATTATTTTTTGCGGGAGAATCACTGCTTTTAGCCCAGGCTGGCCGCGGTGTGGGCCGGTTGGGTGGTGTTGTTCTGGATGAAAACGATCAACCTATTGAAGGTGCCAGGGTAGTGATAGCCTTTATTCAGGAAGCGGCTGGTGGTTTGCAGATGGAAACCAAAACCAATAAAAAGGGAGAATGGTCTTTTATCGGTCTTGGCTCTGGAAAATGGTCGTTGATGGCTTCTGCTGATGGTTATGCTCCTTATACACAAGAGGTGGTAGTCAGTCAGCTGGAAAAAAATCCAAGGCTAACTATTAAATTGAAAAAGGCCACAACAGGTACGCCAATTATTGAGGATGAATCTTCTCTTAAGCTTTTGGATGAAGGTAATGAGTTTTTTAAAGAGGGCAAATATGATACAGCCTTGACCCTTTACCAGGAGTTCCTGGAGAAAAATCCAGCTGCCTATCAAGTTTTGCTAAACATCGGCGATTGTTACCGGGAAAAAGGCGACTTAGATAAAGCTATGGAAATCTACCAGCAGGTGATTGAAAAATCCAGGGATGATAAAGCAATGGGTGTCAACATGAAGGCCAAAGCCCTGGCCTCTATCGGTCTGGTTTATCTCAAACAAAATGACCTGGAAGAAGCTACCAAGTATTTCAAGCAATCGGTTGATACAGCTCCTCAGGATGAAATTGTAGCTTTTAATGTAGCCGAAGTTTGTTTCAACAATCAACAACTGGATGAAGCCCAGAAATACTATGAACTGGCTGCCAGCATTAAACCTGATTGGCCCGATCCATTGCTTAAGCTTGGCTATGTTTTCCTGAACAAAAATGATATCCCTAAAGCGATAGAATATTTTGAAAAATTTCTGAAGCTGGAACCACAGGATTCACCGCGGGTAGGGATGGTTGAACAGATTCTTCAGGCTATCAAGAAATAAGGGCAGCTATAAACCAACCAGAAAAAGAGAAGAGACAATCAGCCTGGACCTGGGATTACAGGTGGCCGGCTCAGGTTGAATTGGTTATCGAAATCAACAGAAGATGAGCAAGAAGAAAAAACAGAAGAAGAAAATCCGGCTTGAAAATAAATCTAACCGCTGCCCGATAGCCGGGGAAAATAAAGAGCAGCCAAAGAAGGGAGAAGCTCAAGCCAGCGGAAAAGCCAAAAAGACCAGAATTTCTCCTTGGATAATTGTCGGGTTAATCCTTCTGTTAGCCGGGCTGGGGGCTCTGATCCGGTTTAGATCACCCAGTCTGGACTTGAAGACAGCTCCTTCTTATAATCTTTTGTTAATCACTCTTGATACGACCAGAGCGGATCATCTTGGCTGCTATGGAAATAAACAAGCCAGGACTCCGAATCTTGACCGATTAGCAGCCGAAGGCTGGCGTTTTAACCGGGTCTATTGTTCGGCCCCGCTTACGCTCCCTTCGCATGCCACCATTTTGACCGGTCTTGAACCTGTGGCTCATGGTGTTCGCAACAACGGTCACTACCTGGCAGCCGGAATCAAAACCATTACAGAGGTTCTGGTGGACAGAGGCTATAAAACAGCAGCCTTTGTTTCTTCCTTTTCTGTTGACTCGAGGTTTGGACTCGATCGCGGCTTTGAAAGCTATGACGATACTTTCGAAGAGAATTTGCCTTTTAAAACCAATAATGCTGAACGGCGGGCCGAAGCCACTTTTGCTCGTTTTTCTGCCTGGCTTGAAAAAAATTATCAGAATAAATTTTTTAGCTGGGTTCATTATTTTGATCCACACCTGCCTTATGATCCTCCTTCTCCTTATAAAGAAGATTTTGCCAGCCAGCCCTATGATGGAGAAATTGCCTATATGGATTTTTATGTGGGCAAGATAGTTGAGGCTCTCCAGGCTAAAGGCTTGCTGGATAAAACAATTATTATCATAGCTGGCGACCATGGTGAAGGGCTGGGAGATAAAGTGGAGAAGGGACATGGTTTATTCCTGTACGAAGAGACAGTGCGTGTACCGTTGATTATCTGGAATAAAAAGATATTCCCAAAACCTGGAACAGCCAACGAGACTGTCAGGCTGTTGGATATTGCCCCAACTATTCTGGAGCTCTGTGGGGCTGAAGTCAGCCAACTACCTGTTCAAGGAAAGAGTCTTCTGCCAATAATGGAGAAAAAAGAAAGAAAAGACAGGACAGCCTTGATCGAAACCTTTTATCCCCGCGAGAACTTTGGCTGGTCAGAGCTGGTTGCTCTGGTCGAAGATAGATGGAAATACATTCAGTGCCCCCGGCCTGAACTTTATGATCTTAAGGCTGATCCAGAGGAAAGAAAAAACCTTTTTGATTCCTCACCAGAGATTACTGCCAGATTAAAAAAGCAACTGGAATCTGATCTGCTCCTGGCCGGGGGGCAGGGGATTAACAGGCCTTCTGGCAGTAGCGGCCCGACCGCAGCTGATACGGAAAAGCTACGCTCCCTTGGCTATCTTAGTTTTGCACCTGCCAGAGCCTCGTCTACCTTTCCAGATCCGAAGGAAAAAATTGACCTTTTAAATCTGATCCAGCAAGCCCAGGCCGCTGAATATCAGGAAAACTATGCTGAAGCGGAGCAGCTCTACCTTAAGATTCTGGCTGAAGTACCGGATTCCCCGGCCAGTTATGTCAATCTGGCTATCGCTCAGGCCCGTCAGAGGAAAATGGAAGAAGCTATAGAGACATTGAAAAAGGGCCTGAAGCGACTGTCGGATTCTGAAATACTTCTGGTTCGTCTCGGTCATACTTATCTGGTCAGCGGGAAACTGTCTGAAGCCTTTTCCACTATGAACCAGGTGCTGAAATTAAATCCAAGAAATGTTGATGCCCTGACAGTTTGTGCTGGCATCCTTGATACTTCCGGCCGGAAGGAAGAAGCCCAAAAGTACTATGAACAAGCTCTGGCCATTGAACCGGAGAGCAAGTATCTCAGGATGTCTTACGCCGGGAGCCTGGCCTCAAGCGGTAAATTGAGAGAGGCTATTGAAATCTATAAGAAGCTTATAGATGATTATCCTGGAGATCAGGCCTTTTATCAATTTATCGGTATTGCTTATTCTTACCTGGGTGAGCATGACGAGGCAATCTTCTACCTTAAACAGGCAATAGCTATCTCACCTACGAGATCGGGCTATTTTAATCTGGCTGTCGCTTGCCAGAAAGCTGGTCTTGCCCGGGAGGCTATTGAGTATTATAAACTTTATCTTGAAAATTCCAAGGGGGATAATCCGGCCAATATCAGGCTGGCTCAAGGTGAACTGGAAAAGTTAGAAAAGCAGTTAACTGAAAACTAGTTTTCCTGGCCTACCGGGGCTCTTTTTATCTTTCCAAGGCGGGAATTGATTGGCCAGGAATATGGTATTCCCTTCTTTATCCAGCGATTTAAGTTGCAGATAGAGACAATAAAATAAAAAGCCCGTCCCCGCCTGCCGGCGGGAACGGGCTTTCTGAGAATCTTAGATACCGCTTCAGCTTAGAAAGTGAACCTGAAGCCCAGCCTCATTGACCAGGTTCCATATCTACTTGACCACTCATTGAACATGGGGTGTGGCCTAACAGCAGGATCCTGAGTAAACAACGTTTCCCACTGCTCGTCAAATGTTCCGTTCAACATCAGCTCCTCATATTCAACCAGGTCAAAGGCAGGTCCCGCATTGTAACGAGTTCCAGTTCGGTTAAGGTCATAGACTCTAGACTGTATAGTCTTGGTGTTAGTGAAGTTATTGATCTGGAGGTTAATGGCAGCTGAATACTTCCCGCCGAAACGAAGTGTATACTCAAGGAATAGGTCAGCCCAGGCTGTCCAGGGTAAACGACCTAAATCACCGTAACCATTGGGCCACATATAGGCATTGCAGAGGTTAATTCTGGTACTGAGTGGTAAGCCACTTCTGGCATAAGCAGTTAAACCAACAGTTAAACCAAAGGGGAAAGCATATGAACCATAGGCTTTGATATAGTGAGTTCTATCATGTGGTAGTGGTCCATTGAGCTCAGTGCCATCAGCTTGGTAGGGCATGAACCAATAATCGAAATAGCGCTCAACATTGGGAGACACACGGCCTTCTTCATCAGAACTGGCCAGACCGCCATAGTTCCCTTCGACTCTGGACCAGGTATAGTTAAGGCCACCCTGCCAGTTGTTGCTGAATCTCTTTTCTAAAGCCAGGTTTACACCATAATAATTTCTTTTGGCTTTAGGCATTTCCCAGTAATCATCGGCGATTCTTCCACCCTTTGATTGTGGCCTGGCCCAACCATAACCGGGATTAGCAAACATGTAAATTTCGGCAAAATTTCCTGGAGAAACTTCTGTATATGTTCCGATATCTTCGATTGTTCTAAGCAGGTGCCGATGAGAAAAGCGGACGGTAAAGGATAGATTTTCCATTATCTTTTTTTCAGCCCCGAGAGAAAATTCCATCTGGGAAACAGGCTTCATATCAGGATCAATTGCATCGAAAGAAGGATAGCGGAAATCAATGGTGCCGAGGTATTCATTTGCGCCAGGAGCCTGATCTTCCAGATCTTCAAAGTTTAAGGTGTTGGGGAAGTTGGCAGCAATTTGGGTCCAATCCAGTTCGTTGAGAGCAAAATAACTATATTTCCATTTAAAACCGCCAAAGGCACCTTCGGCCATGTAGAGCTTCATAACATCGTAATAAATTCCGAAGTTGCCAAAGAGTTTCAAGCTGGAATCTCCAAACACATCATAGACGATGCCAAGCCGTGGAGCGATTTTATCGCCAAAATTGAAATCGATCGGGGTCACATCAAAAGTAGGATCGAAGGAAGGAATATATTCGGATTCTGCTCTAACTCCAAAATTGACAGTCAGCTTGTTACTTATGGTCCAGGAATCCTGTATGTAGAGAGCCCAGTTATCAGAGTGAATGTTCCAGACCCAGCCATATGGATAGGAATTATATCCATGTCTTATCCGGTAATGACCATAGGTTCCACTTCCGAAAGGCGAATACGCGTTCCAATAGAGATTAATACGAGGGCCAAGAGGACTTTCATTATAATCTTCATGCAAGCGGATATATTGAACGCCAGCTTTCAAGGCGTGCTCGCCAGCCAGGTTCATATAGTAGGTCACATCGAGGTTAAAACTGGTTTTCTCTCTTAATTGTTTTCGAAGTTCCAGCCAGTTGCCAGCTGAACCCCAACCGGCTGGCCTGAGGTAAGTATCAGGATCAAGTTCAGCAGCAATATAATCATCTTCGTACATATAGTTGGTGTATGAAAAATAATAAGTAGGCATGTTGGCCGGTGGTTTAAGGCCTTGATTTTTCTGGTCCTGCATGTGCCAGCCACCTCTTAACGAAATTAGCAACCGGTTGGTAGGAGTATAATCAGCGGTAAAAGAAACGCTATAATTAGGATAGTCAAAACCGGCCAGATGATAAGGTGTTTCAGAGTTTCCGGTTCCGTCCACACTCGGTATGCTGCCGCTATAGGTTGCATAGTTACTAACAAAACTGGCCGAAACTCTTAACCCGGTCACGGGAGCTGCTGTCAGTTTGAAAGATCCATTATAGTAATAATCCTTCCGAACGAAAGTAAACCAGGGACCAGTTCTTGCGCTAAAATCTCGTAGGGCCTCTTGATAGTTGAGAATTGGGTTAAATGAGCCGAAAAACCACAGTCTGTCTTTTATAATGTATCCGCCAAGGCTGAAAGCACCTTCGAGCCTGTAAATGTTATCCCGGTCGTGACCATCATTAAAATAATCCCGGTCGTTGTTCCAGTATATATAATGATCTGGATCAAAAGGATCCTGCTTTAAATAGTCACGCGATTTGCCCTGCATCCAGAGGGCGTTATTATTGTAGTAAGCGATAATATCACCATGGAAGGCATTACCACCAGATCTGGTGACAACGTTAACAACGCCACCCATTGAACCACCGAACTCAGCATTATAACCAGAGGCAGTTACCTTGACCTCATCAACGAGCTCCAGCACAACATTCTGGGCTCTGGTGCCAACGTGGATTTCAGTGACATTTGTACCGTCCACATACCACATATTTTCTGCACCACTAGCACCATCGACTGAAATACCGCCTGCTATCGGTTCGTTAGAAACACCGGGTACCGTGGTGATCAGAGAATCGAAGGTTCGACCGCGAGGCAGGCTAAGAAATGTATCCTTGGTCATAACCTGGCCTTTGACCGTGCTCTTGACATCGATGAGCGGGCTCTGGCCAACAACCGTAACCTGCTCTTCGATAGCCGCCGGTTCCATGGTGACATTGATCACCAGGGTTTGAGACATCTGAAGAGTAATTTCCTTTCTGATTAAAGTCTTGAAACCGGGCAGACTAAAAGTTAGCTGATAAGTTCCAGATGGCAAAGCCATCAAACGATAAGAACCACCAGCATCAGTTACCGTGGCAGCCTTACCAACCAGCCTGGGGCTGGAGGCTTCAACCGTTACACCCGGCAGCGGATTGCCCTGGTCATCGACAACCTTCCCTGTAATCATGCCTTCAGGCAAAATTTGAGCGAAGGCTGTGCTGCCGGCAATGAGAACGAGAGCCAACATAAAAACTAAAAATTTTTTCTTCATTCGAATCACATCTCCTTTCGAATGATTTTTGTTCCCTTTGCCCAGGAATGATTTTAAATCAAATCATCCTACCCTGACATTTTTCACATAAAAAGCTTCTACTTCCTTCTATCACCTCCTTAGACATAAAATTACTTTTCATCTCATTCATTTTAATTGCAATTTTTGTGCCAGAAAAAATAAATTCATAAAGCATTTATTATCAACATGATAACATGAGACACAGGACCGGATCTCCATGAATTTGGATAAAAATCCAAAATCTTGGATAAAAGCCATCTTGAAATAAATCCCGGTAGATTATCGACCAGCTATGGGCAGTCAGCTGGTGGGCGATAGAGGATTCGAACCTCTGACTTCTACCGTGTGAAGGTAGCGCTCTGCCTCTGAGCTAATCGCCCATTTCCACTGCCCTCTTAATTTTATTGAAAAAACTTCTACTGTCAACCTGATAGAAGTGGCGTGTTTTTTTATATTCAGGCTAAGGAAAATTATAATTAAGAAATGAGAAGACGATAGGCTGGTATTAATGACCAGCCAGACAAAAAATTCATTTGACAGGGAATTTTTTTAGTTTTATAAATAAAAAAGGGTTAAAAGAGAATGG
>JAKPXU010000019.1 GCA_029571905.1 Acidobacteriota bacterium | reverse complement strand
TCTCTTTGAAACTAGCTGGGCTGACATCCTGGATGAGGCCTCGAGCCTTGATATCTTTTCTTCGGGACGTGACAGAATCTTTATAATTTATTTTCCAGAAGATGACCACGACGACTGGCAGGCCGGCGATAAAGCTTACCGACAACTGCTGGCTCCGGCCGAGGATCAACTGGCTCGCTACTTTCAGCAGCCGCCAGACCGGGTCTTCTTGATCATTATCTTCGATGGTAAACTCAAGCGCGGGCAAAAGCTTCTAAGTTTTTTTGAGCGGCTCGAAAATCAGACTGAAGACATATTTCAGACTCTCGAGATAAAAACTCCCAGGGACAATGAACTGCTGGCCTGGATAAATGATGAAATGAGATCAAAAGGCAAAAAGATAGAGACCGCCGCCGCCCGAAAATTGCTGGAGAGCTGCGGTCCAGATCTACTCCTGTTGAGCCAGGAGATGGAAAAGCTCAGTCTTTATCCTCAAGAAAAAGGTGAAATAACTGAAGCCGATGTGCTGGAAACAGGAGCAGTCCGCCAGAGCTATGACCGTTTTGCTCTGGAGGAGGCCCTGGAGTCGGGCAGCCTCCAACAGGCTTTAATGATTAATCGAAGCTTTTTTGCCGGTGAGCCGGCTGTAGGTGAAATGCTCAATTACTTTTCTGCCGTCAGTCGGTACATAATTTCTTTAAATCAGGCTAAGGCTCAGGTGGACAGAGAGAAAAAGCCGATCAGGGAAATATTTAAAAAATCACATCCACAACTGGTCGAAGGCTGGAGCCTGTTTGACCGCAAGCTTCAAGCCTTTACTGCCTGCCTGGAGGCCTTCAGCCAGAAAGAACTGGATAATTTAGTTCATAAACTGGCCAGGCTAGATTTAGACCTGAAAAGCAGCGATCTTAAGCCTGAAATTCTGATAGAGACTTTCCTTATTGACTATTTTGCTTTAAGGGATAAAAAACTGGGCTGAGATCAGCTGGTTTTCGATTTGAGACCCAGGACCTGTTTCGAAAGGCGTGATTTATAGCGGGAACCAGTATTCTGGTGAATAGCTCCTTTAGCTACTGTTTTATCGATCGCCCTGATAGCTTTTGGCAGGAGTTCCAGGGCAGCTTCCCGGTCACCGCTGGCCAGTGCCTCCCTGACCTTTTTTATATAGGTTTTCATCATAGATTTATTTCTCTGGTTCGTAGCCCGT
>JAKPXU010000109.1 GCA_029571905.1 Acidobacteriota bacterium | reverse complement strand
CAGCTGCTGAACAGCCTTGACAAAATTGGCCAGCTGGTATTTAGGGTAAAAATCATCGGTTGTGTCTTCAATGTTAGCAAAATGGGAGCTGGCTCCCTCCACTTCTATTTCTGGCAGTTTTTTAATTTCTCTGACTATAATTCCTAGTTGTCTAATAGGAATTCCTTGGCGGTTGGTCCCGGTTTCAATCTTGAGATGAACGATGGCTTTCTTTTTAAGACGGCGGGCAGCACTGGCCAGGGCTTTCAAATTTTCCAGATTATAAACAACGCATCTCAGGTCGGAGCTAACCACCGCTTCTGCCTGGTTAAGCCCAACATAGCCAAGAATGAGTATTTTTTGATTAAAACCAGCTTGACGAAGAGCCAGACCTTCTTGGAGATTATTTACTCCCAGCCAGTTAAGGCCGGCTTCACTGGCCAGTCGGGCTATTTCCAGCAGACCATGACCATAAGCGTTGGCCTTAACCACTGCCATCAGCTCGGTTCGGCCCAGCCTCTTCTTGAACTCGCCTACATTATTAAAAAAAGCTTGCCGGTCGATTTCCACCCACCGTATCAGTCCATTTTGAGCTTTCATTTTTTCTACCCGGATGTCTATCTGTCTGGCTGGACCAGCTTTAATGGCCGACTAGCAACTCCTCAGCCCGGTCTCCCAGGAGGCGGCTAATTCTGTCTTCAACAAAAACAATGTCTTCTCTATCCACCCCGGTTGAAATAATTCCGACCGGTGTTTCCAGCTCATCCTCCAGCCACTTGAGATAATCAATAAACCCGGCCGGCAGTTTTTCCTCACTTCTCAGGTGGTGAATTGAACCTTCCCAGACTTTAAAAGTCCGGTAAACCGGTCTGACATTGTCCAGCACATATGGATCAGATAGAAAATCTTTCAGCTTTGAACCTTTATATTCATAGGCATAACAGGCTTTAATTTCAGGCAGGCCTTCTAGCACATCAGGCTTGGTCAGAGCAAGAAGATCAACGCCATTAAGCCGGCAGGCATAGCGAGCTGCTACCGCATCAAACCAGCCGCATCTTCGCGGCCGACCCGTCGTCGCTCCGAATTCATCACCAATTCTGGCCAGCTGGGCGCCTGTTTCATCTTTAAGTTCGGTAGGAAAAGGGCCGCTACCCACCCTGGTGCAATAGGCCTTGGTCACTCCCAGAACAGCAGTAATCTGTTTTGGACTGAGCCCCAGGCCGGTAGCCACTCCTCCGGCTGTTGAACTGGAGGAAGTCACATAAGGAAAGGTGCCATGATCAAGGTCCAGCAGGACGCCCTGGGCTCCTTCAAATAAAATTGATTTACCAGCTTTGATCTGCTCGTAGAGAAAGGCTGATACATCTTTAACAAAGGGGGCCAACCTTTCGCCAAATCTTTTATATTGCTCATAAATTGGCCCGGTCTCAAGAGCTGGCTGGCCAAAGGCTTGCAGTATTTTATTTTTAAAGGCCAGATTCTCTTCTATTTTTTCCCGCAGAACGCTTGGCTCGAGAAGGTCAGCAACCCGAATTCCCCAGCGGGCCGCTTTATCTTCATAGCAGGGACCAATCCCACGACAGGTCGTGCCGATCATCTTTTTACCACGCTGTGTTTCACTTATTTTTTCGAGGAGTGGATGATAGGGCATGATGACCTGAGCAGAACGGCTGACGACCAATCTTTTGGCCTCCACCTCAACCCCGATTGATTTCAGATCATCTAACTCTTTAAAAAAAGCAGCCGGGTCGATGACCAATCCATTGCCGATGACTCCAATCTTATCAGGATGAAGAATTCCGGCCGGTATTAGATGAAGGACAACTTTTTTGCCCTCAAGATAAACGGTATGGCCAGCATTGTGACCGCCCTGATATCTGGCAATGAGATCAAAGGCTGAAGCCAAAAAATCAACTATCTTCCCCTTACCCTCGTCGCCCCATTGCGTGCCGATAACCAATAAGTTGTTCATTTATTTGACCATCCTCGACTTGATCTGTCTGGTTCACCAGATTGAGACCAAACAGAAGGAATTCTATCAGATTTAGGGTTCAGCTTGAAGCCTTTAGAACACAAATCCGAGCTGAATAGAATAACCGTTATCTTTTAACTGCGATTCTTTGTCCAGACTCTTTTCTTTATTCCAGTCAAACTCAAATTTAGCATAAAAATTATCCAGAAAGTCCCACTTAAAACCTATAGCCTTCCGGTCTTTTTTTACCATCGATTCAATGAGAACATTGAAAGGCAGTGCCTGCTCATCATCAAGTCTTGAGTCAGGCAGCATCGAATACTGATAACTGAAATAGGGCTTAAACCTATTAAAAAACATGATAAGGGTTAAATAGTAGCCATCGAATTCGAGGGTCTGATTTAAAAAGGGGTGGTTAAACTCTGTCCTGACATACTCACCTTTGATTTCCCAGCCAGTAGTCACCCAGATAAGATCGAAGCCTTCAAAACGAATATTTTTGGAGTTAGTCTCATCATATTTACCGCTATAAAATGAGCCACCAGCTTCAAATCCCTGGCCAAACCTTAAAGCCAGTCTACCTCCCACACCCTTATTTTTATTGATATCTCTGGCCGGCGTTTCCAGAAAGCCATTTTCATCGGCAGAGACACCGTTAACAGCATAGGCAGAATAATAAATAACAGAATAATTTCCTTCCCAGCTGAGACCGACATCAGACCAGCGATAAGGGAAAAAATGAAAAGGTAAAGGCCGGAAAACAGTTTCATTTTCGGCTGGACGGGCATAGCGATTAAATCGCCCGAAAGGAATCTCAAAAAGTCCAATTTTAAAACTAAATAGATTACTGCCTTGAAGATTGACATAAGCCTGGTGGAGAGTCACCTTGTCATTCTGGTTAAAGAGAGCTTCGGCCGCAAAAGAAACCGGGCCGGAGATCAGTCCAGAAACCACTGCCCCGCCATTGAGATTGGAAAAAGTACCAGCTGGATAAAAACCATCTTTCTGGCTTTTTAAATATTCAAAAGAAAAATAACCGTTAAATTTAACCTGAGCTGGCAGCCGAACAGCCAGAAGTAAGATGAGCACCAGCCAAAGAACAGGTCTGGTCACTTTCATCGCTTTCTCCTTTCGGTTCTAATCGCTTCTTAACAGTTCTATTAGAGATTGTTCAACCTGGAAAAATCAAAATCATCAGTCAGTAAATCAGATTTATAGGGGCCAGGATTTTTTCTGGCCTGAACCAGCCGGGTGATTTCCACACTACCTTTTTTACTACCCAGCCAGATAGCACCAACCAGCTGGCCGTCTTTAAGGACAAGTTTTTTATAAAGTCCCTGCTCCTCATCCAGCCTGGATAGAACCTCAAAGCCTTCCCCTTCCGGTAAAATCTGACCGGCTGAGGTGAGGAAAATCCCGGCCACTTTAAGTGTATTAGCTGGAACTGTACCTTCATATTTTTTTTCCTGCCCGGCCAGGTTATAAGCGACGACCCTGGCCTGGTCAAAAGCAGCGGGAATTAACCCGTAAATTCTTCCCCGGTGTTCAGACACATCCCCCGCCGCATAAATCCCTGGCTGGCTGGTCTGAAGATAATCATCAACCAGCACACCCCGGTTAGCAGCCAGGCCGGCCTTTGAAGCCAGCTCCAGCCTGGGTTTGATGCCTGAAGCTATGACCACAGCCCCGGCCGAAAGAAAGCTACCATCCTTAAATCTGACCTGGCTAACAGTTTCCTTACCAGAAATTTCCACTGCTTCTTTCCCCAAAAGAAATCTCAGTCCCATCTTTTCCAGCTGACTCTGAAGGAGCCTGGCTCCGATTTCATCCAGCTGCCTGGGCAGAAGCCGGTTGAAATATTCAACCACGGTCACCTGTTTTAAACCCCGCTTAAGAATCGCCCTGGCTATTTCCAGACCTAGCAGGCCACCCCCCAGAATAACCACCTCCGGCCCGCCTGCCAGAAACTCCAGCAGTGAGACCGCATCATCCAGTGTTCTGAGGCTGAAAGCGCCTTTTCTCTCAATCCCTGGGATGCCGGGAAGAAGCGGGCTTGCCCCGGTGGCCAGGACAATCTTATCTCCCTGAACCCACCCTGTTCGGTCAACTTCAACTGCCTTTCTGGCGGGATCAAGAGCGGTCACTTCCTGGCCCAGACGAACCTCTATTTTTTGCTTTTCTGCCCAGTCGGCTGGAAAAGCAAATATCCGGTTTAAAGGCAGATCGCCAGCCAGAAAATCAATTAGATTAGGCCGCGGATAGTAGGGGTATTTCTCCTGGCTGATAATCATTATTTCAGTCGATGAATCAAGTTCTCTTAATGTCTTCGCAGTCATCGCGCCAGCTACACCATTACCCAGAATGATAGCTTTCATGCTTCATGCTCCATATTGCCAGCGATATCTGACAGCCGGATTAGAGGTTCAGTCTATTTTTTGAAAAAACTCTTTGCCCACTCCACACTGGGGACAAGTCCAGTCGTCAGGAAGAGACTCAAAAGGAGTGCCGGGTGGAATATCATGTTCTGGGTCACCCACATCCGGATCGTAAATATAACCACAAGCTGTGCATTCCCATTTTTCCATAGCTGTTTCTCCTTTCCTTCTTATTTACTTAGCTATTATAATGGACTCTGCCTTTAATACAAACGAAAATTTGGCAGTTCGTTTTTCATCAAATTCTGAATATTATCCTTCAAATCAGAATTCCTGTTGACCGGTCGGTCATTCTTGATAGCAATATGTAGAGCCCGGTATGAGCCAATAATGACACTCAATTTTCTGGCCCTGGTCAAAGCGGTATAAAAAAGGTTTTTCTGCAGCATAATATAATGCTGGATTAAAAGCGGCATGACCACTGCCTGGTATTCATTGCCCTGAGCTTTGTGAACAGAAATAGCATAGGCCAGGACAATTTCAGCCAGCTCGTCTTTTTCATAAGAAACAAGGCGCCCATCAAAGTCAACCAGTAAGCTCAGTTTTTTCGGATCAATCTGGACAATGGTGCCCAGATCACCGTTAAAGACCTCCTTTTCATAATTGTTCCTGGTCTGCATAACTTTATCTCTACTTCTGAATTCTTTTGAACCCAATTTGAAGGAAGCTGAATCGGGATTGAGGGCCTTTTGCAGTTCGATATTGAGATGATCAACTCCAGCCAGTCCCCGATACATCGGGCTGATGACCTGAATCTGGGTGGAGAGCGGACTCAAACCGAGTTTTTTGGGCAGGCTGAAACGGCACAGTTTTAAAATCAAGTTGAGAACTTTTTCTTCATTTTCCTGATGAATGAAATAAAAGTCAGAGTTGGGATCTCCATGAGGAGGATATATTATAGGCTGGCCCTCGTTTACCCGGTGAGCGTTGACCACAATCAAACTTTCTTTGGCCTGACGAAAGATTTCATTCAATCTGATAACTTCGATAGCACCGGAGCCGATCAAATCTCTGAGAAGATGACCAGGACCAACCGGTGGCAACTGATCCTGATCACCAACCAGGATTAACCTCATCTCAGGCGGCAGGGCCTGGAGCAAATGATACATTAAAGGTAAATCAATCATTGAGACTTCATCGACGATGAGGGCTTCGGCTCGCAGCGGATGACCAGGACCTCTTTTAAACCGGCCCTCATGCGGCTGATATTCAAGCAAGCGGTGAATTGTTTTAGCTTCCCGGCCAGTAGCCTCAGACAGCCTTTTAGCTGCCCGACCGGTTGGAGCAGCCAGCAGAACCTTTTTCGGCCAGCTCTCAAAAATATCAACTACCGCTCTGATAATGGTGGTCTTGCCGGTACCTGGACCACCGGTGATGATGAGAATTCTTTTTTGCAAGCTGCTTTTGATCGCTTTTTTCTGGAGGGGGGAAAAAACCAGGCCAGATTTTTTTTCTATCTCCTCAATTTTCCGGTCAAGATCAAAATCCGGTGGCGGACAATCCCGACCGGTCAGGCTGATGATTCTTCTGGCTACTTCTTCTTCTGCCTGATAGAAAAATGGCCGGTAAAGATGAATTCCGGAAGGAGTTTCTTTCGCTATTATCGATCTGTCATTGACCAGAGCGGCCAGGGCAGCCTCGACCCGTCCGGCCTCAGCTCCCAGTTCTTCCTGGCATCTTCTGATCACTTCTGCCTGCTCGGAATAAACGTGGCCTTCATCGTTGTCCTTTTCTAAGAGGTAGAGGACAAAAGCCTTGACCCGGTCCAGTGAATCTTCCGGTAGACCGAGCTTGAGAGCAATCTGATCAGCTGTTTTAAAGCCGATTCCCCAGATTTCAAGACAGAGTTGATAGGGATTCCTTTTCAGAACATCAAAAGAGGAAGCACCGTAGGTTCGGTAAATTTTATAGGCCATGGTGGTGGAAATTCCATGTTCCTGAAGAAAAATAATCAGGTCTTTTATTTCCCGGTGTTCCTGCCAGGAAGTCAGGATCTCAGCCAGTTTTTTCTGGCCAATGCCAGGCACAATTGTTAATTTCTCTGGTTGTTCATCCAGAATTCTGGCTGTGTCCACACCAAACTTTTTGATAATCCTCCTGGCCAGAACCGGCCCAATCCCTTTGATCAACCCGGAAGCCAGGAATCTCTCCAGGCCAATAGTTGAGTGAGGTAAAGCCAGACTGAAGGTTTCCATCTGGAACTGCCGACCAAATTTCTGATTTACTTCAAAATGACCGGTCAGCTTAAGATGTTCACCTGGAGACAGCGGCGGGAAAATGCCGACCACGGTAACTTCGCCTGTTTCTGTTTCCAGCTTGAAAACAGAATAGCCGTTGTCCGGGTTATAATAAACGACCTGTTCGATTGTTCCTTCCAGCTGTTCCATAGCTTGTCCTGAACGCGGCCTCCATCACCTGATATCGCCTGTCAGTCATTCAATCTTAAGAACGACATTATCGCCCGGATTGAGTCCCAGCAGGTTGGCCGCTGAATCCTCATAGACGGCAATTTCCAGAAGACCGAGACTGTTGATCATAAAAAAGGGCTTATTTCGCGGCGCCTGAGAATAAGTCGCAGCCATCTCGGTAATTCTTTTCCGACCGGCCACAAGAACCAGACTTGAGCCATGATTGGAATTGAGAAAACTGACGATCAGGTGCTGGGAGATATTGGTGATTAAATTACCAAATTTATCCTGGTAAACGATGCTTCCCCTGATTTCCCGGTCAGCATTCTGGGGCTCTGGCCAGTTCAGCTTTACCCAGGATTTAGCTGGTCTGGCCAGCTCTGATATATCTATTCCCAGACTTAACCAGGCAGCCACCGGAGCCATTTTATCCCGGCCTTCGAAACTTGTCTTTCTGGTGGTAAGAAAATAATTCTCGCCGGTTATTTCCAGAACCTCAGCTTTTTCAGCTTCCAGGATCGGCGATAAAAGGCCATTATCTGGAGCAATAAAATAATAGCGTTCGCTCCTGGCCAGCAGCAAGCGCCTCTCACTGCCTACTCCAGGGTCAACCACTGTCAAAAAAATGGTGCCAGTAGGAAAAAACCGATAGCAGGCCTGTAAAACAAAAGCCGCCGCCTGCCGGCCATGGTCAGGGAGATCATGAGTGATATCCACCAGTCTCACTTCAGAGTTGATAGATAAAATAACTCCTTTAAGAGAGGCTACGAAATAATCCTTAAGCCCGAAATCAGTCAAAAGCGCGATGATCTTCTTGCCCATTAGCTTGAAACCCGGCTCCCCCTCATCTTATTTAAACTGCACCGGTCAGTCAATAAAAGATCTGTTTCGGCTGGGTCAATCAGGAGACGACCTTTAATATTCTATTCCAGCGCGTTTTAAAGATAAAACGAAAGAATTTTTTAAACCGGTCCCGCACCCCATTTTTCAGATAAGCATCTTTTTCGGCTTCATAAGAAAAATAGATGACCCAGGGCCGGCCTTTAACATAAGACAGAGGCACAAAGCTCCAGTAACGGCTATCCAGACTGTTGTCCCGATTATCCCCCATGGCAAAAACGTGGCCAGGGGGAACAACAACCGGCCCATAATTATCTCTGATGACATCATCATATTGATAATAATTACCCTTTTCAAAAATCTGTGAATCATTATGGACTTTATAAGGCTCATCAATCGGTCTATCATTAATAAAAACCTGCTTGTTTTTGATTTCTATTTTTTCCCCTTCCAGGGCAATCACTCTTTTAACAAAATCTTTGCTCAAATCTCTTGGATACTTAAAAACTATAATATCCTTTCTTTTAAGCTGACGACTCGGCATGACTGCCGCTTCGAACGAATCTATCGGCCGGGCGTAGATGAACTTATTGACCAATAAAAAATCCCCAACGAGCAGGGTCGGCTCCATCGAACCACTGGGAATCTGAAAGGCCTGGACAACATAGGTCATGACAAAAAAGACGAAGATAGCTGTTTCAGCAATTAGTTCAAAGTATTCGCGGAAAAGACTTTTTTCTCTTTTTTTCTTGCCTGACTGTTCGTCCGGCAACTGATCTTGCGCTTCAGTTTTTTTCTTTTTCTCGCTGGCTGTCATGTAACTCTATCCTTTTTAAGTTATTTAATATACTCTAAAAAATATCGCCTTTCAAATGCAATCAGAGAAGAGGGAGCTGGCTTTAATATCTTGACAGACAGGCTGATTAGGAATTTACTTAAATCATGGTTATAGCGCTTTTTGGCTATGGGACTTCTGGAAAAACTACTCTCTTTGAAATTTTAACTCAAAAAAAGGCCACAACCGTAGCCCATCAGAAGGAAGCCAGGCTGGAAGTTCCTCGGGCTTCTGTCCCGATCAGTGACGAGCGCCTTGACACCCTGGCTGTCCTTTATCCGCAGAAAAAAAAGATAGCTGCTCATCTTGAGATCGAAGATTTTCCCGGCCTGGCCGCCGGTCAGATTTCCGCCTCAGCCTATCTGGCGGAGTTAAGGAAAGCTGATGGCCTGGCTCAGGTTGTCCGGGGATTTCGAAATCCCATGATTCCCCATCCCAGGGGCAAAATTAATCCGGCCGACGATATAACTTCTATGGTGGAGGAACTCATCCTGTCTGATTTAGTCATGTTGACAGCCAGGCTGGAAAAGCTGGAAAAAGACTTGCGTAAAATGAAAGATCCCGAAGGTCAAAAAGAGAAGGAACTGCTGGAAAGGCTAAAACCAAGGCTGGAAAGCAGCCAGCAACTCAGAGAGATAGGCTTAAGCCCGTCTGAGGAGAAGATGCTTAGAGGTTTCTGCCTTTTGTCGTTGAAACCTTTTCTTCCCGTTATTAATCTGGATGAAGCCGATCTGGCTTATCTTGATAATCCTGAAGAAAGATTCCCCGGCCTGAGTTCGGCCAGACCTGTTCTTGGTTTTTGCGGTCAGATTGAAAAGGAAATAATGGAGCTGGAGGAAGAAGAAAAGGCTATCTTTATGGCCAGTTATGGCCTGACCGCACCTCTCCAGTCAAGATTCTTCTCAAAAATCAAGGAAGTCATGGAACTTGTGACTTTCTACACCATAGGCCAGGATGAGGTCAGAGCCTGGCTGATTAAAAAAAATACCCCGGCGGTTAAAGCAGCTGGAGAAATCCATACAGACCTGGAAAAAGGTTTTATCCGGGCTGAAGTTCTGCCCTTTGAAGAATTGATCAAAGCCGGTTCCTGGATCAAAGCCAGGGAGGCTGGTGCTATTCGGCTGGAAGGTAAGGACTATCAGGTTCAAGATGGAGACATAATCTACTTCAGATTTTCAACATGACCAGTTTCTTTACAGTTACTTCTCATGATTCATCCTGCCGGGCCAGGACAGGGCTTCTGGCCACGGCTCATGGATTGGTCCAGACGCCAGCCTTTATGCCGGTGGCCAGCCAGGGTACGGTCAAAGCCCTGACCCATAATATTCTTCAGGAGATGGGTGCCCAGATTATCCTGGTTAATTCCTATCATCTATTTTTACGGCCGGGAATCAAAATCATCCAACAGCTGGGCGGACTTCATAAATTTATCTCCTGGCCGGCAGCTATTCTATCGGACAGTGGAGGATTCCAGGTCTATAGTCTGTCGTCTCTGGTCAAAATTAGCCAGGAAGGAGTCCGGTTTTCTTCGCATCTGGATGGCACCAGAATTTTTTTGACCCCAGAGGAAGTAGTCAGGATCCAGGCCGGACTGGGAACTGATATCATGATGTGCCTTGATTATTTCCCACCATACCCTTACACAGAAAAACAGGTTGAGGAATCGGTGCAATTAACCAGCCACTGGGCTCTGCGCAGTCGCCAGGAATTCAGCCGTCTCGAGTTATCCACCCATTTGTGGGGAATCACTCAGGGTGGCGTTTTCTGGCCCTCTAGAGAAAAAAGTATCGAAGATCTGGTCAGTCTGGATTTTAGTGGCTATGCTCTGGGCGGACTGGGCATCGGTGAGCCAAAAAGTCAGCTATATGAAACGCTGGAGAAAGCAGATAGGCTTTTGCCGCAGGACAAACCCAGGTACCTGATGGGCATGGGATATATAGAAGATATTCTGGAGGCGGTAGAGAGGGGTGTAGATTTTTTTGACTGTGTTCTGCCGACCCGAAATGCCAGAAATGGGACATTATTTACCAGTCAGGGCCGTCTATCAATTAAGAATAAAAGATACGAGGCTGATCCCCGTCCCGCTGACGAAAACTGCAACTGCTATACCTGTCGGAATTTCTCCAGAGCCTATCTTCGCCATCTTTATGAGCGAGGAGAGATTTCCTCAGCCATTCTGAATACCATTCATAATCTTTATTACTACCTTGACATCTTTCAAAAAATGAGGCAAGCTATTCAATCTAATTCATTTCAATCATTTAAAAAAGAAATCTTAAAAATAAATTTAGATGAATAGGGAGAAAAGATGAGTTTATTAACTATGTTTAGTGTATCCGAGCAACAGGCAGCCGCTCCTGCTCAGGGTAACGCCCTTCTCACGCTTCTGCCGCTAATTCTCGTTTTCGTTATCTTTTATCTTTTGATCATCCTCCCCCAGAGAAAGAAACAGAAGCAGCATCAGAAGATGGTCGATAATTTGCGTCCCGGCGACCGCATAGTGACGAGCGGCGGTATCTTTGGTACAGTTATGGATGTCCATCCTGACAGGATTGAACTGAAAATTGCTTCCAATGTGAAGATAGATATACTGAAAAGCGCTGTGGGAATTGTTCTATCTGAAAAAGAAAAGGTTGAAAACAAAGAACATAGTTAAATAATTCTGGTTAGTTTAGTCCATCAAGGAAAGAGTTAGCTCACATGAAAAAGAATGTTAAGTGGAAAATCGGATTAACCCTGGCCGTTATTGCTCTCAGTATCTTTTTGATTTATCCACCCAAGGAAAAAATTAAGCTTGGACTTGACCTCAAGGGCGGGACTCACCTGCTGATGCAGGTTATAACTGATGATGCCATCAATGTCGAAACCGATCAGCAAATAGCCCGCTTTGAAGAGGTTTTTAAGAAGAATAACGTCACCTTTACCCGGGCCGCCAAAGAAAAACCCGGGCAATTCTATTTTGAGGGCATCAGTGCTGACCAGGAAGGGAAAATCAGGGACCTGATAGATGAGTATACCAGGGACTGGGATTACACTCTTACCGGCGACCGGGTCAATTTTAAACTTAAGCAGCCCGCCGAGCAGTACCTGCGAGAACAGGCTGTATTGCAAACACTCGAAACAATCAGAAATAGAGTCGACCAGTTCGGTGTGGCCGAGCCCATCATCCAGCGACAGGGTTCTGATCGTATTGTCGTTGAGCTACCTGGTATAGATGATCCGGAAAGAGTCAAAAATTTGATCAAAGTGACTGCTGTCCTCGAGTTTAAGCTGGTCAAGGCCGGACCGGCTCCTGATGAAGAAACCCTGCTGCAGGAGTTTGGAGGTCAAGTACCAGATGATGCAGAAATAGTTAAAGGAGATCCGAGGCGAGGTTTACAGGGTTATTATCTGGTAAGCAAGGTAGCCTCGATTACCGGCAAAGATTTAAGGAGTGTCAGAAGAGGCGTTGATGAATGGAATAATCCAGCTGTGAGTTTTACCCTGACGCCGGATGGAGCCAGGCGGTTTGAGCAGGTAACCGGGCAGAATATTGGAAAGCAACTGGCAATTATTCTTGATGAAAGGCTGCAATCGGCACCGGTCATCAATTCTCGCATTTCTGATTCCGGTATCATCCAGGGAAGATTTACTCCAGAAGAGGCTGATGACCTGGTGGTTATCTTAAAAGCTGGCGCTCTGCCCGCCGGAATTAAATACCTCGAGGAAAGAACAATCGGCCCCTCACTCGGGACAGATTCTATCCGCCAGGGCCTGCTAAGCGGTCTGGTAGCTATTTTTGCAGTCATGGTTTTTATGATTTTTTATTACAGGCTGTCCGGTCTGAATGCAGTAGCGGCCTTGATTTTAAATACCTTTCTGATTTTTGGTGCACTCAGTTATTTTAAAGCTACCCTGACCCTGCCTGGCATTGCCGGTATTATCCTGAGTATTGGCATGGCTGTTGACGCTAATATCCTTATCTTTGAAAGAATAAAGGAGGAAATGGCCCTGGGAAAGAATGCAGGCAGCGCTATTAATACTGGTTTCAGTCGGGCCTTTACTGCTATCTTCGATTCCAACTTAACCACAATCATTTCCGGTGTTTTCCTCTTTCAGTTTGGTACTGGGCCAATAAAGGGTTATGCGGTGACTTTAATCTGCGGACTGGTTGCTAATCTGTTTACGGCCGTCTTCGTTTCACGTCTGATCTTTGATTTAACCGTCCCAACCAATGCTAAGAAGTTGAGTATCTAACATGGAAATATTCAAAAAAACACCCAATATTGATTTTCTCAAATTCAGATGGTTTGCTCTGGCCTTGACCATTGCCATCATTCTGGCAGGCATCCTGAACATGACTATAGGCCATGGGTTAAAGATGGGCGTCGATTTCGGCGAGGGGACACTCGTCAGAGTGATGTACAAAGAGCCAATTTCGGTCTCGGCCATTAGACAACTGCTGGATGACGTTGGCCTCGGCGACAGTATTATCCAAGAATCTGGAAAAAGCGGCCGGGAATTTCAAATCAGAACAGTCGAAACCAGAACGACCAGCCAGACCGGTGAAGAAATCGAAGGCCACCAAATCCTGGCCAATAAGGTCATTTCTGCCTTGCAGAGCAAAGAGGACCAGCAGCGCCTCGCTCAGGGCATGATTGACTTAAATAATATCGACAGCCGCTCTCTGACCGCTTTGTTAACTGAAATATCAGCTGAAAATAGTGAAGAACTGGCCAGTCGGATTATGACCTACCGGAATGAACACGGTATTATTGTTAACTGGGACGAGCTTAAAAAGGAGCCGGTCTCTCTGCCCGATGAAATTCTCAATAAGCTTCAAGCTAGAGCTTTTCTGGGGCAGATGACTGTTTTAAGTAAGGAGACGGTTGGCCCTCAGGCTGGAAAAGAGTTGAGGAAAAAAGCGACTCAGGCAGTTATCTGGTCTATAATTGCCATGCTCGTTTACATCGCTTTCCGATTTAAAGGGATTGAGTTTGGAGCAGCAGCTATTTTCACTCTGTCCCAGGATGTCTTAATTTGCCTCAGCATCTATTCTTTTACTAACCGGGAAATTAATCTACCTATCATTGCTGCCTTTCTGACGATTGTGGGTTATTCTGTCAATGATACTATCGTTATCTTTGACCGGATCCGCGAGCTGAGAAAAACCATGAGAAAAGAGCCGCTGGAAAAAATAATGAATCTTTCTCTTAACATCAACCTGACCAGGACTATTATTACCTCGGGAACTGTTTTTCTGGCCGTTCTGGCTCTTTTCCTCTTCGGTGGTAAAGTCATCAACGATTTTGCCTTTATCATGCTGGTTGGCTCAATTGAAGGTGTTTACTCCACTATTTTCATGTCCTGCCCGGTTGTTCTCTGGTGGAACCAGCTCTTTGGTAAGAAGAAAAAAGTTAGAAAATAGTTAAATATTTGACTTGTAAAATAAATTTTTTTAACCTATAATTTAGTCTAATCTAATTTAAGAGCGTGAGGTTTAACATGCCAGAAGCAAAAAGGCCTAAACAAGGAGGAGAGTTACCTGAACTCTTCAAGGATTCCTTTTTCCAGGCCGAGTCGGGGATTAAAAGAAAAGCGCTGGCTTTACCCATTGCTATTATCCTCCACGCTGTTTTTATTGCCGCTATCATTGTTATTCCTCTGCTGTCTGTAGATGATCTGCCAAAAGTAGAGGTCTATAGCGCCTTTCTGGCTCCACCCCCGCCACCCCCGCCGCCACCGCCACCACCAGCTAAGAAAAAGAGTTCATCATCTACCAGAACTATTAGAGCTGTTCAAGCTACAACTTCTGTAGAACCTGGTAAGTTAGTTGCGCCTGTAGAAATACCCGAACAAATCGCCGATGAAGCAATTTCTGATTTTGGGATTGAAGGTGGAGTTGAAGGTGGAGTTGAAGGCGGAGTCGTAGGTGGAGTTCTGGGTGGAGTCGTTGGCGGAGTCCTGGGCGGAGTTATTGGCAGCGATGTTCAGCAGGAGGAACCGGTAAGAGCTATTGGCGAAATTAAGCAGCCGAAGTTAATTCACCGGGTTGAGCCCGTTTATCCCGAAATCGCCCGACAGGCCAGAGTAGAAGGAACAGTTATCCTGGAAGCGACCACTGATATCTATGGTCGGGTCCAGCAGGTTAAAGTTTTGAGATCTGTCCCCTTACTTGATCAAGCAGCTATCGATGCTGTCAAACAGTGGGTTTATGAGCCGATGATTATCAACGGCCGTCCCAGGGGCGTTATCTTTACGGTTACTGTTCTATTCAAACTAAAGTAAGAAAAGCTTATAATGGCTTTCGATATTTAAAAGGAGGTTTTCAACATGCAATTCGGTTTGATTGAAATGTGGCAGTCGATGGGCGCTGTAGCTAAGACAGTGGCCATAATTCTGATCGCTCTTTCCGTTATTACTATCTATCTATTCATTGAAAGGCAGTTAGCCTTTTCACGGGCCAGAAAAAAATCAATGCAAGTGGCTCCAAAACTGGCTGAGTTGTTGAAGAATGGACAGCTGAAAGAAGCTTTAGCCCTGGCTTCCAAGAAGGAATACAGGGGCAGCCATCTGGCTAGAGTGACCGCGGCCGGTATTGAGGAATATTTGGCTGGCGGGTCGTCTAACCTATCCTTGCAAGAGCAGATAGAAGCCGCCCAGAGGGGTTGTGACCGTGCACAATCTCTTTTTACTCAAGAACTTAGAAGAGGGCTGAGCGTCATGGCCACTATCGCTACCTCTTCACCCTTTATTGGTCTGTTCGGAACTATTTTTGGTATTATCAATGCATTCCGTGGCATGGCTCTGACTGGCTCTGGCGGAATCGGGGCTGTAGCAGCTGGTATTGCTGAAGCACTTGTTACCACCGCTTTTGGTATCGGTGTGGCTGTTATTGCTCTGTGGACATTCAATACGTTAAACAGCAAAATTGAAGTCTACAATACTGAGATGGAAAATACAGCCTCTCAGTTGACCGATTATTTTGTGCGGACGGGCGAGTCTAAATAACGGCCTTCGTTAAATTTTATTAAAAAGAGAGAGAGACAATGGCTTTTTCAGTATCAACCAACGAAAAAGAAACAGTAAAATCTGAACCCAATGTCGTTCCTCTCTGTGACGTCCTTCTGGTCTTACTTATTATTTTTATGGTCGTTACTCCGCTGGTCCAGAAAGGTGTTGATGTTCAGCTGCCGACGGCTCTTAACAGCTCAAATATGCCTGACAACCCAGACGTGGTTTTATCCGTTAAAGCAGACGGCTCTCTTTTCCTCAAGGAACAACGAATTACCCTGGAGGGCCTGCCAGCAGCTCTGGAGGAGCAGCTTATAACTGCTACAGATAAAAAAGTCTATTTAAGAGCAGACCAGAATCTCGAATTTGGCAAGATTGTTGACATTATTTACGGCATTCAGCAGGCTGGAGTAGAGGTAGTAGGCATTATCACAGAGAAGAAAGCCACTGAGGAATCCTGATTTTTGATTTCTGACTAGTTATTTAAGCTAGAAAAAGGGGAAGCTAAATGCTTCCCCTTTTTTATTTTGTTTAGAAAAATCCATCCAGACTTCAGGCGACTCCATACAAAGATAAAGCCTGTCGCTACAACCATAAGCTTTAAAGATTTCTCCTAATTTTTGATATATTCTCAACCTCAGTGGCCGCGGATATCTTAATTTCCCATCCCAGGATCTGACCAATTCTTCCTCGTAAATCAAACTTTCTGGAAACCTCTGTCTGGCTATTTCTCTCAATTTGCCTGGAAAACGCAATGTTCCCAGACTGACCCAGGCTAAGGAGGCTGGAGGTATTTTCTTTAATAAACCTTCACAGACCTCACCATATTCTTTTTCCCAGCCTGAATAATAAATTATCGGGTCGAAGTGAAAGGCTACTTTAAAGCCGTGCTCAACTGCCCGTTCGGCTGACCTGACCCTTTCTCCCAGACTGGCCGAACCGATCTCTTCCATCTTAATTATCCTTTCTGTATTAAGCGACCAGGCTAAGACTACATTTTCTGATGGCGGACTGACCAGCAGAGAATCAATAGCCGCGGTCTTTGTCTTCAGCTCCAGCAGGACTCCCTTTTTATCTCGAAATAAATCTATCAGGAAAGAAGCCTGACCGGATATCGCCTCCAGAGCCAGAGAATCTCCGAGTTCACCCGTACCAATTCTGAGCACTTTAGTTCTGGTGCTGGCCAGAAAAGCGCCGAGCTCGCTTTCTAAATCTTTCTGGTTAACAGCTATGGTCAGGGGTTGCAGGCTAAAATAAGCCTGGAGAATGCAATAACTGCAGTCAAGCGGGCAGTTAAGATTGAGATCGATTGTCCAGTAACCACAGGGAACAGCACCCGGACTGCAGGGACAGGGGCGAATAAAGGCCTTCTCGTCGGTCAAAAACAAAACTCTTTTGCTCTCGGCGATGGGGTCAGTTGCCAGACGTAGCTCCGCCTGAATTTCTTCCAACCTGTCAACCAGCTTAACAGGAGTTGGTTTTAGCCGGCTTATTATTCTTTCTACCAGCGGAGAATTTTCAAGCTGCCTGTTGACGAAGATTCTTTTAATCCACTTATTCTCCTGCATGCAGTTAGCTACTCATCAATCTCTTTGTTTAAAAGTCCAAATAAAACATCTAACTCGCCTTCCTTTAGCTTTTGCTTTAGCTGTTCAACCACAAGTTCCATTTCCTCCCTTGTTCTGGCTTCAAAACTGATAGAGAGAGAGCTTTTTTCGAGTGAATGATCGTAGTCGAGACGACTATTCACTGGCAGGTTAATTTGCCTTAAAGCGGCTTGTATCTCTCGGTTAATCTCAGTCACCAGAGGAAAAGCCCTTTCTCTCAAGGCAGCCAACAGTTCCAGCCCAGCCCTGGGCTTTCTCTCTCTGGCTGCCCGAACCAGTGGTTTAAGCTCTTCTTCAGTCAGAATGGTGTCCAGTCCCACCTTCCGCCTTTTCTTAAGAGTAAAGAGAAGTTCAATCAGCTCAGCCTGCTGGTTGTGATTAAAAGCCTCAGACAAGCCGATAATGGCCTCCCTCTCTTCAGGAAGGAAGGTCAGAAAGAGCCTGGCTGTTGATAGTTTCCAGCCACCACGATGGATAGATGGCAAAGCCCAGTCTAAACAGGCCAGCTGGCTAAGAAGATCAACAGTCTGCCTTTCAGGTGGGAGCTCCAACCTGGCAAGAAACTCTTTAATTATCTCTTCCCGGCTGAGCCCGAACTCGATGAATTTCTTTATGATCAGAGCTTTCTCCGCTAAAGAGAAATTCTTCTTAGGATAACTTTCGAAAAAAGCCAGGCTAAAGAGAGTAAGATCGGTCAATTCCGACGGCGTTACTAACCCCATAATTTCTTTTAAACCAAATTTTCGGGAAGCCTCTACCCTCCTCCAACCAGTCACCAGAATAAAAGCCTGACCGTCGCTTTTAACGATCACCGGCTCAACCAGTCCTGCTCGCTGGATAGAAAAACTTAGCTTCTCATCAGATTTATCGAGGGTAAACTTGAACCTGGTATCTTCTAAATTAATTTCCCTCAGGCTGATCTGCCTTAATTCCATATCTTAATTCTACGGAACGACTTTAATTTTGTAAACATCATCAGCCGGAAGAGTTGCCAGTTAGATTGAAATTTGCTATTTTATTTTGAACATGAAAGAGGAATCTATTGCCAGGCCTTCTTTTCACGGTCCTGAAATACCGAATGGTCGTTTAATTTTTATTCCTTTCATGCCAATAAAGTCTTTTGTCTCAGATCTGAGGAAAAAAGCAGGCCAGAAGGTTAACATTCATCTGTGCCAGCTCTTTTATTTTAAAGAGCAAGCGGTGCTCTATGGCCCGGTCGGCGCTTCAGCCAGTGTTAGCACACTGGAAAAAATCAGGCTGGGAAATTTGAAGGAAATAATTGTCCTCAGTTACTGCGGTTCACTGTCTGAATCTATTAAGATTGGCCAGGCTTTTCTACCTCTTTGCGCCCTGTCCGACGAAGGAACATCCAGCCATTATCTGCCTGGAGAAAATAGACTCTACCGGGTCTCAACCACCAGGCGCCAGCGACTGGTTGATTATCTGGCAGCCAGAGATTTGCCTTATGCCGAAGGTACGGTAGTCTCAACTGACGCTCCCTACCGGGAGACACGCTCCTGGTTGGAAAATATGCAGAAAAGAGGTGTGGTGGCTGTTGACATGGAAATGTCGGCCGTTCTGGCTTTTTCGGAATTTTATGGCCTAGAAACAGCCGGCCTCTTTATTGTCTCCGACGAACTGTCGCCATCTTCCTGGCGCAATCTGATGAACACCCAGATAGTTTTTAAGGCCACTGAAAAATATTTCAGGCCGCTTATCTTTGAGTCCTGAGAATCTAACTAATCTTGAGGTAGGTCCGATGAAACCAAAAGTTCTCTTAACTCATCCTTTATTAAAGGAAGCCATGGATTATCTGGCCGAGCAGACAGAACTGGAGCTGGCCACCAGCCAGGATTTTCTGCCGCACTCTGAGCTGGTCCAAAAAATTGTGGATAAAGAAGGACTGCTCTGTTTTTTGTCTGATACCATTGACCAGGAGGTGTTAGACCATGCTCCCGCCCTGAGAGCCATTTCCAATTGTGCAGTTGGAATCAATAATATTGACCTGAAACTGGCCCGAAGCCGTGGCATTATTGTGACCAATACTCCCAATATTCTGACTGAGCCCACAGCCGACCTGACCATGGCTCTGATTCTGGCCACCACCAGACGGATAGTGGAGGCCGATGAATTCTGCCGTCAGGGTCGGTTTCAAGGCTGGAGAATAGATCTTTTTCTCGGCCAGGGACTGCAGGGAAAAACCCTGGGGATAATCGGTTGTGGTCAGATCGGACAGGCTGTGGCCCGAAGAGCTCAGGCTTTCGGATTGAAAATCATCTATTATAACCGCCACCGCTTAAGCCCGGACAGGGAAGCTGCCCTAAAAGCTGACTATCGCCAGCTCGATACTCTTTTAGCCGAAGCCGATATCGTCTCTATCCATGCTTCACTCAACCCAGATTCAGACCATCTGATTACTGGCGATAAGCTGGCTCTGATGAAAAGATCTGCCGTTTTAATCAATGTCGCCCGCGGTGCAATTGTTGATGAGAAAGCTCTGGCCAAGGCCTTAAAAACCGGCCAGATCTGGGCCGCCGGTCTTGATGTCTATGAGCACGAGCCACAAATCGAGCCAGATTTACTCTCATTAAAAAATGTTGTTCTTTTGCCCCACATTGGCAGCGCTACTTATGAAACCAGGCTGCAGATGAGCTTGATGGCAGTCAATAACTTACTGGAAGCTCTGGCAGGAAAGACACCAGCCAACCTGGTCAAAGACAGCTGAGGCTGTCGGCAGATGATTACCCCTCACTTATCTGGCGGATTAAGACTTCCGGTCCGGTAGCCGTCCAGGTCAAGCGTCACATAGCGATAGCCAAGTTTTTTTAAATTAGCGACCACCTTTTCCTTTATCTTGGGCTTAAGCCACAGCCGGAATTCTGCCTGGTCAATTTCAATCCGGGCTATCTCTCCATGGTGTCTCAACCTGACCTGGCTGAAGCCCTGCTGCCTGATTATCTTTTCTCCTTTTTCAATTTTCTCCAGGATAGCGCGATCAAGTGGCTGCCCATAAGGAATTCTGGAGGCCAGACAGGCAGCTTGAGGCTTGTTCCAGTTAGAAAGACCAATATACCTGGCCAGACGCCTGATTTCTGCCTTGGTCAAACCCGCTTCTGCCAGAGGCGAATAGATGCCGAGCTCTTTAAGGGCTTTTCTTCCCGGGCGGTAGTCGGCAGCATCATCCAGGTTGGAACCTTCCAGGACTTTATTAAGGCCAATTTCTCTGGCCACTTCCTTTAACCTAGAAAAAAAGGAAAATTTACAGTAAAAACAACGCTGATCAGTATTTTTAACTACCCCGGGCACTTCCAGGCTATTGACCTGGACAGTCATCAGGTCGACCTTAAGATCAGCAGCCAGTTTTCTGGCCGCCTGAATTTCCTGACGGCTAAATAGGGGGCTATCAACAATAACAGCCTTAACCCTATCTCCAAGCACGTCGGCCGCCACCCGCAGGAGAAGACTGCTATCTACTCCTCCTGAAAAAGCCACCAGAGCGCTTTCAGCTGATTTTAGCTCCTCTTTTAATCTCTCATATTTCTGAATTAAGTCTGCTTCGAGCTGCTCCGAAACTCTTCCTGATTTGACCGCCTTTGGCCTGCTTTTTGACTGCCTTCCCCTGGATCGGCTCCTGGCGTCAGCCATGGTTGTTCCTCTTTTTTGTCTTTTTCTTCTCATCCTCAAGCTTAAAGACTTCCTTGACCAGTTCATCAACAATCTTGTCGGCGGGGATTTTTTTTATGACTTTTCCTTTCTTAAAGATGATACCAACTCCTTGCCCGCCAGCCACCCCCAGGTCAGCTTCTTTAGCTTCGCCTGGACCATTGACCGGACAACCCATAACCGCTACGGTTAGACTGCTTGTAAGCGACGAAATTCGACGCTCTATTTGAGTGGCCAGTTTCTGAATATCAACCTGGCAGCGGCCACAACCAGGACAGGAAATAAAATTTATTCCACTTTTTTTCAGACCCAGATCCTGAAGAAGCAGATTGGCCACTTCCACTTCTTTTTCTGGTGGGGCAGTTAGAGAAACCCTGATCGTATCAGCTAACCCTTCTCTGATCAGCAAGCTCAGACCGGCTACTGATTTCAGGCTACCTCTGAATAAGGTCCCGGCTTCAGTAATACCGGCGTGAAAAGGATAATCAACCCGGGTAGCCAGCAACCGGTAGGCCTGGAGTGTCCTCTCGATATCAGAAGCCTTAAGCGAGATTTTTATGTCATAAAAATCCAGGCCCTCGAGCAGTTTGATCTCCCGCAGGGCGCTTTCCACCATTGCTTCCGGTGTAACCTCGCCATATTTTGACCTTAGATCTTTTTCCAGCGAACCTGAATTTATGCCTATTCTAATCGGGATTTGTCTGTCGCGAGCTCTTTCCACTACTTCCTTTAACTTGCTTTTTGATCCAAAAGTCCCGGGATTAATCCTGAGGCCATCCACTCCGGCCTCTATCGAAGCAATGGCCAGATTAGGATCAAAATGGATATCAGCCACCAGCGGCAGGCTAACTTTTTTCTTAATCTCCTTAATAGCCAGCGCATCGGCCATCTCCGGCACAGCCAGCCGGACCAGCTGGCAGCCAGCCTTTTCCAATCTTTTTATTTGCCTGACAGTTGGTTCGATTCTGGCAGTCCTCGTCTTGGTCATTGACTGAACAACAATTGGACGCTCTCCACCAATTTCCACCTGGCCTATTCTGATCACTCTGGTCTTTCGCCGGGGGAAAAGAGATTCACTCATCTCGACAATTTACCTTATCGATTAAAGACACTGTTTAAACTGCCGGCCAGTTTCTTAAAAAAGTCACCCAGGCTTTTCCAGCCAGCCGGCATAGTTTTCACTAAATCATTCAAGATGACAAAACCCATAATAAAAATAACCAGCAAAAAGCCGATCTGTAGCCAGATTTCTCTCATCCTCGGGCTGAGATCTCTTCTGATAATGGCTTCAATCATCAGGACGAAAATCTGACCACCATCAAAGACGGGAATTGGCAACAAATTCAAAATGCCCAGCTGCAGGCTGATAATAGCTATCCAGCTCAACATGGCCAGCAAGCCTATTCTCATGGCTGCGTAGGAAAAATTGGCAATTTCCAGCGGGCCACCCAGTTGCTTGGCTGAAGCCTCGCCAGTAAACAGGTCTTTGAGAAAGTTTATGACCAGAAAAGTATTCCTGGCATTATCTTCCAGACTGCGAGCTATGGCTGGGAAAAAAGAATATTTTTGAGTAACAGATTTTGCTCCCTGCATGATGCCTATTTTACCGACATTGCCTTCTTTTCTCGGGATAACAGTCAGATCAAGTTTTTGCCCCTGTCGGTCAACAGTGATAGTAACCGGAATATCAGGACTCTTTTCAATTTTCTCGACAAAATTATATAGAAAGACCGGTTGACCATCGATGGCCAGAATAACATCTCCTGGTTTAAGACCGGCTTTCTCCGCTGGCGAACCAGGGCTGACCATCATAATTTGAGCCAGAATTTTAGCCCGAAAACCAGCATAACCCATCTCATATTTGGTGATTTTATCGGTCTTGAGCGGAACATTAAGGATTTGACCGGCTCTTCTGATTTCTAGAGTTATCTCCCGGTCAGGCTTCGAGCCGATAGTAATTTCGACTTCATTCCAGGTCTTAACCGGACGACCATTTATCTTCAAAATTTCATCGTCAATCATCAGCCCAGCTTTTTCGGCTGGTGAACCGGGGTCAATGTAGCCAATTACTGGCGGCTGGTCCAGATATTCTGGTACAGTCACGCCAGCCATATTGATAATGGCCACCAGCACAATGGCCAGGACGATATTCATTACTGAACCCATAACCAGGATTAGAAACCGCTGGAATCTGTTCTTAGCCATAAAATCATCAGGAGAAATTTCCCGGTTTTTATCAAACATGCCTTCTCCCAGCAGCTTCACATAGCCACCCAGCGGAATAAGACTAATCCGGTAATCAGTCTCCCCCTTTTTAAAGCCAAACAGTCGGCGACCAAAGCCCAGAGAAAAAACTTCGACTCTGACCCCAACTAGCTTGGCAGTAAAGAAATGCCCGAATTCATGAATAAACACCAGCACACCAAAAACGATGATAAAGGCTACTATTGTCCCGAGGATGGTCATCTCTGATTTCCCTTCAAATTGACTAATTGATTTAAAAATTGATTGGCCATAAATCTGGTCTTATGATCTAAGGTGAAGACATCATCCAGCGAGGTAAGTCTAACTGGTTGATGCTGACGATAGCAATACTCGACGATGGAATGGATCTCACCGAACATAATTTTGCCCTCGAGAAAGGCAGTCACTGCTACCTCATTGGCTGCATTGAGCATAACAGGATAACTCTCGCCGACCTGCAGGGCTTTCCTGGCCAGAAAAAATAGCGGATATCTTTGTTCATCATCAACCGGGTAAAATTCCAGGCTGGCAATTTCAGCCAGATTCAGAGCTGGCAAAAAAGAGGTCTGGCGCTCAGGATAGCTCAAAGCATACTGGATGGGGATCCTCATATCGGTCTGGCTTAACTGGGCCAGGACTGAACCATCCTGAAACTCAACCAGTCCATGAACAATACTCTGAGGGTGAATCAGCACCTGCAGTTCTTCTGGTTGCAGATCAAATAACCACCTGGCTTCAATGAGTTCCAATCCCTTGTTCATCAGAGTGGCCGAATCGATGGTTACTTTTTTCCCCATGGTCCAGCGGGGATGCTTTAGTGCTTCTTCTACCCTGCGTTCGGCCAGATCATTCACTGGCAGCCGGAAAAAAGGACCCCCTGAGGCGGTTAAATAAACCTTTTTTAGATATCTTTTCTTCTGTCCCTGCAGACATTGAAAGATAGCTGAATGTTCACTGTCAACCGGTATTATCCTGGCCCCTGTCCGGGCTGCTATTTTTTTCAAAAATTGCCCGGCTACTACCATTGATTCTTTGTTAGCCAGTGCCAGATTTTTCCCGGCCTCCAGCGCAGCCATGGTTGGTTTTAGTCCAGCAATACCGGTGATGGCTGAAACAACCAGATCAGCTTCCAGTTCAGTTACCAGCTCAAGCAATCCGGTCTCGCCGGCTACGACATCTGTTCCAGTCTTAGAAAATTTTTTCTGCAGGCCAAGCGAATCAGCCCGGTTCTTGACTGCTGCCAGCCGGGGCTTGAACTCCTGGATCTGTTCGCTCAACAGTCTGATATTCTTCCAGGCAGCCAGACCAACCACTTGATATTCTCCGGGATGGTGGCGAATGACATCCAGCGTGTTGCTGCCAATGGAGCCAGTGCTCCCGAGAACAATTATTCTTTTTCTGGTCTTTGACATCTTCGATTTGCAGATTATCAAACTCTTATTTGATAATTAAAAGTTTCATCAGATAATAAAAAAGCGGGCAGGCCAGAGTAAAGCTATCAATCCTGTCCAGAATTCCGCCATGCCCGGGAATCAGATTGGACGAATCTTTGACACCGGCTGCCCTTTTAAAAAGAGACTCTAAGGGATCAGCCACCTGGGCACCAGCATGGACCAACGCACTTAAAGCCATCACTTCTAAAGCAGGAAAACGGGGTAAAAGAATAGTTCTGGCCAACCAGCCCCCGGCTACCGCCCAGATAATTCCGCCGATAGCTCCTTCCCAGGTCTTATTGGGACTGGCGATTGGAGTCATTTTATGCCGGCCAAAACGCTTACCAATCAAAAAAGCTCCAGTATCGCCAAGAAAGACAACAGCAAACAACAGGTAGAGCCAGAGCAGGCCAAAATCCCGTCTTATCCAGTAAAAAAAGTTTATGGTCAGACTGACGTAGATGACTCCCGAGACGGTGACACTGAAGGAACCAGGAAAAAGGGCCAGCTTTTCCAGGCTGTTGGTGTCAATCACAAAATAGACAAAGGCAATAATGGTGATAAGGGTGAAGCCCAGTAAAAAAGGAAACCAGTCAAAATAAAAGGTAGCTCCAATGATCAAAGCAAACAAGCAGCCCAGCAATTTTTTCGGATAGAACTTACGCCGGTTGCTTAAGTTATAGAATTCCAGTAGCCCCCCGATGATAATCGCCTGGACGAGCAGGAAAAATATCCAGGGCGGGGTGAACTGTATGATTAAAAACAGAACGACTATTAATATTAAGGCTGATTTGGTTCTTTCGGCTAAGCTCATGTCAACTGATCTTCTTTCTGGCCGAGGCCACCAAATCTTCTTTCCCTTTTCTGATAATCAATAATGGCCTCCAGCAGATCCTTTTTCCGGAAATCAGGCCAGAGAACAGGCGTAACCCAGAATTCCGTATAGGCACACTGCCAGAGCAGGAAATTGGATAGTCTCATCTCGCCGCTGGTTCTGATCAGAAGATCAGGGTCAGGCAGATCAGCTGTATCCAGATAGCGCGAAAAGGTTTTTTCATTCAGTCTGTCCGGACTGATGTTCTTTTTAATTAGCTCTTGACAGGCCTTTAGAATTTCCTGCCTTCCGCCATAATTAAGGGCAACGACCAGCACCATCCGGCTATTATCTCTGGTCAATTTTTCCAGGCGGTTAAGTTCCCGGCGGACAAAAAGGGGGATACCCTTCTTTTCCCCGATGACCTTTAGCTTTAAATCCTTATCAATCAGGGTTTTTTCTTCCTGCCTGAGATTTTCTGCCAGTAATGTCCACAGAGTTGTAACCTCGTCGGCCGGCCTTTTCCAGTTCTCCTGAGAAAAGGCATAAAGGGTAAGACATTTTATACCCAGGCGGGCAGAAGCTTCGACTGTTTCCTGGACAGCTTCTCTGGCTGCCCGGTGACCCTCTGTCCTTGGTAAATTTCTTTTGAGGGCCCAGCGCCCATTACCGTCCATAATAATCGCTATATGAACAGGCAGACAGGAGAAATCTATCCGATCCACCAATTCTTCCTCCAGACTGCCTGGCTGGATATAGTTTTTAAGACTATCAAGCATGCCAATCATTATAAGTAGCCAGAGGAAATTTGTCAAAGAAGGCCTCCTTTATAGACAGGATGGCAGGTCTATGGTAGTATTTTCAAAAAGAGGATGAAATGTGTTTGGCCATTCCCGGGAAAGTTATCAGCCTGAATGACAATGGAACAGGCCAGGTCGATTATTTAGGCAGTCAGGTCCTGGCCAATTTCTCGCTTTTACCTGATATCAAAGTTGGCGATTGGGTCATAGTTCACGCTGGCTTTGCTATTTCCAGGCTCGATCAAAAAGAAGCCCGCCGGACGCTAAAACTTTTTCAAGAATTGGAAAAACAATCTTAGGACGATAGCTATGTCCCCGCCAGCTACAATTCACCTGCCTTTTTCTAACTGGAGAACTAAGGAGACTGCCGACCGACTGCTGAAGGCCATCGAGGCTGAAACCAGAAATCTCCCCACTCCCTTGAAGTTGATGGAAGTCTGCGGCACTCATACGATGACGCTCCATCGCTCAGGCTTGAAACCGCGCTTGCGCCAGGTCGGGATTGACATGATTTCAGGGCCGGGCTGTCCGGTCTGCATAACTCCCGATTACTATCATGAGGCAATAATTGACCTTCTGGTCGGACGGGGTGATATTCTGGTCTGTACCTTTGGTGATATGACCAGAGTACCGACCAGAAAAGGCTCTTTACAGACAGTCGTTCCAGCGCCTGGCTCCAGACTAAAAATAGTCTATTCTCCGGAGGAAGCGGTGGCTGAAGCCCATAATCAGCCAGAAAAACAGGTAATCTTTTTCGGGGCTGGCTTCGAAACCACCATTCCTGGCATAACTTTTACGGTCAAAAAAGCGGCTGAAGAAAAACTAAAAAATTATTGTCTACTAACCGCCTTCTGGCTCATTCCGCCCGCCTTGAAAGCCATCATTGAAGGAGGAGAACTGGCTATAAACGGCTTTATCTATCCTGGACATGTCAGTGCTATCATTGGTGAAAAGCCTTATGCTTTGGTCGCAGAAACATATCACCTGCCCGGGGCTATTGCCGGTTTTGAGCCGGCAGATATTCTTCTTGGCATTCTTTCCGTCGTTAAGCAGATAAGAAGCGGGCAGCCTCTGGTAGCCAACGAATACCGGCGAGTGGTTAAGCCGGAAGGCAATGTCGAGGCTCAGGCCATCATGGAAAGATATCTCATAAAGACAGCTGCTGACTGGCGGGGACTGGGGCCCATCCCTGATAGCGGGCTTAAATTAAGACCTGAATACTCTAGTTTCGATGCGGTCAGGAGATTTTCACTTAAACTGGGGTCAGGCTCGAGCGCACGAAAAACAGCCTGCCGCTGTGGAGAGGTGCTCAAGGGGCTGATTGCCCCCACTGACTGTCCTCTGTTTGGCCGGCAGTGTCGGCCAGATAGCCCTCAAGGACCATGTATGGTTTCCTATGAAGGAGCCTGTCTCATAGAATACAAGTTTTCTGGAGTAAAGAGCTATGACTAAAATCAGCCTCGAAATGGGCAGCGGCGGCCGACTGATGAGGGACTTCATCGCCAGCAGAATTGTGCCGCGTTTTAAGAATCCGATTTTAGGCGAACTTCATGATGCTGCTCATCTTCCGTGGGGCATTGCCCTGACCACTGATTCCTACACAGTTGACCCGCTATTTTTCCCCGGAGGGAATATTGGAACCCTCTGTATTAACGGCACAGTTAATGATCTTGTGGTCTCAGGAGCCAGGCCGGCCTATTTATCTCTGGCTCTGATCATAGAAGAGGGTTTCGAGCTGGAAGAGCTGGAAAAAATACTGGAGTCCATAAAGAAAACGGCCAGGGCCACTTCAGTTGAAATTGTGACCGGCGATACCAAGGTTGTGCCTCAGGGGCAGGGGGGCGAAATTTATATTAACACTGCTGGAGTCGGGCGGCTGCTGGGCAGGCCGCAGCCAGCTAAAATAAGACCTGGCGACAAAATTCTGGTCACCGGCCAGGTTGGAGAGCACGGGCTGGCCATCCTGTTGAGCAGAAATAAATTTCCATTGAAAGCCGGGGTTAAAAGTGATTGTGCCCCTCTTCTTTTTCTTCTTCCCTTCTGGCGGGAAGGTGTATTGTGGATGAGGGATATTACCCGAGGTGGGCTGGCCACTGTTCTGGCTGAACTGGCCCAGACGATATCACTCCCGCTGCTGGTAGAAGAAGCAAAAATCCCCTATTCAACCAGGCTGCAGGGAACGGTGGAAATTCTGGGCATTGATCCTCTTTATCTAGCCTGTGAAGGCCGGGCTTTACTGGTCGTTCCTGCCAGAAAAGCAGATGAAATTCTAAAGAAACTCAGGTCCCACCCCGAGGGAAAAAAGGCTGCCATTATCGGTGAGGTTGAGGATAAGATTGGCCGGCCGGGCGAAGCTCTACTCGAAACCCTGACCGGTGGATTACGCCTGCTGGAACCTCTGACTTCAGAGCTTCTCCCCAGAATTTGCTGAAACCAATAGTCTTTTAATCAGTATTATCCGATTTGCTTTTTATACCAGTCAACAGTCAAGCTCAAACCCTGTCTGAAATCAATTTCAGGCTCAAAGCCGAGGAGTTTTCTGGCTTTTTCCAGGCTGGCGTAGGAATTCCTGATATCACCAGAGCGGGGCGGCGCATATTCTGGTTTGGCCGATGCTCCCAGGCAGCTGGCAATCTCCCTGACCAGATCGTTGATGTTAATCTTTTCTGAGGACCCGATATTAAACACCTCTCCACGGAAACACTCAGCCTGAGCGGCCAGCAGGTTAGCTTTGACCACATTGCCAACATAGATAAAGTCTCGAGTCTGCCAACCATCACCATAAATGACCGGTGGCTGTCCGGCCAGCAGGCGCTTGATAAAAATAGGAATGACGGCTGCATATTGAGAATTTGGATCCTGGCGAGGGCCAAAGACATTAAAATAACGCAGAGAAACAGCGTTAAAATCATGAAGCAGACTCATGACCTGACAGTATTTTTCAGAAGCCAGCTTCTGGGCAGCATAGGGAGAGAGAGGCCTGCCTTCGCTCCCCTCTTGCTTGGGAAAGACCTGATCATCGCCGTAGACAGCTGAAGAAGAAGCGAAGACAAAGCTTTTGGCCCCGGCTTCGACTGCCGCTTGCAGCAAATTTAGCGTACCTGTTAAATTTATTTCATGAGCCAAAAAAGGCTCGGAGATCGACCGGGGCACAGAAGCCAGCGCTGCCTCATGAAGAATTACCTCCATTCCACCAGCTGCTTGCCGACAGGTTTCCCTATCCCTGATATCACCCCGAATAATTTCTATTTTTGAACTGAAAGGGGCCAGATTTCCTTCTTTACCGCTCGAAAAATCATCAAGAACTCTGACCTGGTACTGGCGCCTGACCAGTTCCTCCACCAGGTGCGAGCCTATAAAACCAGCGCCGCCTGTCACTAAATATTTTTTATACTCTGGCATTTTCTCTATTTTCAGGCTCAAGTATTATCTTCCAGATAGCCTGTCTGGCGAAGATAATTAAGGACCTTGCTAATACTTTCTTCAATGGTTTCCCTGTCTGTTTCTAAAATCAGTTCCGGCTGAAGTGGCTCTTCATAGGGATCTGAGATACCGGTAAACTCCTTAATCTCTCCTCTGATGGCTTTCTGGTACATTCCCTTGACATCTCTGGCCATGCAGACTTCCAGGGGGCATTTCACATAGACTTCAATGAAGTCCCCTATTTCGCGCCTGGCTTCATCTCTTATCTCCCGGTAAGGCGAAATAAAAGAAGTCAGGACGGCCACGCCATTTCTGGTCAGCAGCTTGGCCACAAAAGTCACCCGGCGAATATTTTCATCTCTATCGTGGCGGGAGAAGCCAAGATCGCGACATAGACTCTGACGAACCACATCTCCGTCCAGTCGCTCAACTTTTAAACCTCTTTCTTTGAGAACCTGGGCTAACCGGTCAGCAATTGCCGTCTTCCCCGAACAGGGCAGGCCGGTAAACCACAGGGTAAATCCTTTTTGTTCCTGACACATAAAACTGCTCCTTTTTTGTTTTTTTATCCTAAACCAATTTTGATATACTGTTTTTCATCTCTGAAGCCGGCAGATTAAACCCAGCGCCAGCTCCCGTCCAGAAGTTACAATCAGCTTATAACTTTCCCTTTTAAATCAGGTACAATCGGTCCCCCAAGGACCTTAAGAACAGTTGGAGCTATATCAAGAATATTGGCTGGCCTCTTCTTCTCACCTGGAGAATCGGGATCATAAAGAATATAAATTCCATTATAATCATGAACAGCATCATCCGGCCCGGTATCGTTTTCCTCAAGATAAAGACTGCCATAGCCCAGCGTGCCGGCCGAGCGCCAATATAAGTCATCAAAATAGACCATCAGGTCAGGATAATCACCGTTAACCACCGGATAATGTTCCTGAGGCTTGATAACCACCGTGTTCCACACTTCACCTTTTGGTCCCCTGATGGCTTTGAGGCGGGCAGCCAGTTCATCTCGCGCCGACTCATAATCGTCTGGATGAATAATTCCCTGCGGTTCCCGGCCCTCGACATTTAAGAAAATGCGGGCATAGTAACCACCCCAGCCCCAGGCCCTGGTCCGCTTCCAGTCAATATTAAGATGATCAATGCTCTGGCCGCGGGCTGGCGGTTCGCTAATTACCAGATCGCCCTGCCCAATCAGCCAATCATTGACACAGAAAGCACCTTTCATTCCCTTTGCACCGTGATCAGAAACGACCAGGACAGCTGTACGCTGATCTATTTTCTTCAGGAGCTGTCCGATTTTTTCATCAAGAAATTGATAATAATCATAGATAGCCGATTCAAAAGGATTTCCAGGTTGGTAGAGGTGATGGTTTTTATCCATAAACTTCCAGAAAGCATGGTGCATACGATCGACCCCTATCTCCACCAGCCAGAACAAAGACCAGTCCTGGCGATCAAGAAGATAATCAACCACCCGAAAATGATTTTCAGTCATCCGGTAAATTTCTTTTAAGACTTCAGAGCGATCCTCTGTTCGGAAAACCACATCAAAAAGAAAGGGGCCAAATTTCTCTTCTATTTCTTTTCTGAGCTCTTCCGGATAGGTATATGATTTTTCATTCGAAGGCGTTATAAAACAGGATATAAGCTCGCCCTTGACTGGCTTCGGCGGGTAACTGGGAGGAACACCGACCAGAATGCTCTTTTTGCCCAGTTCGCCCAAATAATCCCAGACGGTCTTCTCTCTGACCGCCGTTGAGTTGGCAATCCACATCTTGTTATACTCGTAACTCTTTCTATGCCGGAAGCCATATAGACCGAGCTCGCCTGGATCCCGACCGGTGGCCATGACCATCCAGGCTGGAATGGTAATCGGTGGATCGCAACTGCGCAGCGGACCATAAATTCCATGGGTCATAAGTTGCTGGAGATGAGGCAGCTGCTCGGCTCGGTCAAAGATCAAAGAAGGCGGAGCACAATCGAGACCAATAATTAGAAGTCTTTTGTCTTTCAATTCAGGCACCTTTCATTACCTAACTGGTCTTAATCCTCAATCAATCATTAAATGGCTGTTCAAAGGACAATATTACCCTGGCCACTTCCGGCCGCATTAACTCTGGCGGTGGCACTTCCCCTTTGACCAGCATTTCTCTGATTTTAGTTCCAGAGAACTCCACATGTTCAGACCGGTCGTGGGGACAGGTTTTTTCATTTTCTACTGACTGGCATTGGCGGCAGAAAAAGAAAGAGGTAAAGAAAAGAGGAACAATGCCCAGATCTGGAAACCGCTCAAAAATTTCCTGAGCTGCATAGGGAGGATAATAATTTCCAACCCCGGCATGATCACGCCCGATGATTATATGAGTGCAGCCAAAATTCTTTCTGATAATGGCGTGATGAATAGCCTCACGTGGCCCGGCATAACGCATTTCCATTTTCAGGATGGCCATGACCGCCCGATCTTTAAGATAATAGTTCTTGATAAGCTCTTCATAGGCAGCCAGAATGACCTCATCTTTAAAATCACCCTTTTTCTTTCGGCCAATGACCGGATTAATAAACAGGCCATCGGTAAAGGTCAAAGCTGTCTTTTGAACATATTCATGGCCAAGGTGGGGTGTATTTCTGGTCTGAAAGCCAACGACTGTTTTCCAGCCTTTTTCCTGGAAAAGAAACCTGGTCTCCCTGGGTGTTAGACGATAGCAGTCAAAGGGAGTGGGCAACAGATTGACCACTTCCAGCTTGCCACCCAGCAAGAATTCTTTCATAGCCGACAGCCTGGCAACCCCTGGATGTTTGAGGTCAGTCGTGCCATAAACACTCAAAGCGAATTGCTCTTTATCATAAGTATATTTGTCCTCAATATTGAGCACCGCTACTGGCTGCCCGTCTTCTGCCCGCAGAGCTACCTTTTCACCGATTTTCAGCCGGTCAGCGGCATTGCGGTCAACATCCAGAACGATAGGTATAGTCCAGGGCAGATCATCAGCCAGCCTCATATTATTCAGAACACTGGCTAAATCGGACTGGTTCATAAAACCGGCCAGAGGCGAATAAACTCCCGTAGCGATATTTTCCACATCCGAAATGAGATCTGGATCAAGAGTTAGAGAGGGCAGGTCGTTTATCTCCTCCAGTACCTTCTGTCTTTCATCTTCCTTCAGGAGGCGATTGATGAGCTTTCCCCCGTGTGGTGTGATCATTGTTTTCTCCTTTTAAGCAGGGCTGATAATCTGGTCCTGGCTGTTCAATCAATATAGCCGAGAGCCTTTAGCCTTTCCTTGATTTTTTCTTCTTCTTCCGGTGTAAAAACCTCTTTGTTGTCTTCTTCTCTGGCCAGGCTTTCTCTTAGGATTTTAGCTACATAGCTCGAAACTGAGCTAATTTCGGTACCCTTTATCTTTTCTTCAATTTTTTTATAAAGGGATGTTGGGATCGAAACTGAAGTGAACTCTTTTTCCATTGTTCCTCCTGAGAAGTTTTTATATAACAGACTGAGTTTTTTTTCAACCGAATTGATCTGGACATTCAGTCAAAATTGAAGCCAGCACCAATCCACCTCAGCCAGGTTTCCTTGACAAAAGTCTATAGCCATGATTTAATTTTTTTAGTTTAGTTCCTATAAGTATGAGCAGAAAACAGGAAAGAGGTGAATTAGCCTTTTAAGATGGAAAAAATTACCCATCATTTTCTACAGGGCATTTCTTATTCAGGCAGCCTTGACAAAAGCCTCAAGCGCCTTGAGGGCCGGTTGGGAATCAGTCTGTCTCTTCGCGGAGACAAAATTATTATCGAGGGACCAGCAGAAAGAGTCCAGCTGGCCCGGAGGTTTTTTGATAAACTCCAGGAACTGGAAGAAAAAGGCTATCATCTAAAGGAAGAAGATTTCCAGATAGCTCTTGATTTGATGGAGGAAAATCGGGGTCAACTCGAAGAATATTCTCCAGCCGAACCTCTTTATCTCCAGCGGAAATCAGTTGCACCAAAGAGTCTAAACCAGAAAGAGTACATGGAAGCCATAAAAAAATATGACCTGGTTTTTGGTATTGGTCCGGCTGGAACAGGCAAAACTTATCTGGCTATGGCCCTGGCTCTGTCCTTTTTGCAGAGCAAACAGGTAAACCGCATCATTTTAACCAGGCCAGCGGTCGAAGCAGGCGAAAAGCTTGGTTTCTTGCCGGGTGACATGTTTCAAAAAGTTAATCCTTACCTGCGGCCTTTATATGATGCACTCTTTGATCTAACTTCCTATGAACAGGCTAATCGCTTGTTAGAAAAAGGAGTTATTGAAATTGCGCCCCTGGCCTATATGAGAGGCCGCACCTTAAACAATGCTTTTATCATTCTGGATGAAGCTCAAAACACCAGCCGGGAGCAGATGAAAATGATTCTGACCAGGCTGGGTTTTGATTCCAAGCTGGTGGTTACTGCTGATATCACCCAGATTGATCTGCCTCAACCTAAAAAATCGGGAGTGCTTCAGGCGATTAAAGTCCTGTCTTCGATAAAGGAGATTGCCTTCGTCTACTTCACTGAAAAGGATGTGGTCCGCCATCCCCTGGTGGCCAGGATCATTAAGGCTTATGCCAAGGCAGAATCCCAATCGCTTTAATATAACTAAATGAAAATTATCCGTTTCCGACAGCTTCGCCTGTTTAAAACCGATGAAATAATACCTTTCCGGAAAAAAACTCAGCCCCCTGTCAGGGGAAAATTCCACTGGCTTAAGAACGTCGTTTCCAGCCCGTTTTTCTATATTGCTATTTTTTCTCTTCTTCTTTCCTTTGTTATTTCTTTTTTCCCGGCCAGGCCTTTGCCACTGCCCAAAGTCGGCGAAATTGCCACCAAGGATATTGTCTCGCCTCTAGAAATAACCGTTGAAGATGTCCAGGCCACTGAAAAAAGAAGAAGCCAGGCTGAGGAGACAGTTCCTCCTGTCTATTTTTATAACCAGAGGATTATTTCCAGCGTTCAGGAAAAAATAAAGCAGATGTTTAGCCTGGGTCGGTTGGCCGCCGCTAACCCGACGGACAGCACCATCAGAGACCTGCAAAAATCTCTATCTGAAAACCTGGCTATTGATCTTGATGACCGGACTATTGACCAACTTCTAAAACTAAAATTCCCGGTTGAACTGGAGAATCTTTCCACTCAAATTATCTCTTCGATTCTCAATCAGGAAATAGTTCTATCACGCGAGCTGATGAATCATGGTGAGATAGAAAAGGGTCTCCTGATCATTAGAGGGAAAGAAGAAAAACTTTTTAAAGCTGGAGAAATCATCGATCTTAAAGAAGCCAGAGAAAAACTTTTAGATGAGATCGAAACCCTGGAAATTCCGGCCAGGACCAAAACTATACTAAAATCCTGCCTGCCAGCTTTTCTGGTACCGACCATCAGTTATGATCAAGTAGAAACCGAGACCAGAAAACTTAGAATCAGAAATTCAGTTGAATCTGTATTTTATACTATCAAAAAAGGGAAAGTCATCATCAGAAAGGGTGATGAAGTAACTTCTGAAAGTCTTAAGCAGATTATACTCATTAACCAGAAGATCAGCCAGCAGCCTCATTGGCTGTTTAGTTTCGCCGGTCTGGCTATTTTATATTTTATCTTTTTCTATTTTATCTGGCTGGTTATCGAGTCGGCCTCCAGAACCGAAAACAAGTTATCCATTCTGGTGATGATGGGTTTGACTCTGTTCATCAGCTTTCTTGTAACTAAGGTCAGCCTTTTCCTGGCTGAAGCTATGAGCAGCTCATTCTCAACCATTAGCCTGGAAAAAGAAGCACTGGTTTTTGCCTTTCCTCTTCAATTTGGAGCTTTCCTGATTGCGCTGGCTGCTTCAGCCGAAACAGCTGTCGTCTACTGTATAATCAATAGCCTGCTCACCGGCTACCTCCTCAACGGCGATTATTTTTTGATCATCTATATTCTTCTGGGCGGAATCTCTGTCATTTACGGCCTTAAATACTTTTTCCCCCAGAGTCGGAGTACCGTACTCAAGACCGGCTTGATGATCCTTGCCCCGATCCAGGTCATCCTGATCCTGATTATCAACCTGATTAAACAGAGCATCCAGAACATTTCTTTATTGGGTACAGAGATCTTAAGTGGGATAGTTGGAGGGCTACTCGGAGCGGCTATTGCTTATGTCTTAATACCAATTTTCGAAACTATATTTGGCTTTCTGACCCCTTCCAAGCTGTATGAACTCAGCAATTCTGATCTGCCAATTTTCCGTCGTTTAGCGCTGGAAGCGCCGGGCACATATCATCATTCTTTAATCGTAGCGACTCTGACCGAAAAAGCAGCCGAAGAAATCAAAGCTGATGCCGCTCTGGTCAGAGCTGGCAGCCTCTATCACGATATAGGCAAACTAAAACGGCCTGAATATTTCAGCGAGAATCAGACGCCTGGCTATGATGTTCACCGTGAGCTGACTCCTTCCCTCAGCACACTGGTCATCATCAATCATGTGAGAGACGGCATCGAAATGGGCAGAAAGCTCAGATTACCGAGAAGAATAATTGATATCATTGCTCAGCACCACGGCACTTCCATAGTCCGCTACTTTTATCATAAAGCTAAAGAAAAATATGATCCGGAGCTGCATAAAATTGAGGCAGAAGATTTTCGTTACCCAGGACCTTTACCGAAAAACAAGGAAGCTGGCTTAATCATGTTGGCCGATTCAGTCGAGGCGGCAGCCAGGAGTCTTAAATCGCCGACCAGAGAAAATCTCAAGAGGGTCATTACCGAGATTTTCAATACCCATCTTCAAGACGGCCAGCTGGATGAATGTGGCTTTTCCCTCAAGGACCTGCGGGTCATCGCCAATTCTTACCTGATGACTCTTTATGCAATTTATCATCCACGCCCCACTTATCCTGGATTTGATTTTGAGAAAAAGTCCGATAAGTCCGAGAAAAAAGAAGAGGTGAAAAAGAATAATGGTCATAATAATAAACAAGTTGAAGAAAAAACTGGTACCCAAGAAAAAAATTAAGGAGCTAATGGAAAAACTAAGCAGGAGATATAAGATGCAACAGGCTGAAGTGGTGGTCAGTTTTGTTGGGCCAGAGACCAGTCGTAAGCTTAATAGAAAATATCGACATCGAGATAAGCCAACTGATGTCCTGAGCTTTGCCCTGAAAGAAAAAGGGCCCGATGGTCAGTATTATTTAGGCGATATAATTATCTGTCCGGAAGTGGCCAGTCGTCAGGCCAGAAAGCAAGGCCATTCTCTTACCCGCGAACTGGAAATTCTGGCTATCCACGGCTTCCTTCATCTTCTGGGCTTCGAACATTCGGCCAAAATGGATGAGGAAGAAGAAAAGGTCAGGTCATGGTTGATAAAAGGTTATAAATCACAACTGGCTGGAGGGCCCAAAACCAGATGAGTTCGTCTTCATCGCTTGAACTGTTTGGTCTGGTGCTCAGTGCTCTGCTCTGTTTCCTGATGTCGGTTTTTTACATAATTTTTTCCTACCACTCCAGAATAGGTTTTTCCCGGTTGCTGGGTCAAGAAAAGAGCGAGATCAAACAGAAAGTCATTGATCACTATGATGAACTCAAAATTGCTGTCGATTATGCCCGTTTGATTTTCTTCCTGGCCTTTGTGGTCTATGCCTGTCTCCTCTGGCCGAAAGTTAACCTCTGGCCTTTATGGCTTTTTCTGGGGCTGGTCCTCACTTATATAGTTCTTTTTGACTATTTACCACGTCTTGCTTTTTATTTCCTGCGGAGCAGAGGGCTCGCCCTCTTCTTGCCAGTCCTGAGAGCCTTGATCTGGCTTCTGACTCCGGTTCTTCTTTTGCCTCGTTTTCTATTAAAAAAAGAAGAAAGCAGACAGGCAACCGATCGCGGTCACGAAGCCTCTGATCAGGAAATAGAAACATTCATTGATGAAGCTACAGAAGAAGGCATTATTGAAAAAGATGAGAATGAACTGCTGCGCGGCGTGGTAGAGTTCGGGGACAGGCTGGTCCGGGAAATTATGACCCCGCGAACCAGAATTGTGGCTATCGAACGAGAAGCAACTATCAGAGAATTAAAAGAATTAATTTGCCGTGAAAAATATTCAAGAATCCCTGTTTATAAAGACCGCCTCGACAACATTGAAGGTATGGTCATAGCCAAAGACTTGCTGGAATACAGCGATGAACAGCAAGCCAGCCGTAAGATAGATTTTCTGATCAGGCCGGTCATGTTTGTCCCGGAAACCATGATGGTCAAAGATCTGTTGAAGGAATTTAAAAAAGCCAGACAAAAAATGGCCATTGTGGTTGACGAATATGGTGGGGTGGCTGGTCTGATCACCATGGAAGATCTGCTGGAAGAGATAGTCGGTGATATCCAGGATGAGTATGATGTAGAAGAATCCCCAATTATAGTCGAAAAACCGGACACATACCTGGTTAGGGGTGAAACCGAAATCGAAGATCTGGAAGAGGTACTAAAAACAGAACTGGCCGAAGACAATTATTTGACCGTCAACGGTCTGCTTAATCAATGCCTGGGCCGGCTGCCCAGAAAAGGCGAAATAATTAAAATAGGCGAGCTCAATTTTGAAGTTCTGGAAGTAAACGATAAAAGCATCAAAAGAGTGAGGCTGACCAGAAGCCCCTCAGAATCACCAAATGGAAACGAACAGGAGGACTGATCATCATGCCGGCCAGAAAAAAAGAGAAAAAAGGCCAGTATAGAACCGGTTATGTAGCTTTGATTGGAAGGCCCAATAGTGGTAAATCGACTCTGCTTAATGCCCTGATCGGCCAGAAAATTGCCATCGTCTCTGATAAGCCGCAGACAACCAGAATCAGTTTGCTGGGCATTAAGACTACCAACCGTGGCCAGATCATTTTTGTTGATAATCCCGGAGTTCATAAGCCTTTGCATCTGATGAACAGAAGAATGATGAATTACGTCTATTCCTCTCTGGAAACAGCTGATCTCCTTCTGCTTCTGATCGAGGCCAATAAAAAATTCGGTCAGGGTGATAAATATGTCCTGGACATGCTGAAAAAAATCAACCGGCCGGTTTTTCTCCTGATTAACAAAATTGATCTGGTAAAAAAGGATAAAATATTGCCGGTTATTGATAAATATAAAGATCTTTTCCCTTTTCGTGAAATCATTCCCATCTCGGCTCTCCGGGGCGATAATCTCAATCTCCTGGAGAACTTAATCTATGATTATTTACCGCTGGCAGAAAAAATATACTCGGATGAAGAGATAACCGATCAATCCGAAAGATTTCTGCTATCAGAAATAATCAGAGAGAAAATCTTGAATCTGGTGGAAGAAGAATTGCCTTATACGACGGCTGTGGTCATCCACTCGATTGAGCGGCCTCAGGCGGAGGGCAGTCCTTTGGAGGCAGAAAAAAGTCCCGCAGCCAGTTCCTCCGGAAGCCAGCCCCTGATCAGGATCAAAGCCGATATTCTGGTCGAAAGGGAAAATCATAAAGGCATCATCATCGGCCGCCAGGGGTCAATGATCAAGACAATCGGCAGCCAGGCTCGAAAAGAAATAGAAGACATTCTGGAGAGCCGCGTCTTCCTCGAGTTAAGCGTCAGAGTAAAAGAAAAATGGCGAGATTCTGAAGAAGTGCTTGATCTCATTGAAGAACAAAAAGAATAGAGACCTTGCCTGGTAATCAAAGCTCAGGACCTTGAGCCTTGACCGTGACTTATTGACAACCTGAGTAATTGATGAGAAAATTTTAATCCTTCTGGCGGTGAGTGTAGCTCAACGGTTAGAGCACTGGACTGTGGATCCAGTGGTTGGGGGTTCGATTCCCCTCACTCACCCCATCCTTATTTTTCTGTGCTTCCTCGTCTTCTATTAATATTAAATAAAATCTGCATTTTTTACTTAACTAAAAGTGCCTGATTAGCTTTAACTAAGAAGCATCCCTTTCGCCTGACCGGCACCCACCACACCTGCCGGTCAAAAACCCAGACCGGCCAGAACGGATACCGCTCTGTTTTTGATGCTGTTGCCTTCAAAGCTGGAGGTGGCAATATTGGTCAAACCGAAGTGATAGCGGCCTTCGACTGATAATTTAAACCTCCGGATTTTAGTTTCGATTCCGGCCCCCAAGGTCAGGCCTATTTCACTTTTTTTGTACATATCTTTTAGATCAATCGATTCTCCTTCTCCTCCGGCAGCCGGGTTGATGACACCTTTGGCTTTGGTCAGAAAGCCAAAAGAAGGACCGGCCATAATTACCGGCCTCACCGGCCCGATCTTAATTATCCTCCATTTCAGAATGAAGTGTCCTTCCAGATAATCAAACTGGTATTGGGCCTGGTAAGGCAGATCATCAATATAAAGATCAAATTTTGCCCCGTAAGGGGCATAAAGAATCTCAGGCTCAATAGCTAAAGGCCCGAAATCAAAAGAAACAAAGATCCCGCCAGTAAAGCTGGAGCGGCTCTTGAACTGAGGCAGGTCAGGCATCGTCGGGCTCACCTTAAGGCTGGCCAGATTAAATCCGGCTTTAAGACCGACGATCATTCCAGCCAGATTACCGGCCAGGAATAACGAGAAAAGGCCAGTCAAAAATAAAATAAGAACTTTCTTCACCCGACCCTCCTTCCTGGGTTTTTGGGGTTTTTTCCTTCTCTGTTTGATCTAATAATAAGCCAAACTCGGTCAATTGTCATCTTCAAATTTATTCCCCATTTTCCCCCGTCCTGTGATATAAGTTATAATCTAAAACCTAATCTAATACTTCAGGAGTTCCAAATGAAAAGTTGCTTTTATTTTCCTGGCCTCAAAATCAACTTCCTCTGGTTGCTGGCCATTCTCGTTTTATTGGCTGGCTTAAATTTCAGCTGCCAGGGCAATAAGCCGGAGAAAAAGAAATCCAATCAGCGGGTTGAGGCCAGGCTGCCAGACAGATTACCGGCCAGAATTGCAGATGGATCAAATAGAGAAATCATGGTCATGACTCTGGGAGAAGTCAACACACCTCTGGCTGATGGCACTTTTTACCCTTATGAAGACAAAATTGTTCTCAATAATGGCCAGGAAATAACAGATTACTTTAAAACTAAACTGGGCATAAAATATTACCAGCCACTCGATAAAAGTATTTTCCCGCTCCCTCCTTCCGGCTGGTGTACCTGGTACTATTATTATGGGGAAATTAACCAGGAAGAAGTGGAAAAAAACGCTACCTGGTTGGCCAAAAATCTTAAAGATTATGGCCTGCAATACTGTCAGATAGATGACGGCTGGCAGGGACGAGGCCTGGGTAGCCCGACTGATTATCGTGACTGGTCAAATGTCAATCCACGCTTTTCCAAAGGGATGGACAGCCTGGCCAGGTTTATAAAGGCTCAGGGACTGGTCCCTGGACTGTGGCTGGCTCCCCACGGCCAGAGCAACGAAGAGGTGGTCAAAGCTACCGGGGCTTTTCTTCTGACTCCAGATGGCCAGTCAGCCTCTTCCACCTGGGAAGGTAAATTTTTACTGGATCCTTCCAAACCCGAAGCCTTGAGCTACTTACATGATCTGTTCACCAAACTAGCCACTTCCTGGGGTTTTGAATATTTCAAAATTGATGGGCAGCCGATTGTCATCAACGAATATCGTCAGAAAAAACAGTTTATGGCCTCTCCAGGCGATCCCGAACAGCTTTACCGCCAGACTCTTGAAACAATAAGACAGGCTATTGGACCCAATCGCTATCTACTTGGCTGCTGGGGAACTCCTCTGGAAGGAGCCGGTATCTACAATGGCTCAAGAACAGGTGGAGATATAGTCCCTTCCTGGGAAGGATTTCTGGTAGCCGCTGAGGCAACTATGAGATATTATTTTCTTCATAATATCCTCTGGTATTGTGACCCGGATGTTTTGCTGGTTCGCTATCCGCTGACCCTGGATATGGCCAGAGCCTGGGCCAGTTTGCAAGGTTTGACCGGTCAGGCCCTAATGGCTTCAGATCGCATGTATGACCTGCCATCGGAAAGAGTTGAGATTCTGAAGCGCGTCTATCCAGCCGTCAATATCCGGCCGCTTGATTTATTCTCTTCGAATCGTCTCAAAAGAATCTGGGATCTTAAAGTCAATCACCTTGGTCGTCAATATGACGTCGTTGGTTGCTTCAACTATGATCAGGATAAAGGTCAGGACTTGCCAGTCAGGTGGGCTGACCTTGGTCTGGAAGATAACTCCCTTTACCACATCTTTGATTTCTGGAATAAAGAATATCTTGGCTGCTTCGAGAAAGGCATCTATGTCACCGTTCCACCGGCTGGGGTTAGAGTTTTAACTCTGGTCAAGGATAATGGCCAGCCCCAGCTTATCTCCACTTCTCGTCACATCACTCAGGGCTGGGTAGAACTGGAATCGCTGAGCTATGAACCGGAAAACAGAGTGATCAGAGGCCAGAGCCGGGTGATAAAAGGAGATCCATATGAATTGAGATTTGCCTTTCCCCGGGAAGAACGCCACCTGAAAATAAAGAGAGTCGAAGTTCCTGGCTACAATTTCAGTCTGGAAAATCATGATGGCTGGGCCACCGTTACCATTCTCAGTCAGTCCAATGATATCGTTTCCTGGGAAGTCTATTTTGAGACCGGTGATGTCTACAACTTTCCACCCAGAGCTCCGTCCGGGCTGAAGCCAGAAATCAAAAGCTTAAATAAGGTCAAACTTGACTGGCAGCCGCTTTATTATTTAAATGCCGGTTATATGATTTATCTCAATGGTCAGCCGTATCTCTATACACCTGTTAATCGAGGAGAGCTAGGCGGACTTAATCCCCGCGAAGAATATCTGGTTGAAGTCAAAACGATCTGGCTCGATGGCTCAACCAGTCAAGAGGCTGCTTCCACCAAATTGAGATTGATTGACGAGTTGCCGGCCGAAGTCTATTTATCGGATCTTGAACCTGAATATCTGGCTTCTGATTGGGGACAGCCCAGAATGAATCGATCTGCTCGTGGCACTCCGCTTAAAATTGGAGAGAAAATCTATCGTACCGGAATAGGGACTTCCGGTCGGTCTGAAGCTGTCTTCGACCTGGGTAGAATATTTAAAATCTTTGAAGCCGAAGTTGGCCTGGATGCCGCTTCAGCTGGAAAAGGCTCGGTTGAATTTAAAATCTTCGGTGATAACCAGTTGCTCTGGACAAGTGGGCTGATCAAAGGCCAGAGACCGGCTAAAAAGGTGAGGGTCAATATCAACGGGGTAAAAGAACTTCGGCTGGTAGTCGAGGATGGTGGAGATGGAGCCCGCTTTGACCTGGCTGATTGGGCTGAAGCTAAAGTCAGAAAATAATAGTTCTGAGTTTATTTTCTGATTGGAAAGTGAACATCGGTTCTTTCTTCACTGCGGTCAGTGGCTGGAGACGGCTCGGGTGATAAGCTGGAGATTTGCTGTCGCAGTTCTGCGGTCATATTTATTTTAGTTGCGGCAAAAATATCATTAAGCTGTTCGACATTTCTAGCCCCGACAATTGGGGCCGTCACTGCCGGATGGCTGCCTACCCAGGCGATAGCCAGACTGACCGGATTAAAGCCGAGCTCAGCGGCCAGGGCAGTAAATTTTTCAGCTACCTCCAGACCCATCTCATCTTGATATCTTGTCTGATAGACTTTATTTTCCAGCAATCGGCCAGAGGATGGCCGCCTGTTTTTGCCGTATTTTCCGGTGAGCAATCCGCCAGCCAGGGGACTATAAGTCAGGACGCCAAGCCTTTCGGCCTCAGCCATGGGCAAAATTTCCACTTCCGCCTGGCGCTTGACCAGATTATACATGGGCTGAATGCAGGCTAGAGGAGCCAGTCCATGTAGGGCAGAGATCCCCAGAGCTTTTTCTATCTGCCAGGCAGCCATATTGCTCAACCCCAAATAAACCACCTTCCCTTGATGGACAAGGTCATCGAGGGCTCGAAGAGTCTCCTCGAGTGGAGTTATGTCGTCAAAGCGATGGATAAAATAAATATCCAGGCGGTCGGTCTGGAGCCGCTGCAGGCTGCCTTCAATCGCATACATGATGTGCCGTCGGTTAGCTCCCATGGCATTTATATCCGGCCCGGTTGGGAAGTAAACTTTGCTGGTAATGATGACCTCCTCCCGGATGTCCTTAATCAATCGTCCGAGTATTTCTTCGGCCCTGCCCCTGGCATAAAGATCGGCGCAATCAAAGATATTAATACCCTGCTCGCGGCAGGCAGCAAACATCTGAGCTGAGGTTTTTTCATCAGCTTCAACTCCAAAAGACATCGTTCCAAAACAGAGCTCTGAAATTTTAAGGCCGGTCTGGCCAAAATTTTTATATTTCATTTTTCCTCCTGTGTGGTTTTTCGTTCCAGAGTAATTCCGTGGCCACGGGGGTAAAGTCCCGGGATGGAAACAGGTAATTTACCAGAAATTCCAATCTCGCCACAAATAGCGCGGGCTGCCAGCTCCTGCGTTTCCGGTGTATTACGATAAAGGCAGAGATAGCTATCTACCTGGGGCAAATGGCGGATAAAATAAGGACTGCCAAAAGAAAGAGCGATGACCGGCTGACCGGCCTCTTTGATTTTCTGAAGAAGTTCAATCTGAGCCGGCTCGAGATCGACACTTCCCTTGCCGGCTTGAAGGCTGGAAAAAAGAGCAGCTATAACCACCTCAGCCTGAAGAGAAGCAGCCAAAGCCTCTTCTAATTTTTCCCGACCGGTATCTCCATCGGCATAAAAAGTTCGGGCTGAAAGATACCGGCTGGTCAGAGCTGTCGCCAATCTTCTGCCAGCATAAAAATTGCCAGGATCGCTACTCAGGGAGAGAATCACAATCTTTTTTTCAGGCTGAACAGGCAAGAGATTATTATCATTTTTAACCAGAGTCAGTGCCGATTCGAAAGTCTCCCAGGCTATTTTCTTAAACTCTGGCTGACCGAGGACGAGCGGCAAGCGGTCAAGAGAAACCAGAGATTGGCGATTAAGCCCCAGCCTGGCTTTAGCCGCCAGCAGCCGGCGAACAGATTCATTCACCCTCTCCAGAGGTAACTCGCCTTTTCCAACCGCCTCTTTCAGGTAGTTGATTACTTTGATCGGATCAAGGGGAAGGAGAAGAAGATCAACGCCAGCCTTTAAAGCCCGCAGAGCCGCTTCTTCCTGGCTATAATAACGGGTGATGCCGGCCATTTCCAGGGCATCAGTAACAATTAGCCCCTTAAAACCCATTTTGTTCCTGAGCAGATCAGTTAAAATGCGCGGCGATAGAGTGGCCGGAAGGCCAGGCTCAGGTTCAAGGGCAGGAACATAAAGATGGGCGGTCATGATAGCTTCTACTCCCTGCTCTATGGCTTTTTGAAAGGGATAAAGTTCAACTTTTTGCAGCCGATCGAGGTCGGCCTTGATGACCGGCAACTGGCTGTGAGAATCCTGGTCAGTGTCGCCGTGGCCAGGGAAATGCTTGGCTGTAGCGATCATGCCATTTGACTGGCAGCCCTGAATAAAAGCTCCTGTCAAGCGAGCCACCAGCTCCGGGTCTTCGCCGGCTGATCTGGTATTTATGATCGGATTATCCGGATTGATATTAACATCAACCACCGGGGCATAAGTCATATGGATGCCAAGAGCCCGACCCTCGATGGCCGTAATCCTGCCCATCTCATAAGCCAGTTTTTCTGAGCCGGTCGCGCCCAGGGCCATGAGCGGCGGGAAGAGAGTCGATCCTGTCACCTGATTGCCAGTGCCTCTTTCCAGATCCGAAGCAATAAGAAGAGGGACTCTAGACAGACGCTGAAAATGGTTGGTAAAATAGGCGGTCTCCAGTGGTTCCCCGCCAAAAAGGATCAATCCACCGAGATGGTAATCGTGGACGAGCCGTTCCAGCTGCTTAAAATCTTCATCCTGTCGGTTATAGAATTCCCCGTGATAGCGGACAACTATAAGCTGTCCGATCTTTTCCTCCAGGCTCATTTTTTTGATGGTCTTTTCGATCCATTTTTGCTGGTCGGTCGCCAGACCCGATTCCCCGACCGGTCTAACCGTGGTCAGACAGCTGGCCATAAACACTACTAAAATAGTAGGAATTAAACTTTTCGGGCTTAATTTTAAGTTCATCTCACTCCCCTATCAGAATTAACTCATAATCTATTTTCTTTAAAATCATTGGTTCTAAAAGCCAGCCAGTGCATTAACTTACCATCAACCTGGCTCTCTTTCCAGTTCACCTAGTCCAAAAAATATCTGGCCAGAAGCAGCAGAGATATAAGATAGACCAACCAGTGGACCTTTTTACCCTCTCCTTTAAATATTTTTAGTAGCGAATAGCTGATAAAGCCAAAGGCCAGGCCATCAGTGATACTAACAGTCAGCGGCGTAACTACCAGCGTCAAAAAGGCCGGTATAGCCTCAGTTATGTCTTCCCAGTCGATCCGGCTCAGAGTCTTTGTCATCATGAAACCAACGATGATGAGGGCTGGAGCAATTACGGGATGCAGCACCTGACCGTCAGCCACATAGCTTCCGCCGATCATTTCAGCCAGTGGGCTCAAAAACAAAGTAGCCAGAAAAAATATTGAGGTAAAAACATTAGCCAGTCCGGTCCGCGCTCCCTGGGCAATACCGGTCGAGCTTTCCACATAGCTGCTGACCGTGGAAGTTCCTAGTAGCGTTGCAGTGACAGTACCTACAGCATCGGCCAGCATGGCCTCATTGGCCCGTGGTAGTTTTTTTCCCTTGAAGAAGCCGGCCGGGCCGCACACCCCGACCAGCGTCCCAACTGTGTCAAACACATCCAGAAAGAAAAAGACAAAAATAATCGGAATCAATCCCCCCTTTAGGGCCACGCTGATATCCAGCTTCAAAAATGTTGGGGAAAGAGAAGGGGGAGCAGAAAACAGACCATGGAATTTAACCACTCCCAGAGCCAATCCGAGAAGAGCCGAAGAAAGGATCCCCCAGAGTAAGGCTCCAGGAATTCTTCTGGCCATAAGAACAGCCGCCACGACCAATCCGAATAGGGCTACGAGTACCGGCCTACTGCCCAGGTGACCCAGGCCAATCAAGACACCAGGGGTAGCAACCACGATACCAGCGTATTCAAGACCGATCAGGGCAATGAGCAATCCGATGCCCGCGGCGATGCCCTGTTTCAGTGACTCGGGAACAATATCCACCAGCTGGCCAGCCACTCCCAGCAAAGCCAGGAGTGTAAAAAGGCACCCGGAGATAAAATTGGCCCCAAGCGCCACCTGCCAGGTATAACCCATCAGACCACAGACAGTAACCGCAAAGAAAACATTGTGACCCATGGCTGGCGCCTGAGCAATAGGATAATTAGTCAGTAAGCCGGTAAGCAGAGTAGCAACCGCACTGGCTAAACAGGTCGCCACCATCACCGCTCCAGCATCCATCCCAATTCCGCCCATAATAGCTGGCTGGACAAAAATGATGTAGGACATCGTCATGAAGGTGGTCAGTCCACCAAGAAATTCTGTTCTGACATCGGTCTGGTTTTCCTTCAGGTGAAAGGTTTTTTCCAACCAGGACTTCATTCTCTCGCCTCCATTTGAGACAGGAAGTTTTTAGTCAGTTTTCTTATGCCCGGGCCAGGCAATATCCAGCCTGATCCTTCAAAATTTAATCAGGGTATAAACAGGAACTTCAGGATGAGCAGCTCTCATTCGGCTAACGCCCTTGAGCGAAGTCAGTTCAACTACTGATTCAAAAGCCGCCACCTGCCCTCCCAGTTGTTCCACTATCTCGATGGCACTGATACCGGAAGAACCGGTGGCAATCAAATCATCAACAATGATCACCTTTTCTCCCGGCCTGACGCTGTCCACATGGGCCTCGAAATATTCGACAGCATACTCGTTGGGAGCCAGGATAGTAACGGTTTTCCGGGGAAGCTTACCCTTTTTCCTGATCAAGCTAAAACCAAGCTTAAGATCCCGGGCCAGAGCCGCTCCAAAAATAAAACCCCGCGATTCGACAGCCGTAATTCTGTCCGGCGAATACTTCCTGGCTATTTCTGCCAGATCATCAATCACCTGATTGAAGGCCAGCCGGTCCTGGATAACCGGTGTCAAATCCTTAAAGACCACTCCCTTCTTGGGAAAATCAGGAACATCAACAATCATTGATTTAAGGTCTAACATGATGCCCATCCTTTCAATTAAAAAATTGTCTGTCCGTCAACTTGACACATCGCAAAATTTGTTTTCAAACCAAAATAGCTTAATCATACTCTCACCGGCCAGTTGCCCGGCTGGTCAATTTTTCCCGCTATCCTGACCACCAATGAAATCAGATTCGGGCTCCAAGCCAGAAATGGTTATTCGGCGCTGGTCTTCATTAATGACTTCGATAAAAATTTTTATAACCTTAACCCCTTTAATTTCATAGGGTAATTTTTCCGCCCATTCAATAGCCACTATCCCACTGCCCAGCAGGTCCTCCAGTCCCAGATCAACTATTTCTTCCGGGTCAGATAACCGGTAAAGATCCAGATGATAGAGGGTCACTCGTCCTTGATAGACATTAATCAAGGTAAAAGACGGACTGCAAACATAGGTCTGTTCATTTACGCCCAGGCCGGCAGCCAGTCCAGCAACCATTAAAGTCTTTCCAGCTCCCAGTTCGCCAATGAGCAGAATCACTTCCTCCCCTTGAAGAGTCTGGCCCAGTTTTCTGGCCAGCTCAAAGGTCTCCTCTTCCGAACGGGACAGGAGAGTTAAATCGCAGCTACCAATCTTCATCATTCTGCCCACCTCTGATAATAAAAGAAAGGGCCTGCGGTAAATAATGAATAATATCGGTAGCAGTCAAGGGTCTCTCCCCTATTTCGGCTGCGGCTAAATCGCCGCTCAGTCCATGGACATAAACAGCATTAACCACCGCCCGGGTAAGTTCTTTCGTTTGTATGACCTCCGAAGCTATAAAGCCAGAGAGCACATCACCACTGCCGCCTGAAGCCATACCTGGGTTGCCAGTTGGATTAACATAAGTTGTCCCTTCAGGTGAAACAACAAGCGTTTTATAGCCTTTAAATACCAGATGGACTCTGTATTTTCGGGCCAGACCAGGCACCACCTGGAGCCGCCGCCGCAGAGCTTCTGCGGTTGAAATTCCAGACAATCTGGAAAACTCACCTGGATGAGGAGTCAGAACTGTTTTTTCGGGAAGTGATGACAGAATTTCTGGCCGGGTGGAAATGATGTTCAGCCCATCAGCGTCAACAATGACCGGAATAGTGGCATTTTTTATTCTCTCCAGTAAATTTAAAACCAGGAAGGACGTTTCGGGATGAGTAGACAGCCCTGGACCAAGGAGCAAGGCATCCTTTCCTTCCAGAAGCTCCATCACCCGCCCGAGAGCCTGGCTGGAAATAGTTCTGGAGGGAGTTTCAGGCAGAGGTTCGGTCATCAATTCTGGCATTGTTCTGGCCACTATCGGCAGGCAACTCTCGGCCGTAGCTACAGTTACCAGACCAGCACCCATTTTCAGAGCCGACTGGCCAGCCATGGCCGCTGCTCCGGTTTTGCCAAAGGATCCGGCCAGAATCAACAGATGGCCGTAATTTCCTTTGTGAGAGTTCCTGACACGAGGACCAAAATAGGGTTGAAGAGAATTTACTTCTACCAGTTCCAGAGAAAAATCTGGCCGCTCAAAGAGAGAAGGAGGAACCCCGATATCAGCCAGATAGAGCTCACCAACATAATCCTCAGCTGGCGGGAAAATATGAGCAATTTTGGGTGAAGCCATAGTCACAGTAAAATCAGCCTTGACCGTCGGGCCAATGACTTCGAAACTATCAGCTGAGAGACCCGAGGGGATATCAACAGAGACGACCAGTGCCCCCGAATTATTTATGTCCCCAACAACCCGGGCCATCAGTCCGGTCAGAGGATTTGATAAACCTGTGCCAAACATGGCATCAATGATAACGGTTGATTCCTTCAGTAAATGGCGATTTTTATCCCACAGAGTCTCGGTCGGAACCTCGGTTATTTTTATACCGATTTTCCTGGCGATCTCGAGATTAATCAGGGCCTCACCTCTGACCTCGTCTTGCCGGCCGAGGAGAAGCACTTCACAGGTAGCTCCCTGATTAACAAGATGGCGGGCAGCCACCAGACCATCTCCCCCATTATTCCCTTTTCCGGCAATAACCAGAACCGGCCAGTCCGGGTCAATTTCGAGCTCGTTCAAGATAAGATTGGCCACTTCTCGGCCGGCATTTTCCATCAAGACGAGCCCGGGAAGCCCTAGTTCTTCTATGGCCTGGCGATCAATTTCTCTCATCTGAGCAGCAGTTAGAATTTTCATTTTATACCTCTTCTTTTGAGAGAAAAATTTTATCATAAAATCAGACTGTAGATAACAGATTTTACGACAATTCAAGTCCAGTTAAACCTTGATTCAATTTCCCTTCTATGATAAATTTAAAAAAAGGTCTGATAACAAGGAGGTGTTCTATGACTATAAGGGTTGGCATAAATGGCTTTGGTAGGATTGGCAGAAATTTGCTCAGAGCTTCATTTAATGATCCAGAAATTCAGTACCTGGCTGTCAACGACATCACTGATGCTAAGACGTTAGCTCATTTACTGAAGTATGATTCAGTTCTGGGCGTTTTCAAAGAAGACATAAAGGTGACCGAAGATAGCATTATTCTTAATGGTAAAACGATTAAAGTCCTGGCCGAGAAAGATCTAACCGGACTTAAGTGGAAAGACCTGGGAGTGGAGGTGGTGGTCGAATCGACAGGAAAATATACCAAGAGACCGGACGTCATCAAGCACATCGAACTGGGCGGTGCCAAAAAGGTCATTATCTCCGCTCCAGCCACCGACCCTGATGTCACTATTGTCATGGGAGTTAATGAAAAAGATTATGACCCGGACAAGCATCATCTGATCTCCAACGCTTCCTGCACAACTAATTGCCTGGCCCCGGTGACCAAAGTCATCCATGACAAATTTGGCATTGAAAAAGCCTTTATGACCACTGTTCATTCTTACACCAACGACCAGAAAATTCTGGATGCTCCCCATAAAGACCTGAGACGGGCCAGGGCAGCGGCTGTTTCTCAGATTCCAACCACCACTGGCGCAGCCAAGGCTATTGGCCTGGTCATTCCAGATTTGAAAGGCAAAATTGACGGTATTGCCATCCGTGTGCCTACACCCAATGTTTCTCTGGTTGACCTGGTAGCTGTGGTCAAGAGACCAACCACAGCCGAAGAAGTTAATGCCGCTTTAAAGACAGCAGCCAACAACGAGCTCAAAGGGATTCTTGATTATACTGAAGAACCTCTTGTCTCAGTAGATTTCATGTCCAATCCTCACTCTTCCATCGTGGATGGGCTGTCAACGAAAGTCATAGACGGCACCCTGGTCAAAATTCTCGCCTGGTATGACAATGAATGGGGCTATTCCTGCCGCCTGGCCGATCTCATTAAGCATGTGATGAAAACTAAATAAGGCGAATGGAGGGCAGCATGAAGTTCCTGGAAGATATAGACGTCAAAGGCAAGGTCGTTTTTCTGCGGGTTGATTTTAATGTACCACTGGATGAAAACCTCAAGATCAGGGATGAAACAAGAATTCAGGCTTCACTTCCCACTATCAAGTATCTGCTGGAAAAAGGTGCCCGGTTAGTGGTTGCTTCTCATCTGGGACGGCCAAAGGGTCAATTCAACCCCAAAATGAGCCTTAAGCCGGTGGCCGATCGGCTGAGAGAGCTGCTGCCTGGAACCAACGTCATTATGGCCACTGATGTTATCGGACCAGAAGTTGAGCGGCTGAAAACCAGCCTGAAAGAGGGCGAGCTGCTGCTTCTGGAAAATGTGAGGTTTTACAAGCAGGAAACAGATAACGACCCTGAGTTTTCTAAAAAGCTGGCTGAGGGCTGCCAGGTTTTTGTCAATGATGCTTTTGGCTCCTGTCATCGCCCACACGCGTCAGTCGTAGGAATCACAGCTTACATTACAGACAAAGCTGCCGGTTTCCTTCTCAAAAAAGAAGTGGAACATCTCAGCCGGGTAACCCATAACCCCGAAAAACCATATGTGGCCATCCTGGGCGGGGCAAAAATTGAAGATAAGATTCCTGTCCTGGAAAGCCTGGTCAATAAATCTGATGTTTTACTGATTGGCGGGGCGATGGCCTACACTTTCCTTAAGGCTCAGGGTAAGGGGGTGGGTAAATCCCTGGTAGAAGAAGATAAACTTCAGATTGCGGCTGATATTATGAAAAAAGCCGAGAGCAGTGGAGTAAAGTTCATTCTTCCTCTTGACCATGTTCTTACCACCGCTCTTGATAGCCAGGAAATAGCCCTGGTGGCCGATTTTTATCCATTTCCTGATAATCTGATAGGTGTTGATATCGGTCCGAAGACCATCGCTGAATATGAAAAATACATTAAATCAGCTAAAACTATTTTCTGGAACGGGCCTCTGGGTGTTTTTGAGATAAAAGCCTTTTCCAGAGGAACGGTGGAAATAGCTAAAGCAGTAGCTGAGTCAGGTGCATTTTCAGTGGTAGGCGGTGGAGACTCCATTGCTGCCATCCATCAGACAGGTGTAGCTGACCGCATCAGCCATCTCTCGACAGGCGGCGGAGCTTCGCTTGAATACATTGCTTATGGCACCCTGCCAGGCATTGAAGCTCTAAAGTAGACATTCGCAAATTGTAACGGGAGTAAGAACAATGGAAAAATTGACCAGACCGGTAGTGGCGGGCAACTGGAAAATGCATAAAACAATAGACGAGGCCAGGCAATTAGCCTCGGAAATTGTCAGCCAGGCCGCTTCTCTGGGAGAAGCCAGTCTTATTCTGATTCCACCTTTTACTGCTATCCAGGAAGTTAAAAAAACGGTCAGCGGCAGCCGCCTGCTGGTCGGCGGTCAAGATCTTTTCTGGGAGGAAGAAGGAGCTTTTACTGGTGAAATTTCTGCTCGTCAATTAAAAGAAGCCGGTTGCGATGTTGTTATTGTTGGCCATTCAGAAAGAAGGCAGTATTTCGGCGAAACGGATGAAACGGTTAAGAAAAAAATCCTGGCCGCACTCCGCCACGATCTGAGGCCTATTGTCTGCATTGGCGAAAATTTGGAAGAAAGGAAAAGTGGGGAGACACTTAAAAAGATAAAAAGCCAGCTGGAAAATAGTCTCTTTGGTTTGCCGGCCGAAGACTTCAGCCGGGTCATTCTGGCTTACGAACCGATCTGGGCTATCGGCACCGGACAGAATGCTACTCCTGAACAGGCCGAAGAAGTTCATAGTTACATTCGACAATTAATTGCCGGAAACTATGGTCAAGAGCTATCAGCCTGTGCTATAATCCTCTACGGTGGCTCGGTTAAACCGGCCAATGCTTTTTATTTGATAAAAGAAAAGGACGTCGATGGATTTTTAGTCGGTGGTGCTTCTCTTCAGGCAGAGTCTTTTGTGGGCATAGTCAGGGAAGCCTGCCGGGCAGACGAGGGATAGAAGTGACAACTTTATTGATTATCGTCCATGTAATTATCTGTATTGTGTTGATTCTGGCTGTTCTACTTCAGTCGGGCAAAGCGGCTGACCTGGCCGGGGCTTTTGGCGGAGCTGGCAGCCAGACAGCTTTTGGACCCCGCAGTAGCCAGACTATTCTCAGCAAGATTACAACAGTCTGTGCTGTTCTATTTATGCTGACTTCAATCGGGTTATGGATTTTATCTGGTAAGACTGCCTCGGTGGCCAAAGACATTCCGCCCCAGCCCGCAGCGGCCGAGACCCAGAAAAAAGCAGAAGAAAAATCTCCAGCCAGTCAAACTGTACCTGCTGAGACCAATAAACCAGCCGATCAGACTCAGACAGAACCGGCCGGGACAGATCAGACCAAAAAGTAACCGCTTAATTTTATGCCGAAGTGGTGGAATTGGCAGACACGCTAGCTTGAGGGGCTAGTTCCCGCAAAAATGGGAGTAGGGGTTCGAGTCCCCTCTTCGGCATTTCTTTTTTCAAACCAGGCTTTTCAAAAAATAAATCAATTAGCTCAGGCTAATTTTGCGACCCACAAGGCCAGATCCGTTTCAGGCATAGCCCCGGCTGTTCTTCCTCTTTCGGCACCGCGATGAAAGATAAAGAAAGTAGGAACGGCCTGAATACTGAATCTGGCAGCCAGCTCAGGATATTTATCAACATCAACTTTAATGACCATGATTTCTCCAGCCCGTCTTTTAGCCAATCGCTCAAGAACAGGAGCCATCATCTGGCAGGGACCACAGGTTGGCGAGGAGAAATCGACCAGAACTGGCAGGCTGGATCCCGACATCAGGTTAAGGGCCTGCTCCGGCCCCACCTCGATAACCTGGCCTGGCTGCGGCAGAGGGCGGTGGCAGCGTCCGCAGACAACTTTTTTCTCCTGAACTCCCTCCGGATAGTAATTGGTCTGCCCGCAATTGAGACAACTGACTTTGACTTTTTTATCTTCCATTTTCCAATCACCTCTACTCTTGTTATATTTTAATGGCGAGGCAGATTAAAGACAAGAACAGACATGAATTAGAATAAAAATTCACTCAGGATAGAATTGGTTACCAGAAAACGATCAGAAGGAATCCTGAGTCTGGTGCCAGCCATCTCGAGACAGCCAGCGGTGCTAAGCTCCATTATTTTTTCTTCATAAGGCAAAAAATCCAGGCTGGAATATTCTTCCTTAATTAGCTCCCAATCAACGCCAGCTACCAGGCGCAGGCCGGACATGAGTTTCTCTTTTAAAGCTGTCTCCTGGCTCAAGATGAGATGTTCAGCCAGATTCATCTTACCCTGAAGAACTGCCTCAGCCCAGAGTTTCAGGTCAACGACACTTTGCCAGCGGTTAGAAGTCAGATGAGAGGCAGCCGATGGCCCAAAACCAATAACTGGCTGAT
>JAKPXU010000222.1 GCA_029571905.1 Acidobacteriota bacterium | reverse complement strand
TAGGCAATTGAATCGAAGAGAACAGCATTAGCTTCGCCATAACTTATTGGCTCGCGGCGTCCATACTTTTTGATCCAGCCCGGCCTCTTCAGACAATCATTGACGTGGGACTGAATTAAGTAGGTGGCCCGCCCGATTAATTTTAAATTGCTCGGGCTAACATTGGTCATGGTATTGCCAACGACCCGACCGAGCTTAGCCATGACCGCCGTCGAATGGGCGTTGAGCACCATTTTTAAAGCCATATTCTGCCGCAGCTGGAAAGGATCGTTGGTCATATCCACCGACAACCAGACCTGATGGAGTTTCTGCTCTGGCGGTAAAGCCTTTATTTGATAAAAATTCTCAATATTTTTCTTAAGCTCTGCTATTTTCTTCTCCTCGAGATCGGTGACATTCACTGTCACCAACGAAGCCTTGTTTTCGAGAAACAAGCGCCCAAAACGGTTGAAGGGTGAATTGCTATCGAGTAAATAATTCTCTTCAGGCGTAAGCCCGACCATAACTCCTAAATCCCCTGGCTTCAGTCCTCTTTTTTTGAGATTAGATTCTGAGAAAGAAAAATCATACAAATCCTGCTGATCGTGGCCGGCTTTTTTGAGGCTTTCCAGAGCTGCTTTTTTTAAGTAAGGATCATCTATCTCTTTTTCAAAAGCTGGGCGATAGAACTCCTCGTTAAGACCGCGGAAAGGTCGGCCAAGAAAAGACAGCCAGGCTTCCTGGCTGCTGGCCGCTGGCGTCCAGACCTGAATCCAGCTGCGTCGTTGTGGTGAATCGACTGTATCCAGTGGGTAGAGTCTGAAAGTTGGGCTTCTCTCCGTGCTGTCAATAAAGACAGTAATCATGGCTTTTTGAGCGAAATAGGTAGAAAAATGTCCTCCGGCATAAGTATTGGCTTCGAGCTCAGTCCAGGTAGCGATGGCCGGAACAGCCCGTTTTATCCGGTTAAGAATGGGAGCAAAAGCCTTCAGGTTGTCAACAACAAGATAAGGCTGCTTGAAGCCGGCTTTCAGCAGTTCTTTCGGGTTGAGAAAATCCTTGAGTAAATCATAGACAGCAGCCTGCAGGGCGACTCCCAGCACATAGGTTTCAATGGTGGTGGCCTGCATTCTGGTCGAGCCGGTGATGGCCATCGGTCCAGTGGTTAGATTGATTTTGGTGATGCCTGGCTCATCAATGACGGCCTGACTGCGCTCAAAAGGACGGAGTTTGTCATCAGGGTTATTATAGACAAAGTAGAGCTTTTTCCGGCTTTCAGCTTGTGAATAAGATGGGGCCCGGCGCCAGTCATCAAGTGCAGCAAGAATAGTCCCGATAACCGAGGAGGTCTCGCCACCCTCGGTCACGGCTATGACCAGGTCTCCCTTTTCAATCCCCCGGTCTTTTAACTGCAGCCGACCGATCAGCTGCAGATCTTCAAATCCTTCGAGAGACGAAATGAGGGCCCGGTCACCGCCGGTCATTTCCCCGATGAGCTTTTCGCTTATTCCCGGGCCGAGGTTCTTTTCTATTTTTGGCCAGAGCTCTTTATCGGCCTGGAGTGAAGTCCAGAAGGGCCGCCAGAAAGTGCTTTCCATTTGCTTGGCCAGTCGGCCGGTCGCGCCGCAGCCATAAACATATATTTTGTGCCCGCTGAGAATAGTCTTTTTGATTTCCGTTGATAATTGCTCAATAAGGGTGGGTGATGAAGCCAGTTGTTCAAGTTTAACTACAATGTCTTCATCCACCGAGAAAAGCAGGTGCAGGCCGGCGGCTGTGTCTGTCTTTATTTTTTCGCTCAGGTTCCAGGTCTTCGGATGGCGCTGCTCGGTTAAAAGCGTATGAAGCTGAAACTGGGTTTTATTCTGAAGATAATCGAGGGATTCAGGTGAAACTTCAATCCCCAGCAGCTCCAGCAGATTCCCTGGCTGGTTGCTGGTTATTTCCTGCTCCAAAGTTTCGCCAGCTGTCATAAAGCCTAGTAATATAATAGGAATTAGTGCCAGTCTGACGACTTTTCTGGGCAATTTCCGCCCGTGAGATTTTTTACTCATGCTGTCCCTCATTTGTTTTTCCATATTGATGTGTATCATCGATAATATCGTTTTCCCGCCAGTCGCGGGCCCAGTCATCAACAGAAAATACTGTCCATTTACCATCAGCTGTTGAGCAGACCACCCGGTTGAGCCCGGCATTGATGATCATCTTTTTACAGATAAAGCAGGGGAAAGCATCAATCGGCTGGCCGGTTTTTGAGTCGCTGCCGAAAATGAACATATCGCCGCCCAGCAGGCTGACTCCGGCTCTGGCTGCATTGATAATGGCATTCTGCTCGGCATGAACCGAGCGGCAGAGTTCATATCTCTGGCCGTGAGGAATATTCAGTCGGTCGCGCAGGCAAAAACCATGTTGGAGACTATCTTTGGTTTTTCGCGGGGCCCCGACATAGCCGGTCGAAATGATCTGATCGTCGCGGACAATAATAGCTCCAATTGTCCGGCGAAAACAGGTGCTTCTCCTCGATACCTCACGGGCTATGCCCAGATAATATTCATCTTTGGAAATCCTTTTGTCCTGTCTGCCGGCTTGATTTTGAGTTTCACTCATCCCTGTTTCTCCAGTTTTTGCTGTAGTTCCTCGAGGGTGCCGTCATTGATGATAACGACATCAGCCAGAGCCAAACAGCGGTCAAGCTGTTGATTATTTCCACCGCTTCCTTTTTCCCTGTTTTCCTGCTCTATGAATTCCTCAAGAGTTGAAGCCGATTCATCTCGGCCCCGTTTTTTAGCTCGCTCAAACCTTATTTCGACCGGTGCATCAACCGCCAGCAAAATAAAACTGCCCAGGCCCCGCAGATACTCTATCTCTGCCGGATGCCTAATACTGTCAATGACCGTCTTACCGGAGATCCTGGCTGCCGCTCGCCGGGCCAGGATATCAGGACCAAAATTTTCTCGCAGTTCATTGCCGACCGCTATAAGATTTTCTCTCGAGGCAGGAAGAGAACGGTTTTTGAGTTCTTCTCGAATGAGATC
>JAKPXU010000006.1 GCA_029571905.1 Acidobacteriota bacterium | reverse complement strand
CCGTGAGTGACATTTCTGCCCAGTAGACGCGTATAAAGGGTTCCATGAAGAAAGTAACCATTACCAAAGCCGAGAGCATAATCACCCAGGACTCCACCTTCTACCCTTTCTTCCATTCTTCGGGGGATTGGCTCACCTTCTTCAATAAAGGCCCAATCAGGCTTGACCCAATAAGGATTCTGGATTTTTGATTTGACAAAGAACTCTCCTTTGGGCGTATCAAATACCCAGCTTCTTTTCCCCTTGGGATCAACCAGAATCTCTCCACTGCCCGTGGAAACCAATCCTTCTCTTATAACCCTATCGCCCTCTTTTAGATAATACCTGTTTTCTGCCGAGTCAATCATGATAAAAACGCCTCTTGGCTGATAACTTTTTATTTTTTTCTTTAAGGCAGTATTCTGAGCTTCCGGGCTAATTTTAGACTTCGGGTCTGGTTCAAAATTATAAATAGTCTTCCATTCACCTATAGATTTCTGATTATTTATAAGAGCTATAACTACTACGGCCAGTGAAGCAATATAAATAATGCTGCAGATAAATAGTAATACCTTCCAGCCTTTTTTCTTCATTTCCAGTTACACCGGTTTTAAAATCTCAATAATTTTGTTGTTTGGGTCGGTTGTGCCGACAATGGTGACTGGCGTCCCTATGGGAATCAGCTTGAACAGCTCATCCATCTCTTTATCATCCAGGGCTACACAACCTCGGGTTAAACCATCTTTACCACCACCATGGATCTCAATCAAACCACCAATCCTGGTAGAGGAAGTAATATAACCCTTTTTCTTAGCTTCATTGAATTTTTTGATATCTTCTTCATTCGGGTAGTCTATCAAAAGGCCCTTACCATATTTACTGGCACCAATCTTCTTTATTATTTTATATTCACCTTCAGGAGTAGCATCATCGCCCGCATGCAGCTTGTCATTTAACCCATTAAAACCTAACCCAACCCGATAGGTCTTTATCTGCTGGCCAGCCTTATAAACGGTCAGAGTCCTTTCCAGTTTGGAGATGACAATGACCGTCTGACCAGAAGTCTTCGATTTCTCAATAGCTCTTTCTGCCAGCTGGCGCCATTGCCTTATCTGACCCTGATCCATATACCGCTTCAGCTGTTCACGCAGAATGTTTTCCGCCTGCTTCAAAAGACTTGAAATTTTCTCCAGCCGGCCCCTGGCCTCTTCGTATCGCAGGCCCGCCAGCAAGCGGTCGACTTCTTTGAATAAGATATCAGCTTGGGCAAGATGTGGGCGAGCATAGCCACGTTGGTTAAGCTGGAGGCTGAGATTATTCAAAACCTCATATTTAGCATAAAGACTCTCCCGACTGGATTCTATTTCCAGCAACAGAGAGGCCTTTCTGCTTTTAATAAGGGCCTCCAATTGCTCGCCTTGCCTGATCACCTGACGAAAGTTTTCTCTGACCCGGCCATAGTTGCGAAAAAGACCTATCTTCAATTCTTCTCGTTCTAGAGCTTTTCTGGCTTCAGTCAGACTATTCTCGTATTTTTGAAACTCCTCAGGGGCAAAAACAGAACCACCGGCCCCCCAGAGAGCTTGCTCTTGCAACCGAGCTTGTTCCACCTCTGAAGGAGCCGGTGGGGTCTTACAACCTGGCGTAAAAAATATCAGGCTAAACGCAATAATTCCGACGAGAGCTGCAATTTTTTTTCTCAGCTTCACAAGACAGCTTTGCTCCTGTCTGAATTATTCTTTCTGAAGGAAATTATCTGCCCCTTACCTTTTCAATAGCAGCATTAACCTGCTCAGAAATAGCATTGGCTTTTTCCTTGATGGAAACAGCTTTATCGCGGGCACCAAAATAGTCTTCTGTGTCAATAGCCGCCTGAACTTCAGCTAACTGAGCTTCCAGGCCAGCCAGGTCAGACTTCATAGCTTCAATATCCGCCTTGGTGCCTTTGCCCTTGGGAGCTTTGTCAAGGATAGCTTTAGCCGCTTCAAAAGCAGCCTTGGCTTCATCATAGGCAGCGATGGCATTGTTTTTAGCTTCTTCTTTTCTAGCGGGAATCAGCTGGGCAACGCTATCTGCATCAGCTTTAACTTTGGCCAGCATTTCTTTTGCCTTGCCATACCTCTTGAACAGCTTCTTCGACTGGGCATTCACTTCATCCATAGCCACATTGAAATCATCATTGAGCTTTTTCAGCTCATCCTTGGCATAGATGTCACCACCCGCTTTAACCACTGCGTCAATTGCCGCCTTTGCCTCATCTATTTGTTGTGTCGGCTGCTGGGCGCAGCTGGTAAACAGGAAAACCACGAGAAGGCCGAGAACCGAAATCTTCATCAGATTTTTCATTGTAGTTTCCTCCTTTCTGATGATTTATATAGTTTTTTTAGCCTCTACTCATTACGATTTCGAATTTATTTTTTCCCTTCTTTCTCTCCTTGCCTTTATCAGGCAAAGAAGAAGCTTAAACCTTTTGCCTGTAATCGCTATGGGGGGCTTAAAAAATCTGGCAGAGAATTTTCTCCATCTCCACTCATTTTTTACCTTCTAATTTTCTTCAACCTTACGTTTAAAGAACGCTAAATTATTATCATAAATAATCTACATTGTCAAATATCTATCAGGCTTTCAGGCCTGGCCTGAAATAAGTTGGTAAAGCGCTTTTTTCTGATTTCTGGTACGAAAACTAAGGCCAACAACTGACCCCTAAATAAAAAAGGCCCGAGCCAGTTTCCTGGCCCGGGCCTGGCTTTAAACTTGATTAACCGAACTACTTTTTATCTGGATCAGGTATAAAACCTTCCTTCATTAAAAGTTGAACCTCTTCCCTGGCCTTCCGGATGGTATTTTCAGCCATCTTATAAAGCTCGTCAGCTGGTATGTCTTTACGAGCTACACCCTGTTCGATAGCTTTTCGTCCGACAGCCACCGCTTCTCTGGGGAAAACTTCCCACTGATCCATATTCGGGATGATATATTCCTCATTGATTCCATTGTCTTCAGCCACTTTGGCCAGCTCATTGGCCGCGGCGATACACATTTCATCTGTGATAGTTTTGGCTCTAACATCAAGTGTTCCACGGAAAATGCCAGGGAAACCAAGCGAATTGTTAACCTGATTGGGAAAATCGGAACGACCGGTAGCAACAATTCTGGCTCCAGCTTCTTTTGCTTCCCACGGCCAGATTTCAGGAATCGGATTGGCTTCTGCAAAAACAATGGCATCCCTGGCCATTGTTTTGATCCACTCTGGTTTTATAACTCCAGGTCCCGAAGAGGAGACACTGATCAAAACATCAGCTCCTTTGATAGATTCAGCTACGTCTCCTTGCTTATTTTTCGGATTAGTTTTCAGACAAAGATCCCATTTTTCCTTATACTTGGTCTGTAAGGCTTCACGATCGGCCCGGTCTTTGGACAAAATTCCTTTGGAATCAACGGACAGCATGTTTTCGGGGTTAACACCGGCAGCTATCAATAGTCTGGCGATGGCTATCCCTGCTGCTCCGGAGCCGACGACCGTCACTTTTACTTCTTCTATTTTCTTATTGACAATTTTCAGGGCATTGATCAAGCCGGCAACAGTCACACAAGCTGTGCCCTGCTGATCATCATGCCAGATCGGTATTTCACATTCAGCTCTCAGGGTATCAAGGATATGAAAGCATTTCGGATGCGAAATATCTTCGAGATTAACACCACCAAAAGTTGGCTGAAGAGCTTTTACAATATAAATAATTTTGTCCGGATCCTTTTCTCTGAGGCAAATAGGAAAAGCATCCACACCTCCCAGGTATTTATAAAGCAGAGCCTTTCCTTCCATCACCGGCATTGCTGCCTCTGGCCCAATATCGCCCAGACCGAGAACACGAGTTCCATCCGAGACGACAGCTACAAAATTACCCTTATTGGTCATCTCATAGGCTTTTTCCGGATCCTTGTTAATTTCCATACAGGGAGCAGCTACCCCGGGCGTGTACCAGATGGCAAAATCATGAAAAGATCGTACCCGACATTTCAGAGATACACCAACCTTCCCTCTGTAAAAGGGATGAAGCCGGAGGGCATCCTTCGAAGGTTGCTGAGCTTTAGCCAGCAGTTCTTCTACTGTAACTTTTTTATCCATAATAACCTCCTTTTTTAAATAGAGGCTATATTAAAATAAAAGGAAAAGTTAGTCAAACACTTTTTATCAGGCCAGACAAAGTCTTACTCAATAAACTGAGTATCTACTTGACAGAATTAATATGTGGAATTATATTTTATTTGAGCTTACCGACCGGTAAGTAAGTTATTATTGAGGTGCAGAAGTGTCCAAAGTTACAGCCGTCAAAGCTAACGGACGACGGGCCAAAAAGAATATTATTCAGGTAGCCAGAGAGTTTTTTTCAGAATATGGCTACTTAGGTGCTTCCATGAGTGATCTGGCCACCAGACTTAACATGACCAAAGCTGGTCTCTATTATCATTTTGCTGGCAAGGCTGAAATTTTCAAGACTGTGTTGGATGAAGCTTTCGCCGAACTCAGCCAGGGCCTGACTGAAGCTAAAAATGCAAAAACAGCCCAACAAAAACTGGAGAATGTGATTAAATCCTATCTGCAGTTCAGAGCCAGAGAAAAAAATTTGACCAAGGTCCTGGTTTTGAAGCTCACTCCACGCGATACCAAGATTATGGACCATATAGTCGAACTACGGAGGCAAATGCTTGATTTAATTCAACCTGTTATCGATGAAGTTCTGACCAGCAAAAAGATAAACAAGCCAGTTGATAGCCGTACTTATACCTTATTGCTGACCGGTATGATGGATGGACTGCTGCTTGAATATTCGATTTTCAGGCAAAAAGTTGAACCTGACGAAATAGTCCGCACCGTTATGGCAGCAATGTTTTAAGAGCTATAACCGATGAGGTCAATTAAGCCTTTTTAGATTATTAATAGGGAGGTTATTATGAGAACAGATTTGATCAAAGCGAGAATGAGGACCAATCTGGCCACCGGCACTTTAAAATTGCTGGCTAATAAAAGCTTCTTACGGGATATTGCACTAAAAACTACCACCGATCGGGTCAAAAAAAGCCTTAGAGACTATGAGATGACGGAAGGCTCTCAATCCGAATATCTGGCAGCAGTGGAAGCCCAATATGTTATTAATTTAATAAATACTGGCGTTAAAAATCTAGACCGCGGTTACCTTTCCAAGGACTATCTGAAAAAGGTAGCAGAAACTCTTGGACGCGGTTTATGGGGCGAATCCAGCCGCAGCCGGGAAGCTGCTCAGAAATATCGAGAAAAATATGGAATTAACCCACCCAGTTTATCTGTCATTTCCCCCACCCAGAGATGTAATCTTAACTGCATCGGTTGTTATGCTGCCAGCAATGCCAGAACGCAAGCTTCACTCCCCTATGACATGGTGGCCCGTCTGGTCAGAGAAGTGCGTGACATTTGTGGCATGACTTTTATTGTTATTTCCGGTGGCGAGCCGTTTATGTGGAAAGACGGCGATAAAGGTCTATTAACTCTGGCTGAAGAGTTCAATGATATGTTCTTCCACGTCTATACCAACGGTACTTTGCTGGATGAATCTACCTGCCAGAAAATTATTAAGTTAGGCAATATAACGCCAGCCATCTCAGTTGAGGGTTATGAAGCTGAAACTGATCGTCGTCGGGGCAAAGGAGTTTTTCAAAAAATACTCCGGAGCATGGATAACCTCAAAAAATATGGAATAGGTTTTGGGGTCTCTGTTACGGCCACCAAAGAGAATTTACCAATTCTCCTCGAAGACAGATTTTACGAATACTGGTTTGAAGAAGTTGGTGCCACCTACATGTGGATGTTCCATCTGATGCCCATCGGCCGGGCCAGGGATACGATGGATCTGGTGATCTCACCAGAAGATCGCGTGAAGCTGCTGGCCCAATGGGAAGAAATGCTTTTCGAGCGTGGCTATTTCATTGGTGATTTCTGGAACAGCGGCGCAGCCAGCCGCGGCTGCATTGCCTATGGCCGTCCCAGTGGTTATTTTTATGTTGACTGGAATGGTAATATCACTCCCTGTGCTTTTGTCCCCTACTATGTTGATAACCTTTATGATCTTTATAGACAGGGCAAGACCATAGATGAAGCCCTCTGGAGTGATTTCTTCAAGCGCGGCCGCCAGTGGCAGATGGAGTACGGATATTTAAGCAACCCACCAGGCAATTTCTTCGCGCCCTGTTCGATCAGAGATAACTACAAATATTTTAGAGAAAAAGTATTGACCCCGGATGCTAAACCCGAAGATGAAAATGCTCGTCTGGCTCTGGAAGATCCGCAATATTATGAAAAGATGGTCAAATTCGATGAAGAGATACACCAACTAACGGAAAGCTGGTGGAAAGAAAAGCTGGTCCAGAATAGCCGGCCCAATCAACCAGGAAAAGAAGCCTGAGGGCTGCGAGCTGCTTATCCTCGACCGAGCCGGACAGGCGGACAGGGTAAGACGGAGGAAAATCAGCTGTTAAGAATATGGAGTGCTTCTTTATTGGCCTTCAGAGCAGCTTCGGGAATAGCCTCGGATAATGTCGGGTGAACGTAGATTATAGAATCAAGATCCTTGATCTTAAGCCGGTGCGAGACAGCCATGGTCAGAATCGGCAGCATTTCACTGGCATGAGGAGCCAGGAGGTGAGCCCCCAGAATTTCGTCATCAGCCTGGCTGGCTATGATCCTGACCAGACCATCGGGACTATCCATAGTCAGGGCTCGCCCGTTGGCTTGAAGAGGAAATTCTCCAATCTTAATGGCTATTCCACGGGCCTCAGCTTCAGCCTGAGATAAACCAACCGAAGCCAGTTCAGGCTCGGTAAAAATGGCCGAGGGTAGAGCTTTATAATCAAGCTGGCTGTTAAGTCCGGCCGCTGCCTCGGCTGCCACCCGCCCGTCATGGTAAGCTTTATGAGCCAGAAGCTTGCCACCTGTCAGATCCCCAATAGCATAAATGCCGGGAACAGAGGTTTCGCCCTGGCTGTTAACCTCGAGGAAATTTCCCTTTTGCCTGGCCAGTAAATTCTCATCCCAGACCAGATCCTCAATGTTCGGTCTCCGCCCAGCAGCGATCAAAACTTTATCAGCTGTAAATTCGAAAGGCTTGTTATCAAGAAGAGATAGTCCCTTGAGGCTGACCTGGCCAGATGATACCTCGGCTGATTCTATTTTCATCTGTAAATAGATCTTGAGGCCTTGTTTTTTCAAAATTCTCTCCAATCTCTGAGCAGTAACCAGATCTGTACCAGGAAGAATGGAGGGCATAATTTCCAGAATGGAAACCTCCGTGCCCAAGCGCCTATAAACTGAGCCCAATTCCAATCCGATGGCCCCAGCCCCAACCACCAGCAGCTTCTTGGGGATTTCTGGTAGCGACAAGGCTTCTGTGCTGGAGATGACCTCCCGTCCATTGAACCTTAAAAACGGAAAATCTGCTGGCCGGCTTCCAGTGGCTAAAATAATTTTATCGGCCTGAAATTTTATTTCTCCACCCGATGTCCAGGCGGTCACCTCACCGGGAGAAGTCAATCTGGCCTTGCCTTTGATTACCTCGACCTTATTTTTGCTGAGCAAAAACTCCAGCCCTTTAACCAGCCGGTCAACCACTCCCCGCCTTCCTTCCTGAACTCTTTGCCAGTTAAGCTGCAGTTCGCCTATTGGACCTTCCAGGTTTTTATTAGCCCGAATTTGATAGAAAGTAGCTGTCTGATGGAGAAGATACTTGGTAGGAATACAACCAACATTGATGCAAATACCTCCCACTTTTTCCTGCTCGAAGAGAACAACGCTCAAGCCAAGCTGGGCGGCCCGGAGAGCGGCCAGATAACCACCAGGACCTCCACCGATGATAGCCAGATTCTTTTTATCCATTCTAATCTCCTTCTAGTCTTACTGATTCTTAAATTAGCTGGCTAGAATTTCTCGAAAGGCTTTGATCGCTCTCTCGACGTCTTCGTCATCTACATCCTTGTGGGTGACCAGACGAACACCGCCAAAAACACCCAGAGCCAGTATGCCTTTTTCTTTTAGCTTATTCAGCAATTCGGGTATAGTTATTTTCGGGTGGTTAAAATAGAAAACAATTATATTGGTTTCAACTTCAACCGGGTTGAGGGTTATTCCCGGCAAATCATAAATAGCCTCTGCCAGTCTTCTAGCCCGGAGATGGTCTTCCTTCAAACGGTCTATCATTTTGGTTAGAGAAATCAATCCACAGGCAGCCAGCACTCCTGCCTGTCTCATTCCACCTCCCAGAGCCTTTCTTACGCGGCGGGCATAATCAATTGATGCTCGATCTGATACCAGCATTGAACCAACAGGAGAAGAGAGACCTTTACTCAGGCAAAACATTACTGAATCGCAGTATCTGGCATATTCTTTTACTGGAACGCCAGAGGCCAGACTGGCATTAAAAATCCTGGCTCCATCCAGATGGATTTTCAGCCCGTATTCATCGGCCACTTTTCTCATTTCTTTGAAGGTTTCCAGAGGAATAACTGACCCTCCCCAGTTATTATGTGTATTTTCCAGACAGATGAGTGAGGTCTGAGGTGTCTGGACGGAAGCCAGCCGAACATTTGATCTGACCAGTTCGGGATCAAGAGCGCCTCGTTTTGAAGGCAAAGGCCGGGGTGTTACCCGAGAGATAAAGGTCATATGAGTTGATTCCATATTATAAATGTGACATTTCTCTTCGACTATAACTTCCTGCAGCTCGCGCGTCCAGATCTTGACCCCAATGGAGTTGCCCATTGTTCCGGAAGGCACAAACAGAGCTGCTTCCTTTCCCATAATGGAAGCAGCCAGCACTTCCAGTTTCTGAACCGTTGGGTCATCACCCAGCACATCATCGCCAACCTCGGCTTCCGCCATAGCCCGCCTCATTTCTTCTGTCGGTCTGGTCACAGTATCGCTTCTGAAATCTGAGAATGTTTTCATCTAATTCTCCTTTCTTTGTTCCAGATTTTTCAATCAACTTGAATCATTCCTGTCATTCAAGCCAATTTCAATCTGTCATATGTTAAGTTTTCTATTATAAACATATTTCACCCTGGCCTCAATCAGGCATTTAAGGCAGCAAGCAACTTTAAGCATGTTTACTTGGTTCTCAATCTATGATATAGATAAGTTTGAAAAATTCACATTTCCAGACAGATTTTTTGAGACAGAACAGCCGATGGGCAAAAAATACTCTTGGTGGTATCTTGACCTGATTAATTTTCTGCTTATTGTTTTGATTTTCTTCTTTGGTGGGGCTGTAATTTCATCCCAGATTATCCTCAGTGATGAGCTGGTTTACGTGCCCAACATTACCGGCAAAACAGTGGAAGAAGCCAGGACGGAACTACAGAAAAGAGATCTTGGACTGACTATTGCTGGCCAACAATTTTCTGACGAGGTCGGGAGGGGCAGAATTATCATTCAGGACCCGGCCGCCGGCTCACGTTTAAAAGTCAACCGATCTATTTCAGTCATAGTCAGCAGCGGTCAGGAGTCGGTTGTCGTTCCCGAATTAACAGGAAAAAGTCTCGAGCAGGCCATTAGTATTCTCAAGCAAACAGGTCTTAACCGGGGTTTTTTAACTCAGATTCATACTCCCCAGTACCCTGCCGGCAGAATAATTGCTCAATATCCGCCGGCCGGTGCGGTACTGGAAAGGAATTCAGCTATTGGATTTCTGGTCAGCCAGGGAGAAAGGGAGAAAACCTATCTGATGCCCGATCTGATTGGTCGGAAAGTCGAGCGGGCGGTTCCCAGATTACAGGCCGCTGGCTTTAAAGTTGAAGATATCCGTCATGTTTATTATCCAGGTTTGGAAAAAGGGGTAATTGTCAGGCAAAATCCGCCTGGCGGTTACCCGATTCAAAAAAGAAATCCTATTAATCTGGAGGTCAGTCGTTAAATGTATTTAATTGCTCCCTCAATTTTATCTGCCGATTTTTCTCGTTTAGCTGAGGCAGTAGCCATAGCCGAACAGGGCCAGGCCGATATGGTCCATGTCGATGTGATGGATGGCCACTTTGTGCCCAGCCTCACTTTTGGAGAAAAGCTGGTCTCCGATCTTCGTGAGAAAACCAGTCTGCCCTTAAACGTCCATCTTATGGTGGACAATCCTGAGAAGCTCATACCAGGTTTTCTGGAGGCAGGAGCTGACTGGTTATCCTTTCATCTGGAGGTCACTCCTCATGCCCATCGCTTGCTACAGCTGATCAAAGAAGCTGGTCGAAAAGCCGGGCTGGCCATTAATCCAGCAACACCCATCGATCTATTGAGCGAAGTTCTGGAAGAACTGGATTATGTCCTGGTCATGACAGTCAACCCAGGCTGGGGTGGTCAGAAATTTATCCCGGCTACCAGGTATAAAATCAAAAAGCTTAACCAGCTCATTGCTGAACGCCGGTTGCCTATCTTAATAGCTGTTGATGGGGGTGTAAAACTAGATAATCTTTCAACTCTTTTTGAGCTTGGAATGAATATCGCGATCTGTGGCTCTTCTATCTATGATGCCCAGAACCCAGTAGCAACCATCCGAGAAATGAAAATGGTAGCCAGAGATTTCAACCAGAGAATTATCAACGGGAAATGAGGTTAAGATGAAGATTACCAGAACATTTACTGCCAAATTGATAGTCTTTTTTATAGCGACTGTCGTCTTGCTGTTTTCTGTCTCCTGCCATAAAAACAAGAATTCAATTGAGAGTTTACCACCGGAAACAGTTTCTTCTGATGAAAATCTTTTCAATCTCGGCCAACAATACATAAAAAAAGACATGGAAAAAGGGATCTTGTATCTTAGGCAGGTCATTGATGCTTTTCCACGAAGTTTTTATGCCCAGCGAGCTAAACTCTTAATTGCTGATGCTTATTTTAACAAGGGAGACGAAGCCAATCTTATTCTGGCTTCGGCCGAATATCGGGAATTCATGGCTCTCTACCCTACCAGTCCTTCAGTTCCTTACTGCCAGTACCAAATAGCTATGACCTATTATAAAAACATTATGAAGCCAGGACGAGATCAGACCAAAACCCTTCAGGCCCTGCAAGAATTCAGGAAAGTTGTTACCAATTATCCGACTAGCGAATATGCTAAGCAGGCCGAAGAAAAGATTAAAGACTGCGAGCAGCGCCTGGCCACCCACGAATTCTTAATCGGCGAGTTTTATTATAAAAGCAAAGCCTATCGCGCGGCCCTCAGTCGGCTCTCTGAAATTATCACCAAATACCCTGAGTTTAAAAGAATGGATGCTGTTTATTATTATATCGCTGATAGCTATTTCCAGACCAGAAACTATGACCAGGCACTTCCCTATTTTACCAAGTTAATTAGCGACTATCCTAATAGCAAGTGGGTGAAAAAAGC